>NZ_JBEXYC010000036.1:0-62321 GCF_040630835.1 Kitasatospora sp. NPDC005751
AGGCAGCCGAGGAGGGCGACGGCGAGGAGGGTGCCGCCGATGCCGCCCTTGCCGCCCTTGAGGGCGCAGCCGCCGAGGGCGGCGGCGGTGATGGCCTTGAGTTCGAGGCCTTCGCTGCCGGAGGTGGGTTGGCCGGAGCCGGTGCGGGCGGTGAGGAGGATGCCGGCGAGGGCGGCGACGAGGCCGATGAGGGCGAGTGCGGGAGGGTGCCGGAGGCAGGTGGAGTGGCCGCCTCCGACCATGACGGGGCCGGAGGCGGCCGGGCCGGCCCCGTGGGGGCGTGGGGGCGGGCCGGTTCAGGGGGGTCAGCTGCAGGTGACTCCGGCGCTCTGCCAGGTCGTGGCGTCGACCATGGTGGTGGCGCGAAGGCCTCCTTCGGGAAGTCCTTGCTGTTCTTGAGCTTGTCGTACATGGTCTGCACGGCCAGCGCGCCGACGTCCTTGCCGTTGATGAACAGCGCGGCCTTCATCCCGGTCGGCTTGCCGCCGCTCCAGTCCTTGCACGCCAGGTACGCCTTCGAGCACGCCGCCGGGTCCGGACCACTGGCGCAGATCTGGTCGTCCGAGGTCAGCAGCGCCACCTTGGCGTCCCGCGCGGTCTGCACGACCCGCGGCCCCACCGCCGGGGCAAAGACGGCGAGGCGAGATCAGCAATAACGCTCAGCAATCAACATGTTCAAACGCGTTGGAACAATGACACTCGCCGCCCGTGCGGGCGTCAAGCTGGTAAACCGACTGATACGCGGTCGTAATCTTCTCCACCCCGCGCCGACGCCTCGCCGGGGCGGAATCCGGTGGGCCGACAGCCCCCGACAGGCACCCCCGAGGGGGCGGCGAACCGGCCACCCCGGCCACCGGAACCCCTCCTGACCAGGGTGGACATCCGCCCACCGGGCAGGTGTCGACTCCCCCGGCCCGGCCGCACGCACCAACCGCCGCAGGCCTGCTGGCGGTTCATCACGAAGCCGCATCACGCCGGCACAGGCCCTTGACTCCCCCGCCATCAGCGGTCAAGACTCAACGCCAGCTTCATGTTGGCGTAAACATCGGCCGTGAAGGGCACCCCGTGAGCACGTCGCAACTCCCCGCCCCACCCGCCCCCGTCGTCCGGCCCCCGGGCCGGCCCCGTCCACAGCTGCGTTCGAGCCGGCGCGGTCACGGGTCCTTCGGCTATGTCTTCTTCGCCCCGTTCCTGATCGTGTTCGTGATCGGCATCGCGGCCCCCCTGGGCTACGCCGCCTACCTGAGCTTCTTCCAGGACCGGCTGGTCGGCGGCAACGTCTTCGTCGGGTTCGACAACTACACCCGCGCCCTGGGGGACGAGCTCTTCCGGACCGGGCTGTGGCGGGTCACCCTCTTCCTGGTCGTCCAGGTCCCGCTGATGCTGCTGCTCGCCCTGCTGGCGGCGCTGGCCATCGACAGCGGACGGCTGCGCTGGCCCGGGCTGTTCCGGATCGGCATCTTCGTCCCGTACGCCGTCCCGGCCGTCGTGGCCTCACTGATGTGGGGCTACCTGTACGGCGACCGCTTCGGGCTGATCCACCAGATCGGCGACGCCCTGCACACCGACGTGCCCCGCCTGCTCGGCGGCACGTGGATGCTCGCCTCCATCGGCAACGTCGTGACCTGGGAGTACGTGGGCTACAACATGCTCATCCTGTACGCGGCCCTGCGGACCGTGCCGCAGGAGCTCTACGAGGCCGCCGAGGTCGACGGCGCGGGCGCGATCCGTACGGCCTGGAGCATCAAACTCCCCGCGCTGCGGCCCGCGCTGGCCCTGGCCACCGTCTTCTCGATCATCGGGACCTTCCAGCTCTTCAACGAGCCGAACGTCCTGCAGTCCCTCGCCCCGGACGTCATCTCCACCAGCTACACGCCCAACATGTACGCCTACAACCTGGCCTTCAACGGCCAGCAGTTCAACTACTCGGCGGCCGTCGCCGTGCTCCTGGGCGGAGTGACCGCAGTGGTCGCCTACGCCGTGCAGGCCCGGTCGATGCGAAAGGAACAGAGCCTGTGAGCGCGAACACCACCAGCGGCCGGGCGGGGCGGGGGCGCAGGCGTTCCAGCACGGCGCTCACCGTGGCCATGGGCCTGATGCTGGTCTACGCCCTGCTGCCGCTGCTGTGGCTGCTGATGTCCAGCACGAAGGACACCGGCTCGCTGACCACCGGGTTCGGGCTCTGGTTCGGCCGCGACTTCCACTTCTTCGACAACATCCACGCCGTCCTGACCTACGACCACGGCATCTACCTGCGCTGGTTCGCCAACACCCTGCTGTACGCCGTCGTGGGCGCGGGCGGAGCCGCCTTCATCTCCACCGCGGCCGGCTACGCCCTGGCCAAGTACCGCTTCCGGGGCCGCACCGCGCTGGCCGCGATCGTCCTGGGCGCCGTCGCGATCCCCGGGACGGCGCTGGCCGTGCCGACCTACCTGCTGTTCAGCAAGGTCGGCATCGTGGACACCCCCTGGGCCGTCCTGCTGCCCTCCCTGGCCAGCCCGTTCGGCGTCTACCTGATGCGGGTCTACGCCCTCGGCGCCGTCCCGGACTCGATGCTGGAGGCCGCCCGCATCGACGGGTCCGGCGAGCTGCGCACCTTCTTCACCATCTCGCTGCGCCTGCTCGCGCCCGGATTCGTCACGGTGCTGCTGTTCTCCCTCGTGGCGACCTGGAACAACTACTTCCTGCCGCTGATCGTGCTCAGCGACCCGCAGTGGTTCCCCCTCACCGTCGGCCTCAACCAGTGGAACTCGCTGGCGACCGGCGCGGCCGGCAGCGGTGCCACCACCACCGGCTTCTACCCGCTCGTCATCACCGGCAGCGTGCTGGCGATCGTCCCGCTCGTCGTCGCCTTCCTGTTCCTCCAGCGGTTCTGGCAGTCCGGCCTGGCCGCCGGCAGCGTCAAGGAATGACGCCCCCCGCTCCCGCCCCGCCCACCCCGCCCCACCTCCCGGCAAGGAAACCCGCCATGACCCCTGCGCACTCCACCCCGCGCCGCAGACTGCTCGCGCTCGTGCCCGCCGCCGCGCTGGCCCTGACCCTGACCGCCTGCAGCTCCTCGGGCGGCGGCGAGGCCACGCCCGCCGACCCGGCGAAGGCCCTGGACACGCCCACCACGCTCACCTTCTGGACGTGGGCCCCCAACATGGACAAGACGGTCGCGCTCTTCGAGCAGAAGTACCCGAAGATCAAGGTCGACATCGTCAACGCCGGCCAGTCGGCGACCGAGTACACCAAGCTCCAGACCGCCGTGAAGGCCGGCAGCGGCGGCCCCGACGTCGCCCAGGTCGAGTACTTCGCACTGCCCGAACTCGCCCTGTCCAAGCGGCTGGTGAACCTCAAGGACTACGGCGCCGCCGCCCTGGAGAGCAAGTTCGCGGCCTCCGCCTGGTCCCAGGTGGCCATCGCCGACGGCGTCTACGCCATCCCGCAGGACACCGGCCCGATGGCGATGTTCTACAACAAGAAGATCCTCGACGAGCTGAAGATCGAACCCCCCAAGACCTGGGCCGAGTTCGAGGCCGCGGCCGTCAAGATCAAGGCGTCCGACCCGAAGCGGTTCATCACCTCCATCGACCCCGGCGACGCCGGCGGCGTGGACAGCCTGATCTGGCAGGCCGGCGGCCGCCCGTTCCAGCAGACCGACTCCACCTCGGTCACCGTCAAGCTCCAGGACGCCGGCGCCAAGAAGACCGCCGACCTGTGGACCTCCCTGATCAACCGCAAGCTCGTCGACACCGCCCCGGGGTGGACCAACGAGTGGTGGCAGTCGATGGGCAGCGGCCAGTACGCCATGTGGATCATCGGCGCCTGGGCCCCCGGCAACATCGCCTCCACCATCCCGGACACCGCGGCCGACTGGCGCGCCGCGCCCATCCCGCAGTGGAGCGCGAGCGAGAACGTCTCCTCCGAGAACGGCGGCTCCTCCGTCGCGGTGACCAGCAGCAGCAAGAACAAGGCCGCTGCCGCGGCCTTCGCGATCTGGCTGAACTCCGACCCGCAGGCCGTCCGTTCGCTCTCCGCCAACGGCCTCTTCCCGGCGACCGACGAGCTGCTCAAGGACCCGGCCTTCCTCGACCAGCCGGTGCAGGGCCTCGGCGGCCAGAAGGCCAACCAGGTCTTCGCCGACTCCTCCGCCGCCGTCGCCAAGGGCTGGCAGTACCTGCCCTACCAGCTGTACGCCAACTCGGTCTTCAAGGACACCGTCGGCCCGAACATCTCGACCGACATCAACACCGGCCTGAGCGCCTGGCAGAAGCGCATCACCGACTACGGCAACCAGCAGGGCTTCAAGGTCACCGCGCCGTGACCCGCCGCCGGCGCGGGCGTCCCGGGCGATCCACTGCCCGCGCCCGCGCCGGCCGGTGACGAACCCGCCCGGACCGGCCGACCGGACCTCGCCGGCCGGTCCGCGCACCCACCTCTCCCAGGAGCAGCAGCACACCATGCCCGTCCTGCAGATCCACGACGAGGGGTTCACCCTCGACGGCCAGCCGCTGCGGATCATCTCCGGCGGCCTCCACTACTTCCGCGTCCACCCGGGCCACTGGGCCGACCGCCTGCGCAAGGCCCGCCTGATGGGCCTCAACACGGTGGAGACCTACGTCCCCTGGAACCTCCACCAGCCGCGCCCGGACGAGTTCCGCCTCGACGCCGGGCTGGACCTGCCGGCCTTCCTCGACCTGGCCGCCGCCGAGGGGCTGCACGTCCTGCTCCGCCCCGGCCCCTACATCTGCGCGGAGTGGGAGGGCGGCGGGCTGCCGTCCTGGCTCCTCGCCGATCCCGACATCCTGCTGCGCAGCCAGGACCCGCGCTACCTCGCCGCGGTGGAGGACTTCTTCGAGCGGCTGCTGACGCCGCTTCGCCGGCACCTGTCGACCAACGGCGGCCCGGTGCTGGCCGTGCAGGTCGAGAACGAGTTCGGCGCCTACGACGGCGACACCGCCCACCTGGCGCACCTCGCCGCCACGCTGCGACGCTGCGGCGTCGACGTGCCGCTGTTCACCTGCGACCAGCCCGGCGACGTCGTCCGCGGCGCCCTGCCCGGGACCCTGGCCACGGCCAACTTCGGCAGCCGCTCCGCGCAGGGCCTGGCCACCCTGCGCGCCCACCAGAGCACCGGCCCGTTGATGAGCACCGAGTTCTGGATCGGCTGGTTCGACCGCTGGGGCGGCCACCACGTGGTCCGCGACCCCGCCCAGGCCGCCGAGGAGCTGGACACCGTGCTGGCCACCGGCGCCTCCGTCAACCTGTACATGTTCCACGGCGGCACCAGCTTCGGGTTCACCAACGGCGCCAACGACAAGCACACCTACCGGCCCACCGTCACCTCCTACGACTACGACGCCCCGCTGGACGAGGCCGGTGACCCCACCGAGAAGTACGAGGCGTTCCGCCAGGTCATCGCCAAGTACGCCCCCGTGCCGGCCGAGCCGGTGCCCGCTCGGGCACCGAAGATCGGTCCCCTCACCGTCGAACTGACCGCCTGCGCACCGCTGTTCGCCAACCTTCCGGCGCTGGGCGAGGCGGTGCGGGCCGAACGGCCGCTCACCATGGAGCAGCTCGGCCAGGACTTCGGCTTCGTCCTCTACGAGACCGTCCTGCCCGCCGCGGGGCCGGTCCTGCTGGAGGCGGAGACGGTGCGGGACCGGGCCCAGGTGTTCGTGGACGGCCAGCCGGTCGGGGTGCTGGAGCGCGAGCGGCACGAGCGGGCGATCGCGTTCACCGCGCCGCGCGCGGGCGCCGTCCTGAGCCTGCTGGTGGAGAACCAGGGCCGGGTCAACTACGGCCCGGGCATCCACGACCGCAAGGGCCTGCTGGGCCGGGTGCTGCTGGACGGCGCCGAGGCGGCCGGCTGGACCAGCCGGCCGCTGCCGCTGAGCAGCCTCGACGCGCTGCCCTTCACCGAGGACGCGGGCACCCAGGTCGGCCCGGCCTTCCACCGCGGCACCGTGCGGCTGGCCGAGGCCGGCGACACCTTCGTCCACCTGCCGGGCTGGACGAAGGGCAACGTCTGGGTCAACGGCTTCCACCTCGGCCGTTACTGGTCGCGCGGGCCGCAGCGCTCGCTGTTCGTGCCCGGCCCCGTCCTGCGCCCGGGGGCGAACGAGATCACCGTGCTGGAACTGCACGCCGCCCACCGCGCCCGCAGCGTGGAGCTGCGCGAGCACGCCGACCTCGGGCCGACCGAGGAGTAGGACGCGACCGGACCGCGGCGGTGGGTGGTGGGCCGGCGGGCCCACCACCCACCGCCGATGGCGTGGCCGGCACGTGCGCCCGGGGTCAGGAGCGCCCGTGCCGGAACCGCGCGGTCAGGGCCTCCGGCTCGATGATCGGCGGCGGGTAGCCGTCGTCCAGGAGCCAGGGCCGGTGAACCAGCGGGCCGGGGAGGTGGGCGAGTTCGGGCACCCACCGGCGGACGTAATCGCCGTCGGGGTCGTAACGGTCGGCCTGGCGCAGCGGGTTGAGGACCCGGTTGGGCCGGGTGTCGGTGCCGGTGCCCGCGACCCACTGCCAGTTGAGCTGGTTGTTGGCGACGTCGCCGTCGACGAGCAGGGACAGGAAGTGGGAGGCGCCGATGCGCCAGTCGAGGTAGAGGCTCTTGGTGAGGAAGCTCGCCGTCAGGAGGCGGGCGCGGTTGTGCATCCAGCCCTCGTGGGCGAGTTGGCGCATTCCGGCGTCGATGATCGGGTAGCCGGTGCGGCCCCGGCGCCACGCCTCGGCCTCGCGCTCGTCGTGGTGCCAGTGGTCGTCCCGGGTGCGGTAGTCCCGGTGCGCGGCCTCGGGGCGGGCGGCGAGCACCTGGTGGTGGAAGTCGCGCCAGGCGAGCTGCCGGACGAACGCCCGTGCGCCGGGTCCGTCGTGCCGCAGGGCGTCGGTGGCGAGTTCGGTCGGGGACAGGCAGCCGAAGTGCAGGTACGGGGAGAGCCGGGAGGTGTCGTCGGCCGCGAGGTCGTCGTGCAGGTCGGCGTAGCCGTCGACGTCCCAGTTCCGCCGGCGCCGGCGGGCCGCCGTCTCGCCGCCGGGCGGCAGGGCGGGTGAGCTCGGACGGGCGGCGGGGAGGTCCTCGCCGCGGACGTGCTCCGGGGTGGCGAGCCGGCGGGGTGCGGCCAGCACGGTCCGCCGGGGTGCCTCCAGCCAGGCGCGGTGGTACGGGGTGAAGACCGTGTAGTGGTCGCGCCCGGCCGGGGTGACGCGGCCGGGCGCGACGACGGTCAGGGACGCGTCGTGGACGTGCAGCCGGTCGTCGAGGAGCTTGCGCAGCCGTGCCTCGCGCCGGTGCGCGAAGCCGCTCGCGCCCGCGGCGACGTGCACGGTGGCGGCCCCGGTCTCGGCGGCCACGCGGGCCGCCTGCTCGGCCGGGTCGCCCGTGCGCAGGACGAGCCGGGAGCCGGCGGCGCGCAGGGAGGCGTCGAGGTCGGCGAGGCAGTCGGCGAGGAACGCCTGCCGGTTGGGGGCGGCGAACCCCGCGGCCGCGACGGCGGGGTCGAGCACGAACAGCGGGACGACCTGGTCGGCCGCGGTGTGCGCGGCGTGCAGCACGGGGTTGTCGTGCAGGCGCAGGTCCTGGGTGAACAGGGCGATCGAGACGGTCATCGGGGGGACCTCGGGGACGACGGGGGCTGGGGGGTGCGGGGAGTTCGGGGTTCCCGCGGGGTCCGGCGGGGCGGCAGGGGCAGGAAGCCGCTGGTGCGGGCCGCGTACTCGGCCCAGCCGGGGCGGTGCGCGCCCATCCGGCGTTCCAGCATCGGCTTGCCGCTGCCGAAGGCCAGCAGGTAGGTCATCAGGAGCGGGCTGAGGACGAACGCCGCGCCGGCCGGCGTGTCGGCGGCGAGCAGGAACAGGCCCCACCACACGCAGGCGTCGCCGAAGTAGTTCGGGTGGCGGGTGTAGCGCCAGAGGCCGCGGTCCATGACCGCGCCCCGGTTGCCGGGGTCGGCCTTGAACCGGGCGAGCTGCCGGTCGCCGACCGCCTCGAAGAACACCCCGACCGCCCAGAGCGCGGTGCCCGCCCAGGCGAGCGCGCCCGGCGGCCGGTCGGTGTACTGGGCGGCCAGGACCGGCAACGCGACGAACCACACCAGGGCGGCCTGGAGCAGGTAGACGATCCGCAGCGCGTACCGCGTGCGGGCCGGGCCCTCGGGGGCGCGGGAGAGCATCGCGGCGTAGCGGGGGTCCTCGGGCGCTCCCCGGGCGCGCCACCAGAGGTGGGCGGACAGGCGCAGGCCCCACACCAGGACGAGCGCGGTCGCGAGCAGCCGGCGGCCGTCGTCCCCGTGCCCGGCCGACAGCGCGTACCCGGTGAGCGCCACCGCGGCGAACGCCAGGCCCCAGGCGACGTCCACACCCCGGTGGCGGCCGGTCCGCACGCCCACCGCGAACGCGACGAGCAGGACGACGAGGGCCGCGGCAGCGGTCGCCGCGAGGCCGAGGACGAAGGCTCCGGTGTTCACGTCGCCCCCTCCGCACGGGTCAGCAGCAGCTGGTGGACATCGAGGTACCCGGTGCGGAACCCGGCTTCGGAGTAGGCGAGGTACAGCTCCCACATCCGCCGGAACACCTCGTCGAAGCCGAGGGACTCGACCTCCTCGGGCCGTTCGCAGAAGCGCTCGCGCCACAGCCGCAGGGTCTCGGCGTAGTGCGGCCCGAACGCGTCGGTGCCGGTCACCCGCAGCCGGGTGTGGCGGGCGGCGGTCTCGGTCATCGCCCGCACGGACGGGATCCGGCCGCCGGGGAACACGTACTTGAGGATCCAGGTGTGGCTGCGGCTGCCGGCGAGCATGCGGTCGTGCGGCATGGTGATCGCCTGGAGGGCGACCCGGCCGCCGGGGGCGAGGACCCGGTCGAGCACGGTGAAGTAGTCCGGCCAGAACGGGCGTCCGACGGCCTCGACCATCTCGACGCTCACGACGGCGTCGTACTCGCCCTCCGCGGTGCGGTAGTCGCAGAGCCGGACCTCGGCCCGGTCCTGCTGTCCCGCCTCGGCGATCCGCCGCCGGGCGAGGGCGAGTTGCTCCTCGGAGAGGGTCAGGCTGACGACGCGGGCGCCTCGGGCGGCGGCACGCAGGGCGAGTTCGCCCCAGCCGGTGCCGATCTCCAGCAGCCGGGTGCCGGGGCCGACGTCCGCGAGGTCGAGCAGCCGGTCGATCTTGCGGTGCTGGGCGGCGGCCAGCTCCTCCCGGGTGGCGGTCGGCCGACGGTCCGGTCCGGGGGCGAAGAGCGCCGAGGAGTAGGTCATCGTCGGGTCGAGGAACAGGGCGAACAGGTCGTTGGACAGGTCGTAGTGCCGGCGGACGTTGCTCCGGGCGTTCGCCGCGGTGGGCAGTTCCGCCGCCGGCGGGCGCCGGACGTAGAAGCGGCGCAGCCAGCGCGTGCCGGCCGGGACGAGGGTCTCGGGGGCGCTGGCCAGCGCGGTGAGCAGGGCGACCAGGTCGGGGCTGTCCCAGTCGCCGGCCTGGTAGGACTCGCCGAAGCCGATCAGGCCGCTCTCGCCGAGGCGGTGGAGGAAGGCCCGCGGGTGGTGCAGGCGCAGCACCGGCGCGCCGGGCGGGGCGGGGCGCAGGGCCCGGCCGCCGGGGAGTTCGACGAGCAGGCCGCGCCGCGCGGCGACCCGGCGCAGCAGGCGTCCGGCGACGGCCGCGCGCAGCGGCACGTGCGGCACCCTGGCGACGTCCGGCCAGCGGGCGGGATCGACGACGGGCGTCGGCCTCGCCGTCGGGGGAACCGTGGTCGTCATGGGGCGGGCACCTCTTCCGTGGGCACTTCCGTGGGCTCTTCCGTGGGTGTGGACCCCTCTGCGCACCGGTCCGGGCCGGCGGTCGGGCGGGGGTGGACGGGCAGGCCGCTCAGCCAGAGGCGGACGCCCCGGTAGCGGATGTGGAGGCTGACGGCCCAGGTGGCGAGCGGGTGGGCGAGCGCGGCACGCAGCAGGGCGGCGGGGCCGGCCGGGCGGCCGGTGCCGCGGACGGTGGCTGTGAAGGCGCGGCCGCCGCCGCGGTCCAGGTGGACGGTCAGGGCCAGCCGCTCCCCCGGCTCCGGCAGCACCATCCGGTAGCGTCCGTCGACCGGGAAGAACGGTGAGACGTAGAAGTCCTTGGGGGTCTCGGCACGGCCGCCGGGATCGGGCGGCAGCAGGTAGCGGTGGCGGCCGCCGTAGGTGTTGTGGACCTCGACGACCGTGCAGAGCGGGTGGCCCGCGCCGTCGCGGCACCAGTACACGGTCAGCGGGTTGAACACGTGCCCGAGCGACCGCGCCTGGGTGAGCATCAGGATCCGGCCCTCGCCGAGCCGTACGCCGTGCTCGGCCAGGTACCGGTCGAGTTCCTGACGGATCGTCAACTCTCGTGCGCCCCGGTCGATCCGGTGGTCCCGCGGGCGGAAGGAGGCCAGCGGACGCAGCGGCCACGGCACCCGGGGGAGGCGGTCCGGGTCGACCAGCCACAGGTAGCCGCGGTGGCGGAACGGCGGCCTGGGCGGATCGGTGCGCACATGGGTGGTGAGGGTGTCGTAGAGGACCGCGCCCCAGGGCCCGGGCGGGGTGGTCACGGCGCGCCCACCCCCAGCAGCGACCGGGCCGCCTCGACCCCGGAGCGGCAGCCGTCCTCGTGGAAGCCCCAGCCGTGGTAGGCGCCGGCGAACGCGGTGCGGGCCGTGGCGAGTTCGGGCAGCCGGCGCTGCGCGGCGAGGGTGCCCGCGGTGTAGACCGGGTGCTCGTAGACGGTGCGGGAGACCACCAGGTGCTCCGGGACGGGCTGGTCCCGGTCCTCGTTGAGGGTGACCAGGTAGTCGTCGTCGGCGTCCAGCCGGAGCAGCCGGTTGAGGTGGTAGCTGACCCGTACCCGGTCCGAGGGGGCGGTGCAGTGGGGCATCCGGTAGTTCCACGAGGCGCGGGCCCACCGGGCGGTGGGCAGCACGGAGGGGTCGCGGTGCAGCACGGTCGGGTTGCGCGAGTAGGTGAAGGCGCTGAGGATCTCCAGCTCCGCGTCGGTCGGATCGGCGAGCAGGCGCAGCGCCTGGTCGGCGTGGGTGGCGACGACGACGGCGTCGGCCTCGGTCCGGTGTCCGTCCGCGGTGACGACGCTGACCCCGTCCGGGTGCCGGCGCACCGCCCGGACCGGGGCGGACCGGCGGACGGTGGTGAGCCGCTCGGCGATCCTCTCCACGTACGTGCGGGAGCCGCCGACGACGGTCCGCCAGGCCGGCGCGCCGGTCACCCCGAGCAGGCCGTGGTTGTCGAGGAACGTGAACAGGTACCGCGCCGGGTAGTCGCCCGCCAGGTCGGGGGCGCAGGACCACACCGCGGACACCACCGGGGTCATGAAGTGGCTCACGAAGTACGGGGAGAAGGCCTCGGCGGTGAGGAAGTCACGCAGGCTGGGGTCGCCGGCGGCCGGGTCGGCGAGCAGGCGGCGGGCCCGCCGGTGGAAGCGCGGCACCTCGGTGAGCATCCGCAGGTACCGGCCGCGCGTCAGGGCGTCGGGCCTGGCCAGCAGGCCGGCCGGTCCGCGCGCGCCCGCGTACTCCAGACCGCACCCGTCGCAGCGCACGGACATGCTCATCTCGGTGTCCTGGGTGCGCACCCCGAGTTCGGCGAAGAGCCGCAGCAGGTGGGGGTAGGTCCGGGTGTTGTGGACCAGGAAGCCGGTGTCCAGGGCCAGCGTCCGCCCGTCCCGCGCGGTCGCCCGCTGGGTGTGGGCGTGGCCGCCGAGGCGCCCGTCGGCCTCGAACAGCTCGATCTCCGTCCCGGCGCGGGACAGCTCGTACGCCGCGGTGAGTCCGGCCACGCCGGACCCCACCACCGCCACCCGGCGCGGACGCGCGCCGCCGTCGCCGCGGGCGGGGGCCCGCGAGGTGGAGACGATGCCGAACATGGTCACGAGAGCCCCTCCCGACGGGGCCGCGGCGCGGCCCGCTTTGTCGTTGCACCGGATCTTCGGAGCCGACCCGGTCCTTGGATTGGCCCGGCTCGTGGGGACCGGCCCGACTCGTGGATCCCGGCTCGTGGAGCGGCCCGGCGTCGGGCTACGGGGACTCGCGCGTACTGCGCACCGTGGCCGACGAGCGTCCGGCACACCGGGGACCGGCGCGGATAAGGCGGGGGCCCGGCGGGGCCGGGAACCGGCCCGCCGGGCGGCGGAGGTCAGCCCGTGAGCGCCTGTTCGAGGAGGTCCACGGCGCTCGCGAGGGTGCGGGGGCAGACGGCTCCGGCCGGGGGAATGGCGCGGGCCCAGCCGGGGCCGGCGGCCACCACCAGGGCCCGGGTGCGGGAGCCGCGCGGACCCCACATGCTGCCGCTCACCCGGCGCAGCAGCTCGGGGTCGGCGGTGTGCCGGTCCTGGGACCAGATCATCACGGCGCCCGGGCCGATCCGGTGGACGGCGTCGAGCAGGGCCCGGAACGGGACGGCCGCCCCCAGCATCCGGAAGGGCAGGCCGCGCTCGGTGAGCGCCGCGGCCGTCGCCTCCAGCGGGAGGGTGTGCTGCTCGCCGGGCACCGCCGCGAGGACGACGGGCGGCACCGGCCGGGTCGGGCCGGTCTCCACGGCCACGCCGCGCAGGACGCTGGAGACGTGCCAGGAGAGCAGGTGCTCGACCTCGACGTACTGCTCGCCGTCGGCCGCCCACTTGCGGCCCGCGGCCCGCAGGGCGGGCATCATGACCTCCGTCCACGCCTCGACCACCCCCAGTGCGACGACCGCGTCGCGCAGGATCCCGGCGACCTCGGGTGCGTCCAGCCGGACCGCCGCCCGGGCCAGGCCGCGGCACTCGGGGCGTACCGTCCCGACCCGCAGGGCACGGCTGCCGCCCGGGTCGCGGCGGGCCGGGATGTCATTCGACCCCTCCGTTCCGGGCGGCCGGCCGGCGGGCGGCGGTGCGTCGTGGAGCGCCGCGCGGCGCTCGGCGAGGGCGGCCCGGGCCGCCTCGCCCGGCGGCACTCCGCGGGCCGTGAGGCGGCACATGGCCTCCAGGACCGCGATGTCCTGCCGGCTCCAGCGGCGATGGTGCCCGGCCGCGCGGTCGGCCGGGCCGATGCCGTAGCGGCGTTCCCACGAGCGGACCGTGGTCGGCGACACGCCGAGGCGGCGGGCGACTCCGCCGGTGGGCAGCCCCGCGTCCTCGGGGGCGTCCGGTGGGCCCGGCCGGCCACCGCCCCACGGGCCGGCGCCGTGCTCGGCGGGCAGGGTCACCATCCCCCGATCCTCCCCACCGCGAAGCCGACGCAGCAGACCACCAGCACGGTGATCACCAGGAGGGGGATCCAGCCGGGCCAGGCCGTGTGCAGCTCGGTCGACTCCGGGGTGGAGATGCCCGCGCAGGTCGACGCCTCGCACTCGGGCGTCTCGGCGGGCGGGCTCGCGGGCACGGGGCGTTCGTGCGCGGGGGTGCGGTGGTCGAGAGTCATGATGTCCTCCCGCTGGTGGGACGGTCCGTGGGCCTGCGTCGGAGCGCTGCCGCCCCGGGCATCGGGTGGGTGCTCGCGTGCGCGTAGGGGCTCGCGTGGTCAACCGTATACGCGGCCGCGGACGCCCGGTGGCGACGGCCACCGACGGTGGCCCGTCGTCAGAAGTGACGCTTCCATGCTCGCCCGCACGGCACCCCGCCGCCCGGCGCAGCGTTCCCGCACCGTTGCGCGCGGCCGGAGCCCGCGGGCCCGCCGGCGGGCGCGGGCGGACCCCTGCCGGCGCGGCGCCGCGGCCCGCTTCCGGCGATCGCGGGCCGCTCCCGGCCGGTGACCGGCCCGGGCGGCCGGTGCCGGAGGACGGTTGGGCCGGCACTCCCCCAGGGCGCGCTCCGCCCCGGTCCGGCAGTGCGAACGCGGCCCGGAGCCGGGTCAGACCGTCGCGGATCCGGGTCTTGACGGTGCCCAGCGGCACCTCCAGCCGGTGCGCGATCTCGCGCTGCGAGTACCCGCCGAAGTAGGCCAGCACCACCGCCTCGCGCTGGACGCCGCTCAGACCCGCGAGTGCCGACCGGACCCGCAGCCGGTCCAGCGAGCGGACGGCCTGTTCGTCCGGCGGGTCGGCCTCCGCGACGTCCCGGCGGGCGAGGCTCCGGTCGCGCTCGGTGGCCGCCCGGGCGGCGCGGGCGCGGTCCACGGCCCGGTGGTGCGCGATGGTCAGCACCCACGTCAGCACCGACCCGCGGTCGGGCCGGTAGGCCGCGGCGGTGCGCCACACTTCGAACAGGACCTCCTGGGCGACCTCCTCGGCGTGGGCCGGATCGCGCAGCGTCCGCAGCGCGGTTCCGTACACCGGTCCGGCGACTGCGCGGTACAGCTGCTCGAACGCCGCCTCGTCGCCGCGCGCCGAGCGGGCCAGGAGCCGTGGCAGGTCGTCGCCGGCCGGCGCCGCCCGCTGGAGGGGGACGCCGACACAGGTCCGCGTGGGTGGGGTCACGTCCCCACGCTGCAGCGATTCCGCTCCATCGGCCCAGTCGAATCGTTTGTGCAGCGTTTTGTGTTCGCGCCGCCCGGGGTCGGCGCCGCGCCGCCGACCGTGCCCGGGAGGACTCCGGGAGGACACCGGGAGCGCGCCGGCAGCCCGCGCGGCCGAAGCCGCCCCCCAGGAGGGACCGGTCGGTCACGGTTTCCTTGCCAGTTCTGTGGAAACCAGGATAAAAGGGGGTATGAGCGTAAATTCGGGTATATTCCGGCGATGGTTCACCCGTCGCTCCGGAAAGCCCGGCGCCACCGCACCGCCCCGGACCGAGGCCGCCGCCCCGGAGTCGACGGGCGAGTCGGCAGCCGAGTCGCGCCCGTTCGCCGACCGGCCCCGTCCGGCCACCCGCAGCTTCGCCCAGGAGGTCTTCTTCCTCCAACTGCTGCTGGTGATCCTGCTCATCGCCGGGGCGCTGGTGGCCCTCGTCCTGCAGACCCGGCGCGAGACCCTGGCCAACGCCCGGGACCGCACCGTCGCCGCCGCCCAGTCCTTCGCGCACGCCCCGGGCCTCCTGGAGGCCCTGGACAGCGACGATCCCAGCGCGACACTGCAGCCCCTGGCCGAGGAGGCCCGCAAGGCCGCCGGCGTCGACGCCATCATCGTGTACAAGCTGGACGGGATCACCCTCACCCACAGCGACACCTCGCAGATCGGCAAGCACGTCATCGGTCCGTACGCCCAGGCCGCGCAGGGCATCTCCTTCACCCGGACCTTCAACGGAGTGCTGGGCCCGTCGGTGATCTCCGCCGCCCCCGTCAAGGACGCCTCGGGCAAGGTGGTCGCGATCGTCTCCGTCCCGGTCACGGTGGAATCGGTGCAGCACTCGGTGAACCGGCAGCTGCCCCTCTTCCTGGCCGGCGCCGGCGTGGCCGTCGCGCTGGCCGCCTGCGGCGCCGCCCTGGTGAGCCACCGGCTGCGCCGGCAGACCCGAGGCCTGGGCCCGGCCGAGATGACCCGGATGTACGAACACCACGACGCCGTCCTGCACGCCGTGCGGGAGGGCGTGCTCATCACCGGCGACGACGACCGGCTGCTGCTCGCCAACGACGAGGCCAGGCGGCTGCTGGACCTCCCGCCCGACGCGGAGGGACGCCGGATCGGCGACCTGGGGCTGGACCCCCGCACCGCCGACCTGCTGAGCTCGGACCGGATCGCCAGCGACGAGGTCCACCTGGCGGCGGACCGCCTGCTGGCCCTCAACAAGCGCTCCACCACCCCCTTCGGCGTGCACCGCACCAACGTGGTGACCCTGCGCGACACCACCGAGCTGCGCTCGCTGTCCGGCCGGGCGGAGGTGGCCCGGGGGCGGCTGCGGCTGCTCTACGACGCCGGGATGCGGATCGGCTCCACGCTGGACGTGGTGCGCACCGCCGAGGAGCTCGCCCAGGTCGCCGTCCCCGGGTTCGCCGACGTCGTCACCGTCGAATTGCGCGACGCCGTGCTGCGCGGCGAGGAGCCGGACGGGGCCAGCGTCCGGCTGCGGCGCAGCGCGGTCGCCGGGCTGGCCGAGGACCACCCGCTCTACCCGGTCGGCAAGCTGATCCGGTTCGCGCCCGACACACCCATGGCGGCCAGCGTGCACGACGGGCGCTCCCTCGTGGAACCGGACCTGGCCGGCTCCAGCGGCTGGCGCTCCCAGGACCCCGAGCGCGCCCAGCAGATCCTCGACTACGGGATCCACTCGCTCGCGGTGGTGCCCCTGCAGGCCCGCGGGGTGGTGCTCGGTCTGGTGAACTTCTGGCGCGCCGGGGCCTCACTGCCGTTCGACCAGGAGGACCTCTCCTTCGCCGAGGAGGTCGCCGGCCGCGCCGCGGTGTGCATCGACAACGCGCGGCGCTACACCCGCGAACACGCCATGGCGGTGACCCTGCAGCGCAGCCTGATGCCCCGCGGCATGCCGGAGCAGCAGGCCCTGGAGGTGGCCCACCGCTACCTGCCCGCACAGGCCGGGGCCGGCGGCGACTGGTTCGACGTGATCCCGCTGCCCGGCGCCCGGGTCGCGCTGGTGGTCGGCGACGTGGTGGGGCACGGACTGCACGCCGCCGCCACCATGGGCCGGCTGCGCATCGCCATCCACAACTTCTCGGCGCTGGACCTGCCCCCCGACGAGTTGCTCGGCCACCTGGACGAGCTCGTCTCCCGGATCGACGTCCAGGACGAGGACAGCGAGAGCAGCGTCCAGGCGATCACCGGCGCCACCTGCCTCTACGTGGTCTACGACTCCGTGTCCGGGCAGGTGACCGCGGCCACCGCCGGCCACCTCCCGCCCGCCGTGGCCCACCCCGACGGGACGGTGACGTTCCTGCGCCCACCGGTCTCCCCGCCGCTGGGCCTCGGTGCCGGCCTGCCCGTGGAGACTGCCGAGCTGACCGTGCCCGAGGGCTCCCGGCTGGTCCTCTACACCGACGGGCTGCTCGGCGACCGCACCCGCGACCTGGACGCGGCGCTGGAGGAGCTGCGCACGACCGTCGGCGGGGCGGACTCCTCGCCGGAGGCCGTCTGCGCCGCCGTGATGGCGACGCTGCCGCCCGGCCGACCGGAGGACGACGTCGCGCTGCTGGTGGCGCGGACCCGGCTGCTGGAGCGCGACCACGTCGCCGAGTGGGAGGTGGCCCGGGACCCGGCCGCGGTCGGCCCGGTGCGCAACGCCTGTGCCCGCAAGCTGGCGGAGTGGGGCCTGGAGCACATCTCGTTCGGCACCGAGCTCATCCTCAGCGAACTGATCACCAACGCCGTCCGCTACGGCAAGGACCCGGTCCGGGTGCGGCTGCTCCTCACCCAGACCCTGGTCTGCGAGGTCTCCGACGGCAGCAGCACCGCCCCGCACATCCGCCGGGCCAAGGACACCGACGAGGGCGGCCGCGGCCTGTTCCTCGTCGCCCAGTACGCCCAGCACTGGGGCACCCGGTACTCCCCGCGGGGCAAGACCATCTGGGCCACCCAGACGCTCGACAGCGGCGGGGCGCAGGACGAGGAGGCGCTGGGCGCCATGCTGCTGGGCTCCTGGGACGACATCGAGCTCTGAGGCCGGTCACGGGGCGGGTCGGGCGGGGATTCGTGAGGCCGGCCAGCCGTTTCCGGCGGAACCGCCCACCGGGCCGGTAGTCTGGTACTCAGCGTCACCGCGACCCGGAATCCGTAACTCGTCGTCACCACCTCGGAACCGGCCGCAGGCTCCGTGGCCCGGCCGGGCGACCCCGCGGTCGGCAGTCCTCCGGTCGGCAACGCCCGGCCCACGGGCCGGACGCGGGACCCGTGGGTCCACGGGCCGCCGGACACCCCGCCGCCCGGCACCGGCCCCCGCCGAGACCTCGCCGCCCCGGCCCTTCCGGCGGCGGCCCGGCCCCCGAACTTCCCTGCACTCCTTCTGGAGGCGTCGTGGTCACACCTCGTCGAAGCCACCTGGCCGCACTCGCCGCCTGCGTGACCCTGGTGACCGCCGGACTCGCCGGCTGCGGCGGCCAGAGCGCCGGCACGCCGGTGGCGGCGGCCCGCTCCGCCTCCGCCCAGGACGTCGGCGGCATGGACGAGCTGGTCCGGCAGGCGCAGGCGGAGGGACAGCTCAACACCACCACGCTGCTCCCCCACTGGGCGAACTACGGCGGCCTGATGGACGGGTTCTCGAAGAAGTACGGGATCAAGGTCGTCAACGACAACCCGGACGGATCCAGCCAGCAGGAGATCGACGACATCAAGCGGCTCAAGGGACAGCCCGGCGCGCCCGACGTGCTCGACCTGGGCGACTCCTTCGCCCAGTCCGCGGCCGCGCAGGGCCTGCTGGCCCCGTACCGCACGACCGGGTACGACCAGATACCCGCCGCCCAGAAGGACCACCAGGCCCGCTGGTACAACAGCTACGGCGGTTACGTCTCCATCGGCTGCGACGCCCACCGGGTGAAGACCTGCCCGAACTCCTTCGCCGAGCTGTTCGACCCGCAGTACAAGGGCATGATCGCGTTCACCGGCGAACCCACCAGCGCCGCGTCGGCCTTCGCCGCCGTGTACGCCGTGGCCCTGGCGAACGGCGGGTCGTTCGACGACATCCAGCCCGGTATCGACTTCTTCGCCCGGCTGAACGAGGCCGGCAACTTCAGCCACGCCAACTCCGACCTGACCGCGATCACCACCGGGAAGACGCCGATCAGCATCGAGTGGGACTTCCTCAACCTCCAGCACGTCGACCAGCTGCGCCCGGCGGGCGTGGACTGGAGGGTCTCCATCCCGTTCGACGGCAGCTTCTCCCAGTACTACGCGCAGGCCGTCAACAAGGACGCCCCGCACCCGGCCGCCGCCCGCCTCTGGGAGGAGTACCTCGCCTCCCCCGAGGGCCAGAACCTGCGGCTGGTGGACTTCGCCCGCCCGGTCCTGATGGACGCCATGGCCAAGAACGGCACCCTCGACACCGCGCTCGCCGCGAAGCTGCCGACGGTGGAGGGCACCCCCGCCTTCCCGAAGGAGTCCCAGGTGGCGAAGGCGCAGACCGTCGTCAAGAACAACTGGCCCACCGCCGTACCGAAATGACCGGCCGCACCGACCGGTGCGCGGAGCGAGGCGAGGCCCGGCCGGGCCGGGCCTCGCCGTGCACCCGGTGCACCGGCCCGTCACCGGCCGGCGGAACCGTCCGGGCGGACGGTTCAGTTACCGAGGTCGAGCGAGGTGTCGTCGATCAGGAACGTGGTCCGGGCGGCGAGGTCCTCCGACCCCACGAACCGCAGGTTGACGTACTGCCCGGCGTACGCGGAGAGGTCGACGCTCTTGCGGACGTAGCCGGTGGTGGCGTCCAGGTTGGAGTAGGTGGCCAGCACGGTGTCCCCGGCCTGCACGGTGAGCTTGTCGTAGGGGATGCTCCGGGTGCCCTCGTCGGTGGCGATGTCCACCCAGAAGCCGAGGGTGGCCCGGCACCCCCAGGGGATGTACACCGTCTGGGACAGCGTGTCGGTGTGGGTGCTCCCGTAGCCGTCCAGGAACGCCTTCCAGCTGCCGCTGCGCGGCGCGGTGTAGGGATTGGTGGAGTCGATCACCCGGGCGCCGGAGGCGAACCAGGCCGTCGGGCCCGACTCGAAGCCGGGGTTGGCGAGTCGCTGGGACGTCGCGCACTGGCCGAGGGTGTAGGTGGTCCAGCGGTACGACACGACGTCCAGCGCGCCGGTGGAGTCCTTGACGGTGAGCGTCACGGTGCTCTCGGCCTGGGCGGTGGGGGTGCCGGTGATCCGGCCGGTAACGGCGTTGATCGTCAGGCCGGCGGGCAGCCCGGTGGCCGCGTAGGCCAGGGCGCCGGGATTGCTGCTGACGGCCTTGGTCTGCAGGCTCACCGCCGTACCGGTCCTGGTGACCTGGTCACCGGGGTTGGTGACCGTCACGCCCTGGGTGAGGCGCGCGCCGACGTTGACCGCGGCCCACGCGTTGGCGGCGTTCCTGTAGGTCGGACTCGTGGCGCCGTAGAGGTCGGCGGCCGCCTTGAGGGTGGCCGTACGGGCGGCGGCGTAGTCGGTGGTGGAGGTCATGTAGGTGCTCAGCGCCCGGTACCAGATCCTGGTGGCGGCGTCGCGGCCGACCGGGTTGACCGGCAGGCCGTCGTGGGTCGGCGAGTCGTAGTTCACGCCGTTGACCCGCTTGGCGCCGCTGCCCTCGGAGGCCAGGTAGAACCAGTGGTTGGCCACGCCCGAGGAGAAGTGGACGTCCTCTGAGCCCACACCGGAGTACCAGTAGTCCTTGGAGTAGCCGTCCTTGGAGGGCTGGTCCTGGTAGCGCAGCGGCTTGCCGTCGCCGTCGATGTTGATCTTCTCGCCGATCAGGTAGTCGCCCGGGTCGGCGGCGTTGTTCGCCCAGAACTCCACGGCGGTGCCCATGATGTCGGAGGTGGCCTCGTTCAGGCCGCCGGACTCGTTGCCGTAGACGAGGTCGGCGGTGGCGGAGGTGACGCCGTGCGTCATCTCGTGGGCGGCGACGTCGATCGACGTGAGCGGGTTGGCATCGCCCTCGCCGTCGCCGTACGTCATGCAGAAGCAGCCGTCCCACCAGTACGCGTTGACGTACGAGGTGCCGTAGTGCACGCGGCTGTGGGCGGCGACGCCGTCGTTCCTGATGCCGTTGCGGCCCAGCACGTTCCGGTAGAAGTCCCAGGTCAGTTGGGCACCGTACTGCGCGTCCACACCGGCGGTCTGCGCGTTGCCGGTGGCACCGTCGCCCCACACGTCGTCCGCGTCGGTGAACAGCGTGCCCGGCGTGTCGTCGGTCTCCTGATGCCGCAGGTCGTACGTCCGGTGCCCGCCACGGGCGTTGTCGGTCAGGCTGTACGCGCCGGCGGACCCGGCGGTGCCGATGGTGACCTGACCGGAGTACTGGCTGTTGCCGACCCCGTTCTTCACGTCCTGGTACTCGAACAGCCTGCCGCCGGTCGCCGCGTCGGTGATCACGTGCAGCTCGGAGGGGGTGCCGTCGTGCTGCAGACCGCCGACGACGCTCTCCCAGGCGAGCGCCGGGCTGCCGGAGGCCGCCCAGACCACCTTGCGGACGGACTCGGACTTCGCGTCCTTCGCCCCCTCGGCCCTGGCGCGGTCCAAGGCGGCGGAGTCGGCGGACTCGGCGGTGACCGCCGTGAGGGCGGGCGCGATCGCGATGGCCGCGCCGGTGGCCTTGTCGACGCCGGTGGTGGCGCCGTTCGCGGCCGTGTGCACCACCAGGTCACCACCGAGGACGGGCAGTCCCGCGAAGGTGCGGTCGTACCGGGTGTGCACCGTGCCGTCCGCGTCCCTGCCGACCGCCCTCGGCACCAACTCCTCCTGGGCGCCCAGGCCGAGGGCTTTCGCGGTGGCGGCGCGGCGCTCCTGGGCGTCGGCCAGCAGCGCCGTCCGCTCCCCCTCGCCCAGCGGCGCCGCGAGGGCACCGGCCCTGGGGGCGGGAGCTTCGGACGCGGGGGCGGGAGCGGCGTGTGCCGGGAAGGTGACGGCGATCATCGCGGATGCGGCGATCAACGCACCTGCGGCGACGGCCTTGCGGGGGGAACCTCTCAACGGAACTCCTCGTGGAGGCGGCCGATGTGCGACCTCGGCCGGTGCAGGCCCGGACGGGCAGGACCCTGGCCGTCCGGGTGGAGCGGAACCGTGTTCGTCCGACGGAGCAGGGGGCGGGAAGGAACCTAAGTGCTGACTCAACGTCAACTACCGAAGTTGTACAGCCATGTTGGACGCGAACGGCTAGCGGCAGCGTGCCATGTTTGCGCGGACATGTCAGCACCCGCCCGCCGGGTTGGCCGAAATTCGGCCCACCCGTCCGTCGCTTGACCCCCCGGGTGCCTGACGGTCCATCAGGCAATGTCGGCTCCCCCACCGGCCCGAAGCCTCACCGCACCCCCGCCCAACCGCCGATGGTCCGCACCGCGTGGTGCGGACCATCGGCGACCGGCTCGATCCCGCCGTCGCCACCGTCCACCCGGACTCCACCACCACCGCTCACCGGCCCCGCGGGCACCACCACGCACACGTCCGCCCCGGTGCCGGGGTCCGGTACCGGGGCGGAGGTCGTGCTGGGGCAGGTGCGGCGGAGGCCGGATGCTCACGGGTCGGCAGACCGACCCGGGGCCCTTCGGGGCGGTCCGGCGAGCGGGATCAGCCCGGCGGCGGCTGGCGCCGCGGGTCGGACTCCCGTACCCCCGACAGGTCGACGGGCGGCGGCTCGCGGTCCTTGCGGCGCTGCCCCAGGACGAAGGCGAGCATGAGGGCGACGACCAGGAGGACGCCCACGGCGATCAGCCAGAGGTGTGCGCCCGCCCCGTCCGCGGCGAGTGGAGTGGTCCGGGTGAGATCGATGACTGCCATGCGCCGCGCCTTTCCGCTACGCGGCCGCGCAAACGGTGCGCGTCCGAGTACCGACGGGGCCGGGCGTCCGATCCAGGGGCGCGACACCCACACCACACGCCCGCGCCCGGGCCCCCGCCCGGCGCGGCCCTCAGCCGGCGATGGCGGCCGCCAGCCAGTCGCGGTAGTGGGTGGGCGCGAGGCGGGCCTCGGGGCCGGGGGTGAGGACGTCGCCGCGGACGGCGGCGAACAGGCCCGCCTGGTCGTCGGTGACGACGGGGCGCCCGTCGCCCTTGGCGGCCAGGGTGATCCGGCCGAGCTCGTCCAGCGTGAACCGGTCGGGGCCCGCGATGTCGAGGGTGCCGGTCAGCGGGGCCGCCGTGGCCACCTCCGCGAGGACGTCGACCACGTCGTCGGCGGCGATGGGCTGGAGGGGAGTCGCGGGCAGCCGGACGGCGCTGTCGTCCGAGGTCCACGACATGGTGGGCTCCACGAACTCGAAGAACTGCGTGGCGCGGACGATCGAGTAGGGGGTGGGGCCGCCGCGCAGCAGGTCCTCCTGGAGGGTCTTCGCCCGGTAGTAGTCGAGCTGGGGCACCTGGTCCACGCCGACGATCGACAGGGCGACCTGGTGGCGCACGCCCGCTTTGTCGCCGGCGTCGAGCAGGTTGCCGACGGTGGTGCGGAAGAAGTCGAGGGACTGCTCGTCGAAGGTCGGGGAGTTGGTCACGTTGACGACCGTGTGGGCGCCGGCGACCGCCTGGTCGAGACCCTCGCCGGTGAGCAGGTCGAGGCCGGACGACCGGGACACCGCCGTCACGTCGTGGCCCTGCCGCTCAAGCACGTCGGCGAGCCGGGAGCCGATCAGGCCGGTGCCGATGACGGTGATCCTCATGGTGTGCCTTCCTTCGTGACGGGGGCTTCCCCTGGGGGCAAACCCGGATACCAGATGTCCGGGATAGTACTCGGATAGTCTATGTCCGAGTCAATGTGGAGGCGACATGAAGCTGTCCGGCGGCGTCGAATGGGCGCTGCACTGCTGTGTGGTCCTGACCGCCGCCGGGGAGCCGGTGCCGGCGGCCCGGCTGGCCGAGCTGCACGAGGTGTCGCCCAGCTACCTGGCCAAGCAGTTGCAGGCCCTCTCGCGGGCGGGTCTGGTGCGCTCCGTCCAGGGCAAGACCGGCGGCTACGTGATCACCAGGGCGGCCCACGAGATCACGCTGCTCGACGTCGTCCAGGCCGTCGACGGCGCCACCCCGGCGTTCGTGTGCACCGAGATACGCCGGCGCGGGCCGTTCGCGACACCAGCTGAGCAGTGCACCGAGCCGTGCCCCATCGCCCGCGCGATGGGGGCCGCGGACGCCGCCTGGCGGGCCTCGCTGGCCGGGGTCACGATCGCCGACCTGGCCGCCACGGTGGAGGCCGACAACGGGCCGGACGCCCTCCCCGGGATCGGGGCCTGGCTGACCTCGGGCGCCGACCCGCGCGGACGGGCCGCACCGTAGGTCCGCGCCCTCTCCGGCCCCCGGCCCCGGCGGACCCGGCGGACCCGGCGGACCCGGCGGACCGCGCCGCGTACGCTCGGCTCTGTGCCACGCCACCCGAGAAAGCCCCGTCGACTGGTCGCCGGCGGCCGGACGTACCTGTGGTCGCTCCGCCACAGCCACCCCGGACCGGCCGGCGAGGCCTTCACCGCCTGCCGCGAGACCCTCACCCTGCACCCGCAGCCGGCCGGCTCCGGCGGAACGCTGCGCATCGTCTTCGCCGGCGGACCCGACCGGTACGTCCCCGGCGGGTTCCCCCTGGGCTCCGGGGACGTCGGGTTCGTCCGGGGTGGCTCACTGAACCTGCACGAACCGGGCGCCGTCCGGGCCCTGCTGGGCACGGCCGCGGCCCGTGGATGGCAGCCGGGAGGCCGGCGAGCGGTGGAGCTCGACGGCTGGTCGCTGCTGGAGGAGGCAGCCGCCGCCCGCACCGGGGAGCTCGACCGGCCTTCGTGAGAGCCGACGTGTAGGGGATCGGCGGCAGCCACCCGTCGGGCGCGCGCACGAAGCCGAGGGACGCCGGCCTCCGTGCGGACGCGGAGCTGGTCGTCGAAGGTCGGGGCATCGTCCTGGCGCCAGGCGCAGCCGCGTGCCGCGAGACGGCCGAGAACCGTCTCGTACGTCACGGGGCCGGCGGTCTCGCGCTCGCCGATGGCCAGGTGCGAGGGAACGCGGAACCGCCCTCCGGTGTCCACCGGGTCGAGTCCGAGAGCTCCCCCGGGGACCGCCCCGGACCTCCAGGCTGCCGCCCCTGTGACCGGCCCCTCGCCCGGTGGTGGGCCCCGGCCCGGTCCAGGCCGGTCCCGCCGCCCAACAGCCGATCGGCCTCTCCACCGGTCATGCCGGGCCTGATCCGGCGGTCTCGCCGGGGGCCGCGATGGAGACGATCAGGTCGGAAACGGTGCCGTGCCCAAGGCACAGGAGGCCACCGGCTCGGCCGCTCGCGCCCACGGCCCGGGCCGACGGTGCTGTGGGCTCGTCACTTCTCGGGCGGTGCCGTGAGGCCGGGCTGGCGGTCCGGCCTCGATCGGGGGAGCCGCTGCCCGCCTCGGCGTACCGCCCTTCGCAGGGGGATTCCCCCGGTCGTCGCCCGACAGCGGCTCCCCGGATCGCGGCTCGGCCTCCTCCTCGGCCGAGCCCCGGAGGGCGCGCGGCCGGCCCGACCGGTGCCGGCGACCGGTCGGCGCCCCGGCACGACCGGTCCGCTCGGGACGGGTCTACTCAAGGCCGGTCCGCTCGGGACGGGTCTACTCAAGGCCGGTCCGCTCGGGACGGGTCTGCTCAGGGCCGGACGCCCCGAGGCCGGACGGCTCAGGGCCGGTCGCCGAGTCGTAGGTGGGTGGTGAGGTGGCGGCGGCCGCCGGTCAGGGCCTCGGCGACGACCGCGAGGGCAGTCAGCGCGGCGAGCGCAGCGGCCGGGAGGAGCAGGGGCGCCGCCGTGGGGCGCAGCCCGGTCGGCACCGGGGCGCCGACCAGGGTGGACAGGTCGACGGCCGGCCCGAGCACGGCGACGGCGGTCAGCGCGGCCAGGGCGCCGCCGGCCGCGGCCAGCAGGGTCTGCGGCAGCGTCTCGGCGAGGACGAGCGCGAGGCCCTGCCGGGAGCGCAGGCCCATGGTGCGCAGCCGGGCCAGCAGGGCGGCCCGGTCGGGGGCGGCGCGCAGCAGTGTGAGCAGGACGGCGAGCAGGGTGAAGGCGCCCGCGGCGGCCTGGGCCTGGCCGAACAGGCGGCCCGCCGCGTGTTGGAGGGGGTCCTGGGCGAGGTCGGCGGCGACGGCGGCGCTGGTCCGGGTGACGTAGCCGCTGCGCAGCGCGTCGGGGTCGTTGCCGACCACGGCGGTGGCGGCGGTCGGCCCGGGCGGCGGCGGGGCGCCTGGATCGGCGAGGGAGGAGGCCGGCAGCGCGCGGACCAGGCCGGCCAGGGCCGGCTCGTCGATCCGGCCGAGCGCGAACCAGTCGGTGATGCGGGCGAGTTCCGGCAGCACGGCGCTCGCGGCGGGGGTGGGCAGGACGATGAAGGGGCGGGTGGCGCCGGGCAGGGCGGGGGTCGCGTCGACCGTGCCGGCGTGGGCTGTGAGGACTTCGCCGCCGCTGGGCAGTCGCAGCCGGTGGCCGCCGGGGCCGAGGTGGCGGGCGAGGTCGGCGCTGAACAGGGCGGGGACGGTCGGCGCGCCCGGATCCGCCGCGGCCGGCGCGTCGAGCGCCGCCGGGTCGAAGGTGCCCGCCCCGACAGTCCTGGCGATCCGCGCGTAGGCCCGGGGTTCGGCGACCACCAGGGTGACCTGGGTGGCCTCCGGGTCGACACCCGCGCGCACGCCCGGGACCCCCTCCAGCAGGAATGCCTCGCTCTCCAGCCGCACGGCGGTGGCGGCCGTGACCCCCGGCAGAGCTGCGGCGGCCGCGGCGAACCCTGGCGGCAGGGTCATCCCGGCCGGCGCCGCCACCGAGGCGTCCGCCCCGACCACGAGCTTCGCGGCCTGCTCCCGGGCGAGCCCGACGCCCGCCAGCACGCTCGCGCCGAAGCCGGCGGTGGTGACCGCGAGCACGAGGGCCAGGAGCGGCAGGACGAAGTGCCGCGACCGCCGGCCGCCCCGGCCACCGGAGCCCCGGGCGGCGCGGGCCAGGCCCAGGAACGCCACCGTGCCGGAGGAACGGGCGGCCGCCCGGGCCAGGCCGCCCGCGAGGACGGGCAGCAGGCGTGCCAGCAGTAGCGCCGCGGTGAGGGCGATCAGCAGCGGGGCCGACACCAGCAGCAGGTCGGGGCCCGCGTCCGGTGGGGCGACGCCACGGCGCCGGACACCCGACACCGCCGCCACCGTCAGGGCGAGGACGACGAGTTCGGCGATCAGCCGACCCCGGCGCGCGGCCCTGCCGGAGCCGTCGGCCGGCGGCAGCGCGGCCCGGACCGGAACGGCGAGCAGGGCGAGGGCGGTGGTGACCAGCGCGGCGGCCACCGCCGCCGCCCAGCGCGGCGTGGGCCACAGCCAGAGCGCCGACGCGGTGGCCGCGACGGCCGCCGGCAGGACGGTGACCGCGCCCTCCCCGCAGAGCCGCAGCAGGAGCCCGGTGCCGGACCCGCCCCGGGCCCTCAGCAGCCGCAGTTCCGCGCCGCGCCGGTCGGTGGTGAGCGCGGTGGCCAGGGCCAGCACCACCCCCGCGACCCCCGCCACGGCGGCCGGCCCGATCAGGGCCGTCGGCGCGACCGCGGCCTGCCGCGCCACCGCCCGGTCGAGGTGGCCGGGCAGCCGGGACGTCGTAGAGAGGTCGGAGCGGCCGGTGGCGACGAGCAGTGCGGTGGCCGTCGGCCCGGTGAGGAACGCGGCGACATCGTGCCTGACCCCGGCCAGCCGGTCGGCCCGCAGCACGCCGGTGTCCACCGGGAGCCGCCAGAAGTCACGCGTGTTGCGCCCCCAGCGCCCGAGGGCGCCCAGGTCGTCGCCCCCGATCACCGCGGCGGTGTGCCAGCTCCTGATGTTGGGGTCGCTGAGCGAGCGTTCCAGACAGGCCCGGCCCGTGCACGGCAGGTCGGCCCAGTACGGCTCGGCCGGGTCGGTGACGGTGTAGAGGCCGGTCACCCGCACCCGCTGCGGGGGCACCGAGTCGTCGTCGAGGACCGCACCGAGCCGGATCCCGATCGTCTCCGCCGCACTGCGGGCCACCGCGATCGGGATCGGCTCGCCCTTGCTCCCGCCGGACGGCCAGGCGCCGGCGACCAGGGTGGTGTGCTCGGTGAAGCCGTGGAGGTAGCGCAGGTGCAGGGTCGGCGGGGAGTGCCCGTCCGGGCGGTCCAGGCCGGGGGTGGTCAGCGCGTGGCGCAGCAGGGCCTCGGCGCCGAACACCGGTCCCGACGGCGCCACCGGGAGGCCGGCCCCGGCCCGGGCGACCAGCTGAGCCGCCACCGCCTCCAGCTCCGCCTCCGTCCCGCCGCCCTCCGGGGAGCGAGCGGTGCTGAGCAGGCTCGTCTCCAGCGGGCCCCGGTCGTGCAGGAAGTCCCGCAGCGCCGCGTCCGCGCCGCGGTCCAGCACCCTCGGGATCGCCGCCGCCAGGAACACCAGCACGAAGGCCAGTCCGGCGGTGAGCAGCGCCGCCCAGGGGCCGGTGCGCAGCCTCGTCCGCACCCACCGGGCCGGCCGGTGGGCACCGGAGGTCACCGGGCGGGCGGGACGGGCCGGGCTCGCCGGCCGGGTGGGGTCGGAGCTGGTCACGGGAACCTCCGTCGGGGCAGGACGGCGGTCACCGACGGTCCGTCACGCAGTAGCGGCCGATGGTGCCAGAACAGCGCCCGGGACCGGAAGGTTCCCGGGCGAAGCACGGACCGAAGAGGCACCTCCGGCACGGCCGAACGGGCACTCCGGCCGGCCGCCCCGGAGGAGAGACGCGGCCGGTTCAGCGGATCCGGTCGTAGACGAGGGCCAGCGTGCCGTGCTCCCCCGCGGTCTGGCTGACGAGCGCCCACTCGGCGGCGGGCAGGCCGTCGTCGAACAGGCGCGGTCCGTCGCCGAGGAAGACCGGGAAGACGGTGAGTGCCAGCCGGTCGACCTCGTCGGCCGCCAGCAGTGCCTTGATGACGCTCGCGCTGGAGAGCACCAGGATGTCGCCGCCCCCGGTGGCCCTGAGGCCGGCGACCACCTCGGTGGTCGGCCGGTCGACGACCGTCGTCCGCTCCCACGGCGCCCGGCCGGGGGCGGACTCGCCGAGGGTGCCGGAGAGGACCACCTTGTCGGCGTCGACGAGCCACTTCGCGAAGCCCTCGTCGCGCGGGTCGACGCCCGGCATACCGATGACGGTGGGCCAGAAGCCGAGGAAACCCTCGGCGTTGACCCGCCCGAGCAGGGCGGTCGTCGCGGGCTCCCAGAGGCCGGTCAGGTGGTCGCGGGCGACGTCGGTGTGGGCGTAGGGCATCACCCAGCTCATGTCCCGGGGGTCGCGCCGGGCGTAGCGGCCGTCGAGGGAGAGGCTCATGTTGGTGACGACCCGGCGGTTTGCGGTCTGCTCGGTCATTGCGTACTCCTCGTGTCGTTGTCGTCAGTGGTCAGTGGCTGTCGTCGGTGGCTGTCGTCGGTGGCTGGCGCCGTCGCCGGTCGTCGTCGGCGGCCGTGAGGGCCGCCGCGAGCTTGTCGAGGCTCTGGCCGAACCCGGTCTCGATCCCGGCGACGAAGTCCGCCGAGTCGACGCTGCTGTCGGTGATCCGCCAGTGGACGTCGAGCCCGGTGCCCGGGTCCGTGCCGGTCGGCCGGAGGCCTAGCTCGACGTGGGCGGTGAAGGCGGTGCCGCCGCCGGGGAGCAGCGGGGAGAGCCGGTAGGCGAGGCGCTCGCCCGGGCGGACGTCCTCGACGACTCCCTCCGCTCGGCCGGCGACCGGGTCGGAGCCGTCGGTGTCCTCGATGTCGCGGTACTCCTGGACGATCCGGCCGCCCGGGCGGGCCTCGAAGACGAGCTCGGAGACCCGGAGGTCGTCGGGCGTCCACCAGTGGGCGAGCAGGGTGGCTTCGACCAGGTGGCGCCAGACCAGGTCCGGGCGCCCCGGCAGCTCGCGGTGGAACCGGAACGAGCGGCCGTCGGCCCACCCTGCCTCTCCCGCCGCGCGCCGCTCCGCGTGGACGCCGAGGCCGTAGCGCTCGTGGGTCTCGCCCGGGCCGCCGGGCCGCTCCGCACTGTCGGCGAGCCGGGCGAGCTCGGCCGCCAGCTCCCGCAGGGGGGCGGAACGGAGCGCGTAGACACGCCGCTGGCCGATGCGCTCGGAGGTGACGACACCGGCACGCTCAAGGGCTTGCAGGTGCTTGGTCGTCTGCGGCTGGCGCGCCTCGGCGAGCCGGGCGAGCACCCCGACCGGGCGGGGCCGCTCGGCCAGCAGGCTCACGAGGCGCCAGCGCGCCGGATCGGCCAGTGCGGCGAGGAGTGCGTCCATGAGGAGAAGTATTCGCCACAAAGAATATTCGTGTCAAGGAATATCTCCGGACGCACCTCCGCGTGACGGCCGGCCGCATGTCGGAGCCGGGAGCGGGCACGCTCCAGGTCCTACGGTCGGGCGAGGACCGGACACCACGGGCAGGCGCCGAGGCGCCGCCGGGAACGGAGTGTGACCCCATGGACATCCCCCCGAACGCCGCCGAAACCCGCCAGGACCGCTACGACCGCGGCCTGGAGACGCTCACCCGGATCGACGGCGAGGCCGGCCGGCGGGTGGTCGACGCGCTGGCCGACATCAGCCCCGAACTCGCCCACCAGATCGTGGCCTGGGGGTTCGGCGAGATCTACCGGCGCCCCGGGCTGGCGCCGCGCGACCGGCAGTTGGTGACCCTGGGGATGCTCACCGCGCTCGGCGGCTGCGAGTCCCAGCTCGACGTCCACGTCAACGCCTCCCTCAACGTCGGCCTCACCCCCGAGGAGATCGTCGAGGCCCTGCTGCACTCCGCCGGCTACTGCGGCTTCCCCAGGGCCCTCAACGCCACCTTCGTCGCCAAGAAGGTCTTCGCCGAACGCGGCCTCCTGCCGGTCACGGGCGACTGAGGCCGGGCCGCGGCGGGCGGCGGACCGGCCCCGGCGCAGGAGCCCGACCCGCCTGGCCCGCACCGCCGACGGCCTGCGTCACCATGAGCAGAGCGCGAGGGCCGGGAACACCACCCGCACCCGGCCGTGCGTTCGTCCGGGGCTGGTGACACGGTCGCCGACGGTGCCCGGACTCCCCGGTGTCGGCCGGGGGCTCCGGGGAAGGCGGCGACACGCGGCGCCCGTCGAACGCGTCCCCGGCCGCACCGGAGGAAGGATGGGGTGCTTCGGGCCGCCCCAGGTGCCCGGCCCGAGGCCGAGCCGCCCCCGGACGAGAGGAAGCCCATGCAGATCGCCGTCACCACCCCGGCCGGCAACGTCGGCCGCCACGTCGTCGCCACGCTGATCCGGGCCGGCGTCCGGCCGCGCGTCCTGCTGCGCGAACCCGGCCGGCTGGCTCCCGAGGTCAGGGGCGAGGTGGACGCCGTGCGGGTCGACCAGTTCGACCCCGAGGCGGTGGCGGCCGCCACCGAGGGCATCGACGCGCTGTACTGGGTGGACCCGACCACGGGCGGCGAGGACCCGCTCGCCGACTACGCCCGCGCCACCGCCGCCGTGGTCCGTGCCGTCACCGGCAACCGGATCGGCCGGGTGGTCTTCCAGAGCAGTGTCGGCGCCGAGAAGCGGCACGGCGCCGGCGAGATCGACGGCCTGGCGGGGACCGAGACCGCCCTGGACGACCTCGGGGTCGACGTCACCCATCTGAGGTGCGGCTACTTCTTCACCAATCTCGAACTCCAGCTCGACGCCCTCCGGGCGGGCACGCTCCAGGTGGTCCTCCCCCTCGATCAGCCCATGGCCTGGGTGGCACCGCGCGACATCGCCGAGGTGGCCGCCACCCGCCTGCTCTCCCCCGCCTGGTCCGGGCGGTGCGTGCGGGCGGTGCACGGACCGGCGGACCTGACCTGGCGGCAGGTGGCCGGAATCCTCACCGCCGCGACCGGCCGGCGGATCGGCGTCGAGCGGATCACCGACGACGCCATGCGCGCCGGGCTCAGGCGGTCCGGGATGACCGAGGGGCTGGTGGAGGCCGTGCTCGGCATGTCGACCGGTCTCCGTGCGGACTTCACGCCCGAACAGCGCCGCAGCGTCCGGACCACCACGCCGACCACGCTCGCCGCCTGGGCCTACGACCACCTCCGGCACCGGCTCGCCGACGGCTCCTGAGCGCGGCCCGCGCGGGGAGCGGGCGGAGGAACGGCGGGCCGCTCCGGAGCCGGCGCGTCACCCGGCGAGGAGCTCCCCGACGAGTCGGCGGGCGTACCCGGCATCGAGGCCGGCCGGGCGGAAGAGGATGCGGTACATCATCGGGGCCACCACGCGGTCCATCACCGTCTCCACCTCGGGGGCGGCCTCCCCGCGGTCGCCCGCCCGGGCCAGCACGACGTCGACCTGTTCGGCCGCGTAGGCCGAGCACTGGCCGGCGTTGCTGCCGTCCGGGTCGCCGAGCAGGGCGTCGCGGACGTAGGCACGCCCCGACGGGGACGCCATCTCGTCGAGGAACTGCTCGGCCCAGGCCGCCAGGTCGGACCGCAGGTCGCCGTGGTCCGCCGGCTCCGCGTCGGGCCGCAGCCGCTCCACCGCGACGTCCGACAGCAGCTCCTGCAGATCGCCCCAGCGGCGGTACACCGTCGACGGGGTGACGCCCGCCCGCTGGGCGACCAGCGGAACCGTCAGCCCGTCGCGGCCCACCTCGGCGAGGAGTTCACGCACAGCGGTGTGCACCGACGCCTGGACCCGGGCGCTGCGACCGCCGGGGCGCACCATCTGCTTGCGACTCATGGGACCAGCTTAAAGCACAGTCCTTGCGTTTAGGGGGCGCCCACCCCGGTACCGACCGGCGCCGGCACGGGGGCCGGCCGCGACTGCTCGTAGGCGTGACCGACCCGCAGGAGGAGGCGTTCCCCGAGCGGCCGGCCGAGCAGCTGCATCCCGATCGGCAGGCCCGCCGCGTCGCGGCCGACCGGGACGGTCAGCGCCGGCACCCCGGTGATGTTGGCGGGGGCGCTGAGGCGCACCAGGGCGTCGGCGACACCCTCGGACGTGCCGTCCGACCAGGTCACCGTCGTCTGGCCGGCCCGCACCGCGGTCGTCGGGACCGTCGGAGCGGCGATCACGTCGACCCCGGCCAGCACACGGGCCCACTCCTCCCGCATCAGGGTCCGGGAGCGCTGCGCTCGCAGGTAGTCCCCGGCGGTCATCAGCTCGCCGGCCTCCAGGAGGAGCCGGACGTCCGCCTGGTACAGCTCGGGCACCGTCCGCAGGGTGCGCTCGTGGTACGCGCTGGCCTCCGGCGCCACCAGCCCCCAGAGGGTCGCCCGGATGTAGCGGGCCATCGGGATCCCGACGTCGACGAGCTCCGCGCCGAGGTCCGCCAGGTGCCCGATGGCGCGCCGGACGGCGGTCTCGACCTCCGCGTCGAGGTGGTCGAAGTAGTGGTCGCGCGGCACGCCGACCCGCAGCCCCGTCAGGTCGGTGCCCGGGCCGGGCCGGTGGTCCACGGCGGCGGCGGCCAGCGAGGCGGGGTCGCGCGGGTCGTGACCGGCCATCGCCGTCAGGACGACGGCCGCGTCCTCGACGGTGCGGGTGATCGGACCGACGTGGTCCAGCGACCAGGACAGCGAGGTGACGCCGTACCGGGGGACGAGGCCGTAGGTCGGCTTGAGGCCGACGACGCCGTTGAGCGCGGCCGGCACCCGGATCGAGCCGCCGGTGTCCGTGCCCAGCGCGAAGGCCGCCGCCCCCGAGGCGACGGCGACCGCGGAGCCGCCGCTGGACCCGCCGGCGACCCGGCCGTGGTCCCGGGCGTTGTGGGTCTGCGGGGTGGTCAGGCCGTAGGCGAACTCGTGGGTGTGCGTCTTGCCGAGCAGGATCGCGCCGGCCGCCGTCAGCCGCGCGGCGACCGTGCTGTCGGCCTGCGCGCGGTGGCCCTCGCGGACCCGGGAGCTGGCCGTGGTCGCGGTGCCCGCGACGTCGATCAGGTCCTTGAGACCCATCGGAATGCCGTGCAGCGCCCCCCGGAAGCGGCCGTGCGCCGCTTCGTGCTCGGCCTCGCGCGCCGCACCGCGCGCCTGCTCCGCGAGGACCGAGACATAGGCGTTGAGCTGCGGTTCCACCTGTTCGATGCGGTCGAGCACCGAGCCGACCAGCTCCACGGGAGACAGCCGCCGGGCCCGGATCTCGTCGGCCGCGGCGGCGACGGTGAGCTCATACGGCCGCATCGGACAGCTCCGTTCCCGCGCGGTAGGCGATCGCGGGCGGGGTGTCCCCGAAGTCCAGCTCCCGCAGGACCGCGACGACGGCGTGGAGCTGGTCGGCGGTGGCCGCGACCGGCCCGTGCCGGTCGTCGGGCAGCGGAAGGCCCGCCCGGGCGGCCCAGCGGGCCGCCTCCTGCGGCGTCAGTTCGGCGGCAGACATGGGTGTCCTCTCCTCGTCGGGTCGGGAGCCGCGAAGCACTCCCGACCCAAAAGCTAACAGTTTGCTTTAGCCGAACGTAGGTTCTACGGTCAGCTAAAGCAAATCAATTGCTTTTACGCCGAAGGGGCCCCCTTCCACGCCCGGCCCCCCTCCGACGCACCCGCCCGCCTCCCCCGCCGGGCCACCCCCGGCCGCACGACCTCGTTCGTCCTCCACGGCTCGATCCTGGCCGCCCTGCTGACGGCCTCCAGTGTCCCGACCCCGCTCTACCCGCTCCACCAGGACCGATGGGGCCTCTCCGCACTCGCCGTCACCGTGGTCTTCGGCCCCCACGACCTCCGGGGCTGACACGGCCGGGCCCTGGCACCATTGGAACCCGAGTACGGTGCCCGGGCCCGGTGGCGTCACGCCCAGGGGTTGAAGGGGATGCCGCCGGGCTTGGAGGCGTTGAGCAGGTTGCGGAAGCGGTCGTCCTTGTCGGTGGTCTTGATGGTCGCCGAGCCGAAGTCGGCGTTGTTGAGCCGGTCGCGCAGCCAGGTGCTCGGCCAGCCGTTCCAGTCGACGATGGGCGGCTGGCGCCAGCTGTGGTAGTGGTTCTCCGGCGGCTCGTCGTTGCTGTTGGCCAGCCGGAACAGGTGGGTGAGCGCCGGCAGGCCGTCCTTGTGGTAGACGACCTTGGGGTGGCTGCCGCTGAAGCGCACCGAGGAGCGCGGGTAGGTGGCCTGGCCGCCGTGCTGGGTCACGGTCAGGAACTCGACCTGGTCGGACGACTGCTTGACCCAGGAGATGACGTGCTCCCAGTCGTGGCGGTGGCCGCCCGAGCCGTTGACCGTCTGGTCCTTCTCGAAGTAGCTGGCGTACACGATCGCGCACCAGCCGTTGTTGCACTTGGACCGGGCGTAGGTCTGGGACCGGTCCAGGTCGGACTGGTCGTGGCAGTTGCCGTTGATGGCGCCGGAAGTCTTCAGACCCGGGTTGAGGGTGCCGTCGGGGCCGATGGCCGAGACGGCGTAGCAGCCGTCCACGTCGTAGTCGTAGGCGGGCGAGAACGAGGCCTCGTAGCCGCCGGCGCGCTGCGGCAGATTGGGCAGCGAGTCGGCCTGGGCGGCCGGCCCGGAGAAGGTGAGCAGGAGGACACCGGCGCCGAGGACCGTCCCGATCCGGCCCCGGGTGCGGGTCGCGCGCCCGGTCGCGGAGCCCCGGGCCGTGGCGGCCGGGCCGGTCAGCGAGGAACTGTTCATGTATCCCTGTTTCGTCAGGAGTTGATGGGGGCCGCCCGGCAGCTGCGGGGCGGCGCACATCGAGCATGGCCGTGATCCGCCCGGGGCGGATCCGTCCGATGACTGACGGGATTCGGAAGCCGGCACCCCCGTGCGGGCGGGGGCGCGGCCTGACCTTCGGTCAAATGACGCAGTCGGGTGCGCGCCGGGAGGGCCCCCGCCCGGGGTGCCGGCGCGCGGCCCGACACCCCGGGAAGGGGCGGGCGGGCCCGCTCACCGCAGACGCGCGTCGAAGGTCAGCGCCTCGACGAGCTCGCCGACCCGGCGCTCCGGCAGGCCCCGCGACACGAACCAGGCGCCGACGTTGCGCACGTCGCGCTCCAGGAACGAACGGCCGCGCGGATTGGCGACGACGTCCACGATCTGCGGCACATCGATGATCACCAACCGCCCGTCGTGGACCAGGATGTTGTACGCCGAGAGGTCGCCGTGCGCGTAGCCGTCGACGGCGAGCAGCGACAGGTTGCGGCCGAGCTGCTCCCACAGGTCCTCGACGTCCACCTCCTCGGCGCGCAGCTGCGCGAGCCGGGGCGCGGCGGTGCCGCCGGCGTCGCCGACGAACTCCATCAGGATCTCCGTGCCCAGGATCTGCACGGGGTACGGGACGGCCACGCCGGCCGACCAGAGCCGGCACAGCGCCGTGAACTCGGCGGCGGCCCACTGGCCGGCGATCGCCTCCTTGCCGAACGCGGTGCGCTTGGCCATGGCCCGGGCGATCCGGGACTCCTTGTGCTGGCGGCCCTCCAGGTAGCCGGAGTCGCGGTGGAACATCCGGTGCTGGGCGTCGCGGTAGCGCTTGGCCGCCATCAGCGTTCGCCGGTCGGTCCCGGGCACGCCGCGCTCCAGGAGGAAGACGTCGGCCTCCTTGCCGGTCTTGACCAGCCCGAGTTCGGCGTCCACGGCCGCGAGTTCGGTCACCACCCAGGCAGGGCGCGGCGCGGGGCCCTTCTCGGTGGGGGTGGACCGGTCCCAGGTGGACCAGCGATCGCCCTCGGCGGGACCGTCGGCGACCGGCGTCGAGCCGTCGTCGTAGCTGCCGTCGGGGGTGTCATCGTCGGTGACGTACGCGTCGGCGAAGTCGTCGGCACTGTCCGCGCCGTGGGTGTCATGCGGGTGGCCCGCGGGCTCGAAGGCCTCGAAGTGGTAGGCCACCTCGGGCTCGAAGTCGCCGTCCCGCTCGGACCGGCGGCCGCGACGGGGTGCGCCCTTGGGGCGGATACGGGAGAAGGAATCGTTGTCGGCAAAGCGCTCACGCACTGCGGTGGCTCCAGAGGAACGGCCCACCGGTGCGCCAGTCGTGAGGCGTCGTCAGCCGGTGGGCGAAAGACGAGAGGAAGAGGCGTCTGGCGCGCACACGAGGGCGCGCCGCATCACGGCGGCAACCATTGGTACGCACCTCCTCTGCTTCTCCACGTCGGTCCTCGTGCCACGGCACGAGAGCGCCGCGGCGACGCCACGGGCGACACCGCGGCGGGAACGGTGAAAGCTTAGCGACTTCCAAGATCGGCGCAACCGAATTCCTTTCGGCCCGGTCCGGTCCCGGTCACGGTCCTCATCCCGGTGCCGCACCACGCACCCCCTCGCCGCCCGACATGCCGCGCACGGCCCAAGGTCGCCGACCGGCGGCCGGCGGCGCGGAACAATGCCGGAGGTCGTACGAGACTGGAGGTCAAATCATGGACAGCACCGCGCAGTTCCGCGCCTGGGACGTCCGCGAGTCGGGTCCGGCCGACGCCCCGCACCGGGTCCTGCTGCTGCCCGGCGGGCTGTGCGGCGCGGCGTTCTACGAGGACGTGATGGCCGCCCCGCCGCTCGCCGGCGCGCCGGTCCGGCTGGTGGCGGCGACCGTCCCGGGCCACGCCGGGACGGTCGCACCCGCGGACGTGTCGATGGAGAACTACGCGGCGATCACCGGTGCCTTCGCGGCCGACCACGGCTGCACCACCGTGGTCGGCCACAGCATCGGCGCCAACATCGCGCTGGAGATGGTCGCCGGCGGGCACTTCTCCGGGCCGGTGGTGCTGCTCTCCCCGACGTTCTCACGACCGGACGAGTCCAGAGCGCTGGCGATCGCCGCCGCGATCGGCCGGGTCCCCGGGCTCGGCTCGCTGGCCTGGCCGGCGATGCTGTGGCTGACGCCGAAGGCGCTGGCCGACAGCATTCCGGAGTCGCGGCGGGAGGCCCTGCTCGCCGACCTCGGCAAGAACTCCGCGTCGTTCTGCCGCCGGGCCATGATCGAGTACTTCGCGTACCTGGACCGGCACGGCCAGCTGGTACCCCGGCTGTGCCGCTCCGGCGCCCGGGCCCTGGTGGTCCGCGGCGACCGGGACGAGGTGGGGCTCACCGACGCCGAACGGGCCGCACTGACGGCCTGCCCCACGGTGACCCTGGAAGTGGTCCCCGACAGCGGGCACCTGGTGCTGCTCGAACAGCCCGACGCGGTGGCCCGCCTGATCGCCGGCGCCGTGCTCGGCCCCGCCTCCTGAGTCCGCCACCGCCGGGCGTCAGGGACGCGGGCCCGCCGGTCGTGGTCGGGGGCCGCCCGGCCCGGACGGCGGGCGAGGGGGGACGGCCACCGTCCGGGCGCGGCGGGCGCACCCACCGCGCCCTCTTCTCACCCCGCTCCGCCGGGCCAAACCCCACGCCCGCGGGCCTCTTCCGCCCGGCCGCCGGGAGCCACCGGTCGGCGCACGGTCCGGGCGTCCGACCGACACGCGGCGGACCGGCGGGGCGGCTTGCCGACGACCGCCGGAGGACGGACATTCGTGGTGGCGCTGTCGGCGGGAACCCTCCCCGGGGAGTCCGTCCACCGGCAGGCCGCCCGACGAGGTCGAGGTGGGTGTGGCGATGAGCAAGGTGGAGGAGTCGATCGACGTGGACGTGCCGGTCCGCGTCGTCTACGACCAGTGGACGAGCTTCGAGCGTTTCCCGGAGTTCATGGAGGGGGTGGAGGAGGTCCGGCAGCTGGACGACCTGCACGCCCACTGGAAGACCAGGATCGCCGGGCTGTCCCGCGAGTTCGAGACCGAGATCGTCGAACGGGTCCCCGACGAACGGGTGTCCTGGCGCACCAGCAGCAGCAATGTGAAGCACACCGGCACGGTCTCCCTGCACCCGATCGACGCGACCCACACCCGGGTCAGGATGACCATGGACTTCGAGCCCACCGGATTCGCCGAGAAGGCCGCGGACAAGCTGGGCGTGCTCGACCGGATGGTCAGCGGTGACCTGCGGCGCTTCAAGCACTTCGTCGAGAACCGCGGGGCCGCCGCCGGGAGCGCCGGCTCCTGACCGCGGCGCGGGGCCGGATTCCCCGGCCACGCCCAGCCGGCGACACTCCGCGGCGGCCGTGAGCAGCGCGCGGGCGAGGTAGCGACCGCGACGCCCAGGAGCACGACCCGGACCTCACCACCGCCGCGCGCCGGGCGGCCGACCGGCCCCGGGCGGGGCCGCCGCCCGCGCTTCGGGCTCAGAATCCGCGGGCGGCGGCGCCGTCGCGCAGCAGGGCGAACGCCTCGGCCGTCTCCGCGGCGGCCAGCACGGCCACCTCGCCGACGTCCTGCCCCTCGGCGAGCCTCGCCCAGGTGGCGTGGGCGAGGACCTGGCGCACCGCCGTGTACTGGGCCGCGAACAGCCGGGCGGTGACGTTCCCGTCCGGGCCCAGCGCCTCGGCGAGCGCGCGGGTGTCGGCGTCGAGGTAGTCGAAGAGGTGGGCGGAGAGGCTGGGGGTCTCGTAGACCAGCCGGAAGAAGGCCAGCACCTCGGGGCTGTCCGTCAGCCCGCTGCTGGGGTCGCGCGCGGCCAGCCGCTCCAGGTGGTGGCGCTCCAGCGCGTCCAGCGGGGTGGTCCCGGCCGGGCGGGCGCGCACCACCCGTCCGGCCTCGCCGAGGTGGTCGGCGAAACGGTGCAGGACCAGCTCCTCCTTGCTGCCGAAGTAGCGGAAGAGGGTGGGCTTGGAGACCTCGGCGGCGGCGGCGATCTCGGCCACCGAGACCTGGTCGAACCCGCGGGCCAGGAACAGGGCGATCGCCGCCTCCGCGATGGCCTGCCGGGTGCGCTGCTTCTTGAGGGTCCGCAGACCCGTGTCCGACTCGCTCATGACTCGATCATAACCAGGAAATGTTTGTTACTCGGTTGCTTTTCTTACCGAGTTGCAGTTTGCTGGTGTGCATCACCGACGAGACGGAAGGGCGGACACACCATGACAACCGTGGTGATCGTGGGGGCGGGACCGACCGGACTGACACTGGCCTGCGGGCTGGCACGGCAGGGGGTCGCCGTGCGGGTCGTCGAGAAGGCGGCCGCGTTCCACACCGGCTCACGCGGCAAGACGCTCAACCCGCGGAGCCTGGAGGTCCTCGCCGACCTGGGGCTCGGCGCGCGACTGGCGGCCGCCGGCCGCACGCACCTCCCGTTCCGCAAGTACTTCGGCGGCGAGTTCGTCAACGAGACCGAACCGTTCGCCGGCGCCCGCCGCAGCACGCCCACCCCCTACCCGGCGAGCCTGTGGCTGCCGCAGACGCGGGTCGAGCGACTGCTGCGCGAGAAGCTGGCCGAGTACGGGGTGACGGTCGAACTCGCCACCGAGCTCGTGGACTTCACCCAGGACGACGAGGGCGTGGAGGTCCACCTCGCGGACGGCGGACGGATCTCCGCCGAGTACCTGGTCGCCTGCGACGGCGGCCGCTCCACCGTGCGCAAGCTGCTGGGGATACCGTTCGTCGGCGAGGGCGACCCGGAGCCGCTCATGGTCTGCGGCGACGTCGAGGTCGAGGGCCTCGACCGCGGCGCCTGGCACCAGTGGTTCGGCCCGCAGGGCGTGTTCATGCTCTGCCCCTTCGAGGGCACCCGCCGCTGGCAGCTCCAGGCGAGCCCGGAGACGGACGCCGACGGCCGGGCGGTCGCCCCCTCCCTGGAGAGCTTCCGGCGGCTGGCCGCCCTGCACACCGGTCGGACGGACCTCGTGCTGACCAACGCCACCTGGCTCTCCACCTGGCGGGTCAACGTCCGGATCGCCGAGGAGTACCGCAGGGGGCGGGTCCTGCTGGCCGGCGACTGCGCGCACGTCCACCCCACCGCCGGCGGGCTCGGCATGAACACCGGCATCCAGGACGCCTGGAACCTGGCCTGGAAGCTCGGGCACGTCCTGCGCGGCCTCGCCGCACCGGCCCTGCTGGACACCTACCAGGACGAACGCCGGCCGGTCGCCGCCTGGACGCTCGACGTCACCACGGCCGGCATGACCAACGTCATGGCGGGCATCGGCACTCCGGGCGTGGGCGTCGAGGCCGGCCGGGTGGGCGACCTCACCGGCCTCTCGCTCGGCTACCGGTGGAGCCGGCTCGCGGCCCCCGGTCCCGACGGCCCGCTCCGGGCCGGCGACCGGGCCCCGGACGCCGTCTTCACCGGCCCCGACGGCAGGCCGGCCCGACTCTTCGAGCACTTCGCCGGCGACCACTACACCCTGCTCGGCTTCGGCCCGGGAACCCGCCCCGCACTCGCCGGACTCCCGGCCCACATCCGGCCCGTCCTGCTCGACGACCCTTCCGGCGACGCCCACCGGACCTACGGGATCGCCACCGACACCCTCGCCCTCGTCCGACCGGACAACCACCTCGCCCTCCTCGCCCCCGCGACGGCCCGCCAGGATGTGCTCGACTACCTGACGGCCCTGCGGTAGCCGCCCGGCCGACGCCATGGCTCTAAAAGCTAAGGCCTTGCGTTAGCGACCCGGCGTGATCTACGATCGGCTAACGCAAAGGCGGAGCTTTAACGGCTCCCGCCGCCGCGACGACGCCACCCGTACGAAGGGAACCCCGGTCCATGCACGCGACGTCCGACGACCCGCGCGGTGCTTCACCCGCCATCGGCACCATCCCGGCCTGGACCGTCGGCGACCTCACCGTGCACCGGATCGACGAGATCCCCCTGCCGCCCGACACCGGGCAGTGGCTCCTGCCGGACGCCACGCCCGAGGTCGTGCGCGGGCAGGACTGGCTGCGCCCCGACTTCGCCGACCCGGCCGGCCGGCTGCTGATCGACAGCCACAGCTTCGCGTTCACCGTCGGCGGCCTGAAGGTCCTGGTGGACACCGGGATCGGCAACGGCAAGGAGCGCGCCAACCCGGCCTGGCACGACCTCCACACCGACTACCTCGACCGGCTGACCGCCGCCGGGTACCCGCCCGCCGACGTCGACCTCGTGATCCTCACCCACCTGCACACCGACCACGTCGGCTGGAACACCCGCGCCGACGGGAACGGGGCGTGGGTCCCCACCTTCCCCCACGCCCGCTACCTCACCTCGCGCGCCGAGCGCGAGTTCTGGGCCGGCCGGGAGATGGACGAGCCGCGCCGCCGGATGTTCCGCGACTCGGTGGACCCGGTGGCGGAGGCCGGGCTGCTCGACCTGGTCGACGTCCCGGCGGGCGGCGCCGAGGTCGCCCCCGGCCTGCGGCTGCTCCCCACGCCCGGCCACACCCCGGGCCACCTGGCCGTCGAGCTGTCCGGCGAGGGCGGCGCGGCCCTCGTCACCGGGGACTGCGTCCACCACCCGGTCCAGTTCGCCCACCCGGCCATCGGCAGCTGCGTCGACATCGACCCCGCCCGGTCGCGGGCGACCCGGCGGTCCCTGCTGGAGTCGCTCGCCGGCACCGGCACGCTGGTCCTCGGCACCCACTTCCCCCCGCCCACCGCCGGCCGGGTGGTCGCCCACGGCGACGCCTACCGGCTGGAGTCCGTCCCCGGCACCCCCCGTACGACGGCCTGACGCCGGAGTGGGGCGTCGGACGGGCCGACGTCCCACTCCGGCAGGACCACGACGCCCGGCCGTCAGCCGACCGGCTCAGGGGTCGGCCGGGCCGGCGCGGCCGACGCGGGGCCGGCTGCCGAGGCCGCCCCCAGGCCGGTGCCGCGCGTCTCCTCGGCCCACAGGACGCACACCAGCAGGCCGACCGCCGTGGTACCGGCCGCGATCAGCATGGTCGGCCCGGTCCCGAGGCCGCTGAGCGACAGCGGCAGCAGGTACGTGCCCACGGCCGCGCCGATCCGGCTCACCGAGGTGGCGACGCCGACCGCCGTCGCCCGGATCTCGGTCGGGAAGAGTTCGTTCGGGTAGGTCCAGTCGAGCACGTTCGGGCCGCCGCACAGGAACGCGTAGGCACAGAGCGCGATGACGGCGACGGCCGCGGGGGCGGCCGGCCAGACACCCAGCAGGGCGAGCGGCACGATCATCAGGGCGAACGACCAGATGATCACCGGACGACGGCCCCAGGTGTCGATCAGCCGGAGCGCCGGGAAGCAGCCCAGCAGGAAGACCAGGCTCACCAGGGCCGTACCGAGGGTGTCCAGCACGGTGCCGCCCGGCATGCCGAAGGAGGCCAGGATCTGCGGGCCGAAGGTCAGCATCGCGAAGAGCGGGCCGACCTGGCAGAGGAAGAACAGCCCGCAGAAGAGCGTGCGGCGCCGGTAGGGCTCGGTCATCAGCAGCCGCAGGCCGCTGGGACGCCCCGCCTCGGCCGGGTCGGGCATCAGTTCCCGCCCGTCGACCCGGACGCCCAGGTGCTTTTCGACCACGCGCACCGCGTCACCGACCCGCCCGTTGGCGGCCAGCCAGCGCGGCGACTCGGGCGAGCCGCGCCGGATCACCAGGAACACCACGCAGAGCACCGCGGAGCTGGCCAGCATCCAGCGCCAGCTGCCGTTCCCGCCGATCCGAAGGAACAGGTAGCCCGTCAGGTAGGCGAGGACGGAACCGGCGTACCAGGCGATGATCTGCTGGCCGAGCAGCCGCCCGCGGTGGCGGGCCGGCAGCCACTCGGCGAGCAGCGAGGTCGCGATCGGGTAGTCGGCGGCCACGGCCAGACCGAGCACGAAGCGCAGCACGGCGATCGCCCACACCTGGTCGACCCAGAAGGAGAGCACCGAGCAGACGACCATCACCAGCAGGTCGGCGGTGTACATCACCTCCCGGCCGATCTTGTCGGTCAGCACGCCGAACAGCGCGCCTCCGACGAACATGCCGACCAGGGCGGCGGCGCCGATCAGGCTGACCTCGGCGGTGGAGAGGCCGAGCTCGGGACGCATCCCGATCAGGGCCACGCCGACGATGCTCAGGATGTAACCGTCCAGCAGGGGCCCACCGGAACAGGCCAGGGCCAGTCTCCGGTGGAAGGCGGTATACGGGGCGTTGTCGATGGTTCGGGACATGGAATTCGGGTCCTCCGGGGCGTACGGCAGTGCTCCCGCACTCCGTGCGCCTGGTAGACGGCAGAAGTCGGGGCCGCCCGGTCGGACGACCCCGTCACCCGGACCCACCGGGCGACCGTCCACGGTTGCCCGCTCCGAAGCGGTCCCGACGGGGACGAAGGTCCGCCGGTTCCGGGCCCTTGGTCCCGAACCGGACGGGCCCTGGGACCCGTGCGGCGGGGGCTTCGGCCTGCCAGGCCCGGGAAGCACCGCTCCGCGCGCTCCGGCCGGGCGGACCGGGTGACACTTCTCACCCGAACGCGGCAAATGTCTTAATTGCCTGATATGTGATGGCGGCGGGCAGCGTCCACGGATCGTCGACGGGCCCCGGACAGCTGGTCCGGCCCCCGCCGCCCCGCACCGGACACCCAACCCGCCGGTAGCGGGCGGCCGATGGTGACGACCGGACCTCGGGCGAGCCGCGACCCGCCCTCGGGGCGGCCGCTCTGACGGACAGTCCGACGAGGGACCCGGCCGCCACCCCCGCCGGGACGGCCACCCAGCGGTCCGGCGGCGACCGGGCGGACCTACCCACCGGTAATCTCCGCTGCCGAACCCCTGGACACCCGGGCGCACCTGGTCCACGCTTCAGCTCCATGACCCCTACGCCGGCCCCCCGGGGCTCCGTGCAGCCCGCCCTCCTCGACGCCGTCCTCGGCGTGGCCGAGGACATCGCGGCGCTGCTCCGCGACCGCCCCGACACCGGCCGGCCGATCCCCGACGCGCTGTGGACCGTGGGCGAGGCGGCGGCCCATCTCGCCCTGGCCAACGGGCTGATGGCCGAACTGGCCGCCGGTGAGCGGCGGACCTACGGCGACGGCACGCCGGCCGGCCTGGCCGCCGCCAACGCGGCGTCCCTGGCCGCGTTCCCCGAACGGGACGCGGTCGTCCTCGCCGAGCAGATCGTCCGGCACGCCCGCGCCTTCACCGAGGCCTGTGCCGGCCGGCCCGCGTCGACCGCGGTGCTGACCCCGCTCGGACCGATGGACCTGGCCACGCTGGCCTCGTACCTGATCACCCATATGCTCGGCCACGGGTACGACCTGGCCGTCGCGCTGCGGCGGCCGCACATGGTGGACCGTCACCGGGTGGCGCTGACCGTGCCGTTCCTGATGGCCGCCATGCCGCGGGTGGTCGACGGCCGCTCCGCCGCCGGTCACACCGCCTGCTACGACCTGCGGGTGCGCGGCGGCGCCCGGTTCACGGTGACCTTCCGCGACGGCGTGGCCGAGGTCTCCTCCGACCCGGCCCGCCGACCGGACTGCACGATCCTCACCGAGCCGGTGGCCTTCCTTTTGCTCGCCCTCGGCCGGTGCGGCCCGTACGCGGTGCTGGCCCGGGGCAAGGTCCTCGCCTGGGGGCGCAGGCCGTGGCTCGCCCTCGGGTTCCCGCTGCTGTTCACCGCCCCCTGAGCGCGGCCTCGGGGCGTACGCCGCTCAGGGCAGCCGCCCCCAGCTGGTGACCAGGCCGGGCGAGAGGTCCGCGACGGTGCCCGTGGCGAGGGACTCCCGCGCCTCGTCGAGGAGCCCGGCGTCGACGAGGCCGGTGGCGAGCATGGCCTCGCGGGTGCGGTCCCAGGTGTCCAGCCAGAACGCGGTGATCGGGGCGTCCGCGACCAGGGCGGGCACGAACACCTCCGCGCCGACCTCGGACAGCCCGAGGTCGCGCAGCAGCCGCGGACAGTCGGGGGTCCAGCTGATGTCCGTGCCGATGGACGTCCGCAGCGCCCGCCACATCGCCCGCATCGCGAGCCGGTACGGGGTGTCCGGCGGCGCGGCCGTGGTGAGGTCGACCGGGTCCCCGAGGACGAGGTACCCGCCCGGGACGAGGAGGTCCCGCAGGCGGGCCAGGACGCGGTGCCGTTCCGGCAGGTGCATCAGCACGAAGCGCGCGTGCACCAGGTCGAACCGGCCGCCGGGGTCGAAGTCGGGCGAGGAGACGTCCGCCGTGAGCGTCCGCAGCGCCCCGCCCGCGAACGGTTCGACGAAGCGGGTGTCCCGGTCGACGGCGAGGACCTCGCCGGCCCCGCCCGCGGTCGCCAGCCAGCGCGCGATCGTGCCGGTACCGGCTCCCACCTCGCAGCAGCGCACTCCCGCGCCGACCCCGAGGGCGCGCAGCCGGGCGCGGGTGACGTGGTCGTAGGCGAGGGAGCCGAGATCGATGCGTTCGCCCTCGCCGGGCTGCCAGGGCTCGAAGAGGGATTCGCCGTACCCGCCGTCGGCTCCGGCCGGGCCCGGCGCGACCGGGTCGGTGGACATCCGGTGTCCTCCCGTCATGCCGTCGTGGCGCCGGGGGCGCCCTGGCACACCGCCGGCCGACCGGCCGTGACCGGGGCCGCGGATACCGCCGAGCCTAGCGAAGGGCGGTCGTCCCGTCGCCCGGACGGGCCCGTCCCGGTCCGGTCTCCCCGCCCGGCCCCGTCCGCCGAATCCGGCTACGCTGAGCAAGGAGGCTCCGGGCCCGAGGCGGGGGTGTCGGCCACACCGTGCGGAGGTGCGAGGTGCCGGGAGAATCAGAGCCGCGGTGGCGGCGTGACGTCCTGCCCGCGGTCACCGCCGCGCTGCGGCGCTTCCCCTTCACCGTCGCCACCGCCGTGGTGGTGCTGGTGGTCGGGCTGGCCGTGGGCGGCCTGTGGGACGCGACGTCCGACCGGTCGTGGTACCCGAACGTCGCGTACGGCCTGCCCTCGTTCGAGAAGGGCCGCTGGTGGACCCTGGCCACCGGTCCGCTGTTCTGCTCGACACCGATCGACTACCTCCCGGTGCTCGTCGCCGTCGTGCTGCTCTGCGGCCTCGCCGAGGCGAGGCTCGGCACGCGCTGGACCGCCGCGGTGACGGTGGCCGGCCAGCTCGGCGCCGTCCTGCTGGCCGCCCTGCTGCTGCTCGCCCTCCGGCACACCGCGTGGACCTGGGCGAAGGACCTGGCCGGCACCGTCGACGTCGGCGTCTCGGCGGGCGCGCTCTGCGCGGGCGCGGTGGCCTCGGCGGCCCTCGCCTCGCCGTGGCGGCAGCGGCTGCGGCTGGCCCTGGCCGCCTACGCCGGCGTCTCGCTGCTGTACGTCGGAGGGCTCGACGACCTGGAGCACGCGCTGGCGGTCGCCGGCGGCCTCGTGGCGACCCACTGGCTGCGGGTCCCGGGCGCGGCCCGGACCTCCGGCCGGCTCAGCCGCCGGGAGTGGCGGCTGCTCGCGGTGGCGGGCCTGGTCCTGATCGCGGCGATCCTGCTGGTCGTCTGGCTGGTACCGGGCAGCGGTCCGGTCGGGGAGACCAGAGGGCTGGGCGGACCGGGCTGGCAGGTGCTGCTCTCGGTGGCGCTGATCGCCCTGCTGGTCCACGGGCTGCGCCGGGGGCGCCGCACCGCCTGGCGCTGGACGGTGCTGCTCTGCGCGCTGAACGCGCTGCTGGGCCTGTTCGTGGCGGTCGCGTACGTGATCGGCAAGGCGCTCGACGAGCAGGTCACGGTCACCGGCGCGGCGGTGTTCGTCCCCACCTCGGTGGTGTGGACGGCCGAGCTGGTGGTGCTGATCGCCGGCCGGGAGGCGTTCCGGGCCAGGCGGCCGCGCGGCCGGGCGCAGGTGCCCGGTGCCGAGCCGGCGCCCGCGGCCGCGCCGGCGTCCGACGGGGACCCGCGCACCCGGGCCGCGGACCTGCTGGTCCACCGCGGCGGGGCGAACCTCTCCTGGATGACCACCTGGCCGGACAACTCCTACTTCTTCCCCGAGGGCGACGACGGGAGCTACATCGCCTACCGGGCCCACGCCGGCGTCGCGGTCGCGCTGGGCGATCCGGTGGGAGCACCGGACGACCGGGGCCGGACGATCACCCGCTTCGCCGAGATGTGCGACCGCGCGGGGCTGGTCCCGTGCCTGTTCTCCGCCACCGCCCGGGCCGCCGGGACCACCGACGCGCTGGGCTGGCGGTCCGTCCAGGTCGCCGAGGACACCGTGATCGACCTGCCGGACCTGGAGTTCCGCGGCAAGGCCTGGCAGGACGTGCGCACCGCCCTGAACCGCGCCAGGAAGGACGGCGTCGAGTACCGGCTCGGCGCCCTCGCCGAACAGCCGCGACCGGTGCTGTCCCAGGTCCGCGGCATCTCCGAGGAGTGGGTCGGTGACATGGGGCTGCCGGAGATGGGCTTCACGCTCGGCGGCGTGGAGGAGGCGATGGATCCGCGGATGCGGGTCGGCCTGGCGCTGGAGGGCGACGAACACCTCCACGGGGTGACCTCGTGGATGCCGGTGTACGGCCCGGACGGGGTGCCGCAGGGCTGGACCCTGGACATGATGCGCCGCCGCCGCGAGGGCTTCCGGCCGGTCGTCGAGTTCATGATCGCCTCCAGCTGCCTCGCCCTGCGCGACGACGGCGCGCACTACCTCTCGCTCTCCGGCGCGCCGCTGGCACGCACCGGCCCCGCCCACGCACCGACCGTGCTCGACCGGATCCTCGACCAGTTGGGCGCGGCCATGGAGCCGTACTACGGCTTCCGCTCGCTGCACTCCTTCAAGGCGAAGTTCCAGCCGCGCTACGAGCCGATGTTCCTGCTCTACCGCGACGAGGCCGACCTGCCCCGGATCGGGCTGGCCCTGCTGCGCTGCTACCTGCCCTCCGCCACGATGCGCGACCTGCTCAAGGTCCCCGCGCACCACGGCTGACGGGAACGGAACCGCCGTGCGGAGCGCATCGGTCCAGGTCGAGGTGGTCATCACCGTCCCCAACCACGGCGTCGGGCTCTGGATGCTCGGCGCGTTCGTGCTGACCTTCGCCGGGACCAGGGTCGTCACCCGGCTGATCAGGGCGGGCCGGGGACCGTTCCGCGACGTCGCGGTCGGCGGCACCCACGTGCACCACCAGGTGTACGGCATCCTCGCGATGCTGGTGGCGGGCGCCATCGAGTTCTCCTACCGGCCGGACAGTCCCGGGGCGCAGGTCCTGGCCGTGCTGTTCGGCGCCGGCGCCGCCCTGGCCGTGGACGAGTTCGCGCTCTGGTTGCACCTGGAGGACGTCTACTGGGCGAAGGAGGGCCGCAAGTCGGTCGACGCGGCGTTCCTCGCGGTGGCGGTCGGCCTGCTGCTGGTCGCCGGGTTCAACCCGTTCTCCGATGTGGGTCAGGGCACGGCCAACCACCTGGTCTTCGCCGCGCTGATGCTCGTCAACCTGGCGCTGTGCGTCGGCACGATCCTCAAGGGCAAGACGGCGCTCGGGGTGATCGGCCTGCTGGTGCCCCTGGTGGTCGGGCTGGTCGGCATCCTGCGGCTGGCCAAGCCGACCTCCCCCTGGGCCCGTTGGCGCTACCGCCCCGGCTCGCGCAAGGCCGAGCGCGCGCTGCGGCGCTACCCGCCCGACCGCCGGACCCGCCTCGACGCCCTGAAGGACTTCGTCGGCGGCACACCGCACCGCTGATCCCGCGCGGCCCCCGGCCGGGTCGGGCCCACCGCCCCGGCCGGGTCGCCCCGGCGATCAGTCCAGCATGCGCTCGATGAGGTCGGCGGCGTGCCGGGTGCCGCCCTCGGCCCGGGCGCCGGCCCGCAGCCGCGCGGAGCGGCGGGCCACCTCCGGGTCGCCGACGAGCTCGGCCAGCGCCGTCCGCAGGGTCTGCGCCGTGGCGTCCTCGGTGTCGATCCGGCGGCCCACCCCCAGCTCCACCAGACGGTCCGCGTTCATGAACTGGTCGACGGCCTGCGGGACGGCGATCATCGGCACCCCGGCCAGCAGCCCCTCGCCGCAGCCGCCCATCCCCGCATGGGTGACGAAGGCGTCCGCCTGCGCCAGGATCGCCCGCTGGGGGACCCACGGGTGCACCTCGACGTTGGACGGGACGGTGCCGAGGTCCCGCGGGTCGGTGTACTTCCCGATCTGCAGGACGACGTGCCAGCCCGGCAGGTCGCCGAAGGCCGCCAGGCACTGCCGGTAGAACTCCGGGCGGCGGGTGAACGCCGAACCCAGCGAGATCAGCAGGACCTTCTCGGCACCGGCGGGGCGGGTCCAGGCGTCCGCGCCCGCGCTCAGGTCGTAGCAGGGGCCGACGAAGGTCACCGCGTCCGCGTCGACCCGGTCGGCGTTCGGCTGCATCGCCCGCGTGATCAGGGCCAGGACCCGTACGGGGAGACCGGCGAAGGCGTCCACGTCGGTGGTGGTGGCGCCGCTCTCGGCCAACCAGCGGGCGAACCTCGCCCGGTGGGCGGCGGCCCCCGGCAGCTCCCACAGCTGGACCGCCTCCTCCTGGTGGTAGCCCTGCCAGGCCACGAAGGTCGGGGACAGCTGCACGACGGGGCGGCCCTGGGACTCGGCGAGGGCACGCGCGGCGTAGCCGCCGATGTCGTACAGGTAGAGGTCCGCGGGGTCGTCGTCGTAGGCGGTGCGCAGCTGCGGGAGGGCCTGGACGGCGTTGTCGAGGAAGAGGTCCATCCCGGCGATCGGGTCATCGGGCCAGCTCTGGTCACCGACCGGCAGCACGGAGGCGCAGGGGACCAGTTCGGCCCCGGTGGCCTCGATCAGCGCGGCGGCCGCCGGGTCGTTGGCGTAGGTCACCCGGTGGCCGCGGGCCACCAGTTCGCGGATGACCTCAAGGCTGGGCAGGACGTGGCTGACGGCGGGGACACCGACCATCGCGATGTGGGCACGGCGACGGGACATGGGCGATCACTCGTTTCAGGTCTGCGGCGGGGAGGACACGGCAGACCCGTGCGCCCGGCCCGGCGCGGGAGAGCCCGCCGGCGGAGCGTCACTCGGGTCTGCGAGACGGGACGGGGGCCTGCCCCGTCCGATCAGCCGTAGATCTGGTGGAAGCACATGTTCAGGACCCTAACCCGCAACCCGGCGGCCGCGCACGGCATTTACGGCGGCCCAGGTTCACCGTGGTGCCGTCCGTGCGCAGCAGCGACAGGTAGGCGGCGAAGTCGAGCGGCGCGGAGACGGTGTTGAGGACGAGGTCGTACCGGCCCGCCGCCTCCTCGAAGGTCTTCGGGTCGCCCATCACCTCGCCCGAGGGCACCTTCCACGGGACCGGGGACGCGTTCCGGAACGGGAGCGTGACGGTGTTCGCGGTGGCGCCGGTCACCGCGTACGGCTTCGGCCGGGACGACGGGGTCTACAGCCACACCCGGTGGACGTTCTGAGCGACGCCGGCCGCGGCCGGACGGGCCCCGACGAGCGCCGGGGCGTGGCGGGCCGGCCGAACCGACTCACCACGCCCCGGCGCCACCGGACTGCTCTCAGCCCTCCTGGGCGAGGCTCTTGATCTCTTCGTAGTCCATGCCGAGCCGGCTGAAGACCTGGATCTGCTGCTCGGGCATGCCGAGGCCGACCAGCTCCTTGACCTGGGCGTCGGTCAGCGGCTTGCCCGGCGTGCCGGGCCGGCCGGCGCCGGCGGGGGCACCGGGACCACCGGCCTCACCGGCGGCGGCGCTCACGAGGGCGAGCGTCGCGTTCTGGATGTCCTTGTCGGTGATCTTCACCGCGTCGGCGGGCGCCTGGACCGCCGGGGCGGAACTGTTGAACGCGAGCTTGACCGGGAAGGTGCTGCCCGGGCCGGCCTTGGGCTCCAGCTGCGCGAGGTCGAAGGTGGCCGAGGAGAAGGTGCCGCCCTTCAGGTACAGGTCGACGCCGATCCTGGTGTCGGCCAGGTCGTCCGGGACCTTGGTGGGGAGCTTGCCGAACTGCTCGGGGAGCTTCGCGGAGAGCGGCTTGAGCGCCTTCAGCAGCTCGTCGGTCAGCTGTCGGGCCGGGGCGCTCACCAGGAGGTGCTCGGCGCCGTCCTTCTTGCCCTTGTCGTCGAAGGTGACGGTCCGGGAGAAGACGTCCTTCAGCGAGACGGCCAGCTGCTCGGCGGTCTCCGGGTCCAACGTGGGCCGGCCGGACGGGGCGGGGGTGCCGGCGTCGGCGGGCTTCTTGGCCGTGTCCGCGAGCTCCTGCAGGTCGAAGGCGACCCACTTGCCGGCCAGCACGTCCTTGACCGGGTTCAGCTCGGTGGGCAGGTCTTCGGCGACCGCGTCCACCTGAGCCGGGTCCTCGCCGACCAGCTTCACCAGGCCCTTGGCGTCGGCGCGCACGTACGCCTTGGCGTCGACCTGACGGAACTCCAGGAGCGCGGTGCCCTTCTTGTCCGCGAGCAGGTAGGAGACGCGCAGCGACTTGTCCGGCGTCACCTCCTTGCCGGCACCCCGGGTGTTCTTGAAGGTGTCGAGGTCCTTGAGCGGCTTGTCGGCGGCCATCGCGACCGAGATGCTCAGGCCGGACAGCGCCTCGGCGGTCTTCTGCTCGATCTTGTCACCGGTGGCGTTGCCGAAGGCGACGATCTGCTCCGGCGAGGCGTCCACGGAGAAGGTGAGGCCGGCGGCCTTGCTGTCGCCGAGCTTGTCGAAGGCCTTGGTCACCTTCTGGGCGGCGGTGAGCTGCTCGACCGTGCCACAGGCGGTCAGGCCCGCGGCGAGGACGGAGGCACTGACGACGACGGGAACTGCGCCGCGCGCGGCCCGGCGGATAGCGGTGTTGATGGTACGTCTCCTGTGTGACGGGGCCTGGTGCGGGGCAGGCCGATCCCTCCCCTGTGGCAGGAAGCGCCACAGCGACGTCACATCTGATCACACAATCCGCAAGGGGGTGCGCCATTATTTTGGCATCTCTTGAACACCTGTCCGACACCCGGTCGTGAACGGCCTTGCGTGCCACCGCCGGTCGGGCACCGACGGCGCGTCCGAAAGACCTCGCCCTCCCGCCGCCGGAGCGCGCCCTCCGTTCGTACCCGGCGGATCCTTCCTCGCCGTCAGGGCGTCGACGGCGGCGCCGGTCGCGGGCGGCGCAGCTCGGCGTAGACCGACCAGAGCACCGAGACGGCGGGGACGGCGACCACCGCGCCGATCACCCCGGCCGCGATGCTGCCCGCGAGCACCGAGACCGCGACCACCACCGGGTGCAGGCTGACCGCCCGGCTCATCACCAGCGGGTGGAGCAGATGACCCTCGATCTGACCGATCACCACGATCAGCAGCAGCACCACGATCGCGATCACCGGGCCGCGGGCGGCCAGCGCCACCAGGGCGGCGACCAGCATCGCGATCGGGGAGCCGACCAGCGGGACGAACGAGGCGAGGAACTCCAGCACCGTCAGGGGCAGGGCGAGCGGCACGTCGAGGAGGAACAGCGAGATGCCGACCATGATCGCGTTGCTCGCCGCGACGACGAAGATGCCCCGGGTGTAGCCGGCGAAGGTCCGCCAGGCCACCCGCCCGCCCCGGTCGAGGTGGCCGGCGGCGGCCGGCGGCAGCTGGGCGGCGGTCCAGCGCCACATCCGCTCGCCGGAGTGCAGGAAGAACACCGACATGAAGAGCGCGAGCGCCGCGCCCGTCCCGATCTCGACCGCCCGGTGGGCGCCGTTGACGACCGTGCTGATCAGCGTCGCGCGGTGCTTGGCGGCGAAGTCGGAGACCTTCTGCTTGAGGTCGTCGAAGGACGTCGGCTCCAGGTGGAGGGGCGGTCCCTTCAGCAGCTTCTCCAGCCGGTCCAGGCCGCCCTGGAACTCCCTGGCGAGGCGTGACACGTCGTCCGCCACGTTCTCGCCGATCAGCGCGAGCAGGCCGGCCGGCAGCAGCAGCGCCACCGCCAGGCCGATCAGGACGGCGAGCGGGCGGGGTACCGCGCGGGCCGCCAGGTCGACCAGCGGGCGGATCACCGAGGTGATCACCAGGGCGAGGAAGGCGGCCAGCGTGATCAGGTGGAACTGCCCCAGCACCGTGAGCACCAGGTACGCGGCCACCGCGACGACCAGCAGCCGCCAGGCGTAGTCGGAGAGCCGGCGCAGCCCCGGGCCCGCGCCGGGGGCGGCCGCCGCGGGAACCGGCCTTTCGCGCGGGCCGGGCCGTCTCACCCGCATGCCGCACCGCCGGCCGCCGCGCCCGCCGGCGCGGCACCACGCGCGGGTGGGCGGCCGCCCGGCGTCGGGGGCCGGCGGGGGGACCGGGGGCTACGGGGGTGCGCAGGCGACATGGATCATGGATAGCGGGTGGGACGCCGCACGGGCGGTTCCCGCGCCGACGGAGCGGGAGGCCGGGCGGCAAGCGGGTGGCCGGCGCGCGGTCGGTTGGCGGAGCGGGAGGCCGGGCGGCAAGCGGGTGGCCGGCGCGCGGTCGGTGGGCGGCGCGGGGTCAGTGGCCGGCGCGCGGTCGGTGGGCGGCGCGGGCCCGGCGCAGCAGGTAGAGCGCGGAGGCGGCGGCGAGGACGGCCATGCAGGCGGCGAAGACCAGGCCGGCGTCGGCCAGGCCGAGCGGTTCGGCGAGCAGGCCGACCCCGATGACCGGGATCGAGATGCCGAAGTAGGCGACCACGAAGAGCGCCGAGAGCGCGCCGCCGCGGTGCTCGGCGGGAGCGGCGGCGGCGATCTCGCCCACCGCGCCGCGCAGGCCCATGCCCTGGCCGGCGCCGCCCACCAGGGCGCTGAGCACCAGCGGCGGGAGGGTGGTCCGGGCGAGCGAGGCGGCCAGCAGGGCCAGCCCGGCGATGAGCACCAGGCAGCCGAGCGGGATCGCCCGTGCCGTACCCAGGCGGGGCACCAGGAGCTGGCCGAGGGTGGACGCGAAGAAGGCCGTGAAGACGATCAGGCCGACGACCGCGGAGTTGTGGACGTCCAGGCTCTCGGCGAGGAAGGCGGGGCTGACCGAGGTGAAGACGCCCAGCAGGGCGAAGCCCGCGAAGGCGGCGATCCCGGCCGGCACGAACACCCCCCGGACCTCCGGTGGCAGCGACGGCCGGTGCGGCCGGGCGGTGCGCAGCGGCCGGGCCCCGTCGACCGTCTCCGGGAGGAACCAGAGGACCGCGAACGAAGCGGCGAGCAGCACCAGGTGCACGACGAACGGCAGCACCAGCGGCCCGGGCGCGTACTCGGCGAGCAGCCCCGACAGCAGGGGGCCGCAGCCCAGGCCGCCCATGTTGGCGGCGGTCGCCACGAAACCCGCCCTGGCCTCGCGCCCCGTCGGGGCGAGTTCCAGCACGTACGCGGTGGCCGTCCCGGTGAACAGACCCGCCGACAGGCCGGACAGCAGCCGCCCCAGGCAGAGCAGCGGCAGACCGCCCTCCGCCAGGAAGGCGACGGCGCTGCAGGCCGCGAGCGCCAGCCCGGCGAGCAGCACGGGCCGGCGGCCGACGGAGTCGGAGACGTTGCCGACGAGCAGCAGGACACCGATCACGCCGAACGCGTAGACGGCGAAGACGACCGTCACCATCAGCTCGGAGAAACCGAGCTCCGCCTGGTAGCGCCCGTACAGCGGGGTGGGCAGCGTGGTGCCCGCCATGCAGACGGCGAAGGCGGCGGCGGCCCCGAGGTAGCCCAGCCGTCCGGCGGCCGGCCGCGCGATCCGACGATCGGTCATCCGTCCACGCTAGGCACCGGGTCGGCGACGCGCGGGCCGGGCTGCGCCGAATGGCCGTGGCCCTCCGCAGGAGGAGGGTGCGGGCTCAGGGCGTCACGGCGGGACGCGGCACGGATTCGGCGTGCCGCCCGGCCGCCGGTAGCGGTCGTCACGGTGGCCGGGCTCTGAGCCGTGGCGGGACGGGCCCGGACGGCGAGGAGTGGGGGTACCCGCCGCCCGGGTCACGCTCTTCCCACCCGGTCCCCTTCTCACCCGGATCCGGCCGGACAAACCACCCGGTTCCCGGCGCGCCCCCCGGGGGAGTTCCCGGTCGCGACACGGCGGGGCCGAGGCTGCCTCCGCTCCGGACGGCCTGGTAGAACGGGACGGCCGGCCCGGGGCGTCAGAGCCGTCCGCACGCCGGGCCGGACCGACCGGCTCCGGCCGCCGTCACCCATGTGCCCACCGAACGCATCGTGACCCGGGGAGCAGTAGTCCATGAGGATCCACCTGACCAGCGTCTTCGTCGACGACCAGGCCGAGGCCCTGCGCTTCTACACCGAGGTGCTGGGCTTCGTGACGAAGCACGACGTCCCGCTCGGCCAGGACCGGTGGCTGACCGTCGTCTCGGCGGAGGATCCGGGCGGCACGGAGCTCCTGCTGGAGCCCAGCGGCCACCCCGCGGTGCGGCCGTACCGGAGGGCGCTGGTCGAGGACGGCATCCCGGCCGCCTCCTTCGCCGTGGACGACGTGCCCGCCGAGTACGAGCGGCTGCGCGCGCTCGGGGTCCGCTTCACCCAGGAGCCGCGCGAGATGGGTCCGGTGACCACGGCGGTGCTGGACGACACCTGCGGCAACCTGATCCAGCTCGTGCACGGCGGGTAGGAGCGGTCACGGCGGCGGGCGGCCCCCGGGAGCCGCCCGCGGGGTGGGCCCGTGCGTCGGACGGTGACGAGCCCCGCCGAACCGACCGGACCCGCTCCCCCGCCCGTGGGAGCGATCTCGTGGGATCGAGGCGATCACCGGCGAGGCGCTCCGGTACCGGCTGCTCGTACCCCGAGCGGTCGCGTCACACCCGCCTCGTCGCGTCACACCCGCCTCGACCGCCCCACGGGGCGGCCGAGGGCGCCCACCGCCGCGCCGGCGGCCGTGGCGGCGAGGGCCCAGAGGAAGGCCTGGTCCGAGGCGTCCGACCAGGCCGCCAGCCGGTGGGCCGCCCAGTGGACGTAGGGGATCAGCGCCACCGCGGCGGCCCCGGAGCCGAGGACGGTCAGGACGGGAACCGCGCGGCCGGTCGGCGCGGGGCCGCGCCGCAGGAACCACAGCATCGGCAGCAGGCCCACCGTCAGCACACTCGCCGGCAGCACCCCGGGCACCTTCCAGAACAGCTCGCCGCCGCAGAGGTACGCCGCGAGGCGGACCCAGAGGAGGCAGATTCCCTGACGGAGCAGCAGGAGCAGCAGCTCGCGCGACCGCCCGGCCGGTCCGGCGGCGACCAGCAGCCGGGCGCCCGTGGCCGCCAGCACGCCGGCGAAACCGGCGGTCAGCGCCACGGCCAGGCCCAGCGCCGGACGGCGGGGCTGCTCGGGGACGACGATCGTCTGGTGGACGGGGTAACTCCGGCGCGACCAGGTGCCGTCGGGGGTGCCGCGCACCAGTCCGCCGCCCGGGTAGTGGGCCAGCACCGCCCAGCCCTCCGGCGCGGGGACGATGAACAGGTCTGCGGGGTACCCGGCGCGGCCCCCGGTCGGTTCCGCGCCGGGGGACGGCACAGCGGGGTACGGCACGCCGGGGGGCGGCACGGCGGGGTCGACCGGTGCCCCGTCCACGCCGGTGGGTGACGGAGTCGCGGGCGGGAGCGGCTCGTCGCGCCACGGCGGACCGGGGTCGAACGCGGCCCGCCAGGTCCGGCCGCCGTCCTCGCTGATCTCGATCGGCGAGGTGGAGTCGAGCAGTCGGAAGCACGGCCCCGGCTCGCCCTCCAGGCAGTGGCCGTCCTGCGGCCGGCTGTTCCGCCGGGACTTCTCGACGTCACCGGACCGCTTCTCCTGGATCCAGGTCGCGCCGCCGTCCTGCGACGCCCACCGGCCGGCTTCGGTGTCCAGGATCGCCCGCGCCCCGGCCTGCCAGAGGACGGGCCGCGGCGGCTCCCCGATCTTGGAGGTGGCCACCATGGCGACCACGGCCAGCGGCACGCCCAGCAGGGCCGCCCACCGCCGGGGCCGCCGCGTCGCCCGCGACCGCTTCCACAGCCACCAGGAGACGCCCAGCGCCGGCAGGGCCAGCAGGTCGCTCCGGTCCCCCTGGATCCGGCTCGGTACGCCGCTCCACGACCAGACGGTCGAGGCGAGTTCGCCACCGGCCTCGCCGGACTTCGCGACGGTGAACGTCACCGCCGTGACCGCCAGCCCGGCGATCGCCGGGCGGTCACCGCGCAGGCGCAGCAGCGGCGTCAGCAGGAGGGCCAGGACCACCGGCGAGACCAGCATCCACGCCAGGTCGCTGACCTTCCCGGTGACCGCACCCGGCCAGAGCCGTTTTGCGACATGGTCGTTGACCAGCAGCACCAGCACGGCGCCCGACGTCCCCGGGTGCCCCGCCCAGCGGACGACCGGCCGGACCGCTCCCCACTCCCCCGTCCCGCGCATTCCCCGAGCCTCCCCCGCCCGTGGCACGGGCACGCCGCGCACCGTGTTCCGAACCGGACACGAGTGGATGACGGAGCGTCAGATTCCGGTAGCCGGTGGCGACCTGCGCCGGTCGCCACCGGTCCCCGGGCTACCGCGGGGGGCACTCCAGGACCAGGCGGATCTCGGTGACCTCGTACCCGGCACGGTCGAACGCGGCGGCCATCGGGACGTTGACGGTGTCGGTGGTCGCGGTGATCCGCTCGGCGCCCGCCGCCGCGTGGAAGCGGGTGATCTCCGCCAGGATCTCGTCGATCAGGCCCCTGCCGCGCTGCTCCGGCACGACGCCCAGGTAGCCGACGTTGCGGTGGTAGGGCGTCGCGGAGGGGATCGCCATCCCGGCCGGCGTGCCGTCCGGGAGCTCGGCCAGCCGCCACCACGAGCGCTCGCCGGGGCAGCTCAGATAGAAGTCGAAGTCCTCCCGGGCCAGTTGCCCGGCATCCATGGTGAGCAGCTCGTTCTGCGTCGCCAGGTCGAGGCTGTCCTGCGAGAGGCGCACGAAGGCCTCCAGGAACTCCTCGTCGGTGCCCTCGCGAAAGACCAGCCGCCCGGTCGGTTCGGCGGTCCCGCGCCGCGGGGTCCACTCGTAGCGGAGCCGCTCGATCTCCCGGGTCAGACCGGCCCGCTCCGCCGCCTGCCGGCGCCAGGCGACCGCCTCGGCCAGCTCGGGCTCCGCCCGCCAGCCGCGCGGCAGCGAGATGTGGTAGCCCGGACGGTTCCCGAAGGCGGCGTGGCCGGCCTCCAGCAGGGCGGTGGCGACAGCGGCCGGATCGGCCACCCCCGCGCGGACCTGGAGGCAGTCCAGCGCGATCGGGCGCTCGCTGTCGGAACGGCCCCACCACAGGGCGCGGGCCAGGATCCCGCCGTCCTCGTCCTGGGCGACCCAGACCCACTCGGGGCGGATCCGGTTCTCGGCGAGCTCCTCGCGGACCTTCTCGGCGGTCAGGGCGGGGACGGGGCCGTCGGCCGGGTAGGCGACGGCACGGTCCAGGTCGGAGGGGTCTGCGGTGGCAGCGCGGAAGATCATCCGGAGATGATCACACAAGCCCGACCGCCCCGGCCACCTCCGTCCGGCGGGGTGGCCGGCCAGCGAGGGTCCGGCGGGGTGGCCGGCCAGCGAGGGTCAGGCGGCGTGCGCCGCCAGGAAGGCTCCGGCGTGGGCGGCGGCCTCCTCCTTGCTCGCGCACCGGGTGTCGGCGGCGCCGCGCGTGCCGTCCGCACCCTCGCCCGACCAGCTCCAGCCGCCGGACTCCGGGGCCCGCACCAGCTCGGCCGTACCGCCGAACAGCCGCAGGGCCGCGCCTGCCCGCGCCGCGGGGCGGGTGACCGCCTCGGGCCACTTCTTGCGCGCGCCCTGCCGGGTGATCCCCCACACCGCGCCGAGCTGCTCGTAGCTCGCGCCGTAGGAGCCGGCGGTGCCGGCCGCGATCGCCGTCAGCCGCTTGACCTCCGCGTCCACCACCCTCCAGGCGGCGAGGACGGACAGGGTCACCTCGACCGGCTCCGCCTCCCACATCCGCTCCTCGGGCAGCCAGGACGTGCGCGCGTGGAGGGCCGAGGCGAGCGGATTCAGGGCGTCGAGGAGCGCCTTGGCCAGCTGCGCCTGCTCTTCCAGGGTGATCTCAGCCGAAGTCATGCGACAACCCTAGTTTCCGAAAACGCATCTGGCAACCTTTGTTACCGAACGCGGGCGCGAAGCGAAGGCCGACCGGACGGGGTGTCAGAAACCCTGCGGCGGAGCGAGGATGGCACGACGCCCGGGGCGCACCCGGATGGCGAGCACGCGACCCGACCCGCCCGACAGGGCGCGAACGGGTGAAGCATGTCACGGCCTCGCCCCGTCCCCCGGCAGGGCCCGGGCGGGTAGGTTCCTGCGTCCAAGGGGAGGAGACTCCCCCTTCGGGCGCAGGTCCCGCCGTCAAGAGTTCCTCCGACGAGAGAGGCACGAGTGATGTCTGCACAGGACGCCACGCACCACCCCCCGCTGCGCATCGGTGTGGTCGCCGAATCGGCCACCGGGGAGACCCGCGTCGCCGCGACACCCTCGACGGTGCGCGGACTGCTGGCGCTCGGCTACGAGGTCGCGGTCGAGTCCGAGGCCGGCGCGGCCTCCGGCTTCGCCGACGAGGCCTACACCGAGGCCGGCGCGCGGATCGGGGACGCCTGGCGGGCCGACATCGTCCTGAAGGTCAACGCGCCGTCCACCGACGAGATCGCCCGGCTGAGTGACGGCGCGACCCTGGTCGGCCTGCTCGCACCGGCCCAGCGGCCCGACCTGCTGGAGGCGCTGTCCGCGCGCCCGGTCACCGCGCTCGCCCTGGACGCGGTGCCCCGGATCTCGCGCGCGCAGTCGATGGACGTGCTCAGCTCGATGGCGAACATCGCCGGGTACCGGGCCGTGATCGAGGCCGCCCACGTGTTCGGCCGCTTCTTCACCGGCCAGGTGACCGCCGCGGGCAAGGTCCCGCCGGCGAAGGTCCTGGTGGCCGGCGCCGGCGTGGCCGGGCTCGCCGCCATCGGCGCCGCCTCCAGCCTGGGGGCGATCGTCCGGGCGACCGACCCGCGGCCCGAAGTCGCCGACCAGGTCAAGTCGTTGGGCGGCGAGTACCTCCCCGTGCGGGTCGCCCAGGAGGCGAGCACCGACGGGTACGCCAAGGCGACCTCCGCCGACTACGACCGGGCCGCCGCCGAGCTGTACCACGCGCAGGCCCAGGACGTGGACATCGTCGTCACCACCGCGCTGATCCCCGGGCGGACCGCCCCGCGGCTGCTCACCGCCGCGGACGTGGCGGCGATGAAGCCCGGCAGCGTCGTGGTGGACATGGCCGCCGCCCAGGGCGGCAACGTCGAGGGAACGGTGGCGGGCCGCACGGTGGTCACCGCCAACGGCGTCACCCTGATCGGCTACACCGACCTCGCGGCCCGGCTGCCCGCCCAGGCCTCCCAGCTGTTCGGGACCAACCTGGTCAACCTGCTCACCCTGCTGACCCCCGGCAAGGACGGGCGGCTGGTCCTCGACCTCGACGACGTGGTCCAGCGCGCGGTGACCGTGGTCCGGGCGGGCGAGGTCACCTGGCCGCCACCGCTGGTGGCCGTCTCGGCCGCGCCCGCCGCGCAGCCCGCGGCCGCGCCGGCCGTGCCGGAACCGAAGCGGCCCCGGCTCACCCCGGCCGCCCGCTTCGGCCTGATCGGCCTCGGCATGCTGGCGATGTTCCTCCTCGTCGCCGTGGCACCGGCCCAACTCGCCGAGAACTTCACGGTGTTCGCGCTCGCGGTGGTCATCGGCTACTACGTGATCGGGAAGGTCCACCACGCCCTGCACACCCCGCTGATGTCGGTGACCAACGCGATCTCCGGGATCGTCGTGGTCGGCGCGCTGCTGCAGATCGGACACGGGGGTGCGCTCGTCACCGTCCTGTCCTTCGTGGCCATCCTGCTGACGAGCGTGAACATCTTCGGCGGCTTCGCCGTCACCCGCCGCATGCTGTCCATGTTCTCGAAAGGCTGAGCCCCGATGACTACCACGACGGCCGCCCATGCCGCGGACCTGGTCGCCGCCCTGTTGTTCATCCTCAGTCTGGCCGGGCTGTCCCAGCACCGCACCTCCCGCGCCGGGGTCGTCTACGGCATCGCCGGCATGGCGCTCGCCCTGGTCGCCACCGTCGTGCTGGCGTCCCGCAGCATCACCGCCGGCGCGGTCGCCCTGATCGTCGTCGCGATGGCGCTGGGCGCCGTGATCGGGCTGTGGCGGGCCCGGCAGGTCGAGATGACGCAGATGCCGGAACTGATCGCCGTGCTGCACAGCTTCGTCGGCCTCGCCGCGGTGCTGGTCGGCTGGAACAGCTACCTGGAGGTCGAGTCGCGGGGCTCGGCCCAGGTCGCCGTCGCCGCCGACCTGCTGCGGATCCACCACGCCGAGGTCGTGATCGGCATCTTCATCGGCGCGGTGACCTTCACCGGCTCCGTCGTCGCCTTCCTCAAGCTGTCCGGCCGGATCGCCTCGCGGCCGCTGATGCTGCCCGGCAAGAACGCGCTGAACCTCGGCGCGCTGGGCGTGTTCGTCGCGCTGACGGTCTGGTTCACCGTCAGCCCGGGCCTCGGCCTGGTGATCGCGGTGACCGCGCTCGCCCTCGCGCTGGGCTGGCACCTGGTGGCCTCGATCGGCGGCGGCGACATGCCCGTCGTCGTCTCGATGCTCAACAGCTACTCGGGCTGGGCCGCGGCCGCCGCCGGGTTCCTGCTCGACAACAACCTGCTCATCGTCACCGGCGCACTGGTCGGCTCCTCCGGCGCCTACCTCTCGTACATCATGTGCCGGGCGATGAACCGCTCCTTCATCTCCGTCATCGCCGGCGGCTTCGGCATCGAGGCGCCGTCCGGCGGAACGGAGGAGCAGGGCGAGCACCGCGAGGTGCGCGCCGAGGAGGCGGCGCGGCAGCTCGCACAGGCCCGGTCGGTCGTCATCACCCCCGGGTACGGGATGGCGGTGGCGCAGGCGCAGCACCCGGTCGCCGAACTCACCCGCCGGCTGCGCGAGCGCGGCGTCGACGTCCGCTTCGGGGTCCACCCCGTCGCCGGGCGGCTGCCGGGGCACATGAACGTGCTGCTCGCCGAGGCGAAGGTGCCGTACGACATCGTCCTGGAGATGGACGAGATCAACGACGACCTCGCCGCCACCTCCGTCGTCCTCGTCATCGGCGCCAACGACACCGTGAATCCGGCCGCCACCGACGACCCGACCAGTCCGATCGCCGGCATGCCGGTGCTGCGGGTGTGGGAGGCGGAGCAGGTGATCGTGTTCAAGCGGTCGATGGCCTCCGGCTACGCCGGGGTCCAGAACCCGCTGTTCTTCCGCGAGAACACCGCCATGCTCTTCGGCGACGCCAAGCAGAGCGTCGAGGACATCCTGCGCGCCCTCGACGACGACGGCCGGGATCGCGTAGCCGCCGTACTCGCCGGCCAGCATCACCTTGCGGCTGTCCAGGTCGTGCAGCGGGGCCGTGCAGGCCAGCGCCTTGAGCCGGCGGGC
>NZ_JBEXYC010000037.1:0-59869 GCF_040630835.1 Kitasatospora sp. NPDC005751
GTTCACCCGCCCCCCTCGGCGTCCCCCGTCCGCTGGCTGATGCCTGCCAGGTCCGGGGCGGCCCACGTGAGCCGGCCTGCTGGGCGGCTAGAAGGGGCCGTGCCAGATGCCGTCGGCGGTGTTCATCGGGTGGACGTAGATCCGGCCGTTGGTGCCGATGACAAACACGTGGGCTACTCCGGCGCCGTCGGTCACAGCCGCCGGGTAGTCCAGTACTGTCCCTCCGAGGTCCCTCCATGCCGCGTAGACGCCTTCTGTGGCCTGGACAGTGCAGCTCACCCCGGTGCCGCGGTTGCGCTCGAACAGGGTGACCATCCCTCCCGCCACAGTCGCGGCGGGTTCGCCGACGCCCCCGTGACCTTGGTAGAAGGACGGTGTGGTCCAGCTTCCACCGGGCACCTCCTGCCGGCTGATGCCCATGGCTCCGGTGCCGCTCTCGCGGTAGGCGAGGTGGATCCGGCCGGCGCCGTTCAGAACCGCCTTGGGCGGGCTGGCGGGGCGGGCACCCGGGATGTCGCCGGGCCCGGCGAAGCTGCCGTTGCGGGAGGTCTGCCACCAGGACAGCATCTTGGTCGAGGTGCTGGCGAACACCTCGATACGGCGGTCACCGTTGCGCACCGCCGACACCGGGTCCTGGATGTCGCTCCCGCCCATGTCGGCCCACGCGCTCGACCAGTCGCCGCTCGGAGAGGTCTGCCACTTGCTGCTGAGACCACCGCCGGCGTTCCTGACGAAGAGTTCGAGCCGGCCGTCGTCGTCGTTGGCCACCACAGGCGACCCCACCTGCGAGGCAAGGTCGCCGGGGTTCGGCGTGCCGTGATCCGTCCAGCGCTGACGCCACTCCTGGCTCGCGGTGTTCTGGGCCAACGAGACGATGTGGTGGTCGCTGAGCCGGTGCGCGAAGACCTCCAGCCGACCGTCGGCGTTCGTCCCCACGGCGAGCCCCGGCGCCAGCCGCCCCCCTGGATCGGCCAACTGCAGGGAATCGGCCCAACCGCCGGACGTCGTGCGCCAGCACGTGTACAGCATCCCGTTGCGGACCACGAACGCCTGAGGCCGGCCGTCCGCGTTGACCCCGGCCCACGACGTGCCGCGCGACCAGCGGTAGTACATGCGAGAGAACCAGTCCGGGCTGTAGTTGCCGGTGGAGTGGTCGTGGCTCTGGTACTCCTCGAAAACGGCACGCTTGGCCGATACGGCCGACCCCTCAAGGTTCACCGGGGAGGTCTCGATGTTGTAGTCCCGGTAGTTCACCTGGACCAGGTTGTTCGCCGTGCTGGGCTGCGCAGCGCGGTACAGCAGCGCGGCCTCCGCGGCGAACCTGGCTGCCGCCAGGTGATCCGGGTGCCACCTCTTGGCTGGGTCGGGGTACTCGTCCTGCCCCCGCAGGACGGAAGGCTCGTAGGCCATCATCAGCCCCTGCAGCAGCCTGGCCACATCGTCGCCGGTGTACGTCGTCGGCTGCACCGGGGGATGGTTGTCGACGGGAGGAGGCGTCACGGTGAAGTCCGTGGCCGCCCGGTTCTGCTCAAGCGAGATGAGGTCTCCGTCGTGCAGATTGACGAAGATCAGATGAACGTTGGGGCGTTCCCGAAGCACGTACCGCTCGACCTCACGGTCCCCGACCGAGAGCATGCCGCGCGCCCAGCGGCTCTCCTCGTCGGTGCCCGGAACGGTGTCGCTGACCCCGGCCATCCGGGAATAGGCGTTGATCGCTCCCAGCTGGCGGTTCTCGGTCCGCTCCCAGTCGGTGTCGGGCTGCCCTCCACAGTTCGCCGGGCAGGGGTCGCCGGTCTGGTTGCCGGCGGTGAGGAAGACCGTGACCGTCGGCACCCCTGCGGCGAGCGAGGCCGCCAGATCCGGGTTCATGAACAGGATGTCGTCGTCCTCATGGGCCACGACCTGCATGACCAGCGGCGCGATCGCTCCGGATGCCGCCGCCGCTGTCGGCGGACGAGCGGCCAGCAACGGCTCGGCAAGGGCCGCGGTGGCCAGTAGCGCGAGCATCCTTCGGCGTCCGAAAGTGAACACAGATCCCCCTTGTTACGTCGTTCCCATCGGAGACGATCTCTCGCGATGCAAATAGCGTGATGCTACTGAACGTCACCAAGGTGCAGGAGGCAGGTGGGGTTGGCCCCGCGGGCCCGGCTGGCGCTCTGGCCGGACCTCTCCACCGATGTCCCCGCCGTTGTGGCCGGCCTCCCGGACGAGGGCCTGGTCGAATTCGTGTGGGAGGACCGGGACGGCCGGATCACCAGCACGGTCGCCGACGAGACCCAGTTCACGGCACTGGCCGCCCAGGTCTGCGGTGCCCGTGCCTGCCGTCCTGCCGATGGACGTCGATGGGCGCAGTCCCTTGTTCACGGCCGTGCTGCCCGACGGGGACGGCCTCCTGCGCGCCCGGTGGCGCGCGGAGGCGACCCCGGGCGACCGGGACTGGGCCTTCCTGGAGACCACGGCAATGAGGCCGACACGAAGGGCCAGGGCAGGCTCGTGCCCTGGCCCTTCGTGTCGGCCAGGCCGTGAACGGACAGCATCAGCCGAAACCGGTGGTCGCGTGGCGGGCCCTGACCAGGGTGACAGCGGAAGACCGGGATGACCCTGGCACCTCGCGGCCTATATCCCCCGTCTCTCGCTCGCCTCACCTGTTCTGCCTGGGGTAATGACCTGGTGGTGGGTTGTCCGGCCGGAGCCGGCAGGGGCCCCGGCCGCCCTGCGGCCGAACCGCACGCCGAGCTCGAAGGTCCTGCCGGAACCCGGCCTGCTGTCACCCCGGCGGAGCAATCCGCCGGCACTCCCACAACTTGCTGACAGCCAGCCGGGCCTGTTCTGAACCACCAGGTCAGAAAGTGCGGCCCGTGCGCGCGGGCCCGACTCCCACTTTCCGCCTCCGCCTGGTGCGGGAATCCGGCCCGTGTGCGCAGGGAGCGACCGGGTGTTCTAACCGGCTGGCTGCAAGGTCCAGTGGTGCGGCTCGATGGGGGCCGGCCTCACCACGAGCCGGCCGGTCACGCCGGGATCGTCGACCAGCTTCCCCCACGAGGCGGACCGGTCGCCGGGGGTGTGCTCGATGTCGGCCCACACCGTGCTGCCGGGGCCGGCGGAGCCGTAGAAGACGGTCCATTCGGCGTACCGGTCGCAGTTGTCGCTGATCCCCACCTTATGGTCGTCCGTCAGCCTCAGGCAGCCGCGCGGGGCCGAGTTCGGCACGGAGACGTTCATCGTTCCGTTGGGCCGTTGCTGTACCTGCCAGTTCGCCGAGGTGTACGTGCTGTCCGTGCAGTCGCCCAGTGACACTGTGCCGACAGGTCCGTGCAGCTTGGGCCAGACCAGGCACTTGCCGTCCGTGAGGGCCGCGAACCGGTAGACCCCGTCGATGAGGGGGGCGGCGTGGGCGGGCTGCGTGAGCGCCGAAGTGGCCGCGATGGCGGCGGCCATGAGGGCGATGACTCGTGAACGCATGGGACGGACTCCTCGAACAGCCGTGGTCGTACCGATCGCACGGCACTGACACGGTTTCACACGATCCGCCGGAGACGGCGACGGCACCGATCATGGAACACCGGCCCGCCCGGGTAGCAGTCGGCGGTCGTCTCTGTCACTCGCCTGGCTGAGTCACGTCACCCGACGGTGTGGTGGCTCGGGCTGCGGGTGTCGTACGTCAGCGGCCCAAGGGCGGGTAGGCATGGAAGTGATGTTCGGGGGCGATCGGCCCTCGGAGGTCGTGCGGACGGTCGAGGGGAAAGATTCCGAGTCATATTCGTTCACTATGTGACCAATATGAAAAGTAGGTCCGTTCCATACTTACCGCACCTTTACCCTGGTCGACGGACCGGACTGACGACCCGCCAGTCCGACTGCCGATCAGAGGTGGAGAACCAGTGCTGAGAAGCCCGCGTCCGCCCATGCCGATCACCGCCCGAAGCCGTCGCACCGGCCGCCGTCCGCTCGGCGCCGCCACGGCCGTCGCCGTCACCTCCGCGCTCCTGCTGCTGGGCCTGGGGGGCGTCGCCCCCGGGGCCGGCGCCAGCCCGGCCGACACCGCCGGCGGGGCGTCCGCGCTGGTGAAGACCGTGCAGAACGCCACCCACCCGGGCGCCGCCACCGCCGAGCACGGCGACACCCTGAACTGGGCCGTCACCTACCGCGGCGGCACCTCCGGCGGCGCCGCCGCACCCGCCGTCGTCACCGACCCGATCGCGGGCGCGGGCAACTCCCAAACGTACGTGCCCGGTTCGCTGAAGGTCCCGCCCGGGTGGACGCCGTCCTGGTCGACCGACGGAAGCACGTTCGGCGCCACCGACACCGGCACCGCGACCACCGCCGTCCGGGCCGGTAACCCGGTGCTGCGCGGCGTCGGCACCGGCGTCTCCCCGCTGCTGCTCGCCCCCGTCCAGCCCACCGCGCAGTCCACCGGCGGCGACGGGTTCACCCCGATCCTGCACCGGACGGCGTCCGGCGAGATCCAGTCCTGGAACATCTACCACCACGCCGCGCCTAGCGCCCCGCAGGTGGTCTGCCTCAGCCTGACGGCCGGTCAGCCCTGCACCGGCGGCCCCTGGCCGCGGCCGCTGAACACCACCGTCGGCCCGCTCGGCAGCGGCGTCACCGGTGACATCGGCAGCCCGCTCACCCCGCAGTACGTGTTCGACCCCGCGCACCCGAACCAGGTGCTGTACCCCGCCGTCACCGCCGCCGCGGTCGGCGTCGGCTGCCTGGACCTCGACGCGCAGGCGAACTGCGGCTTCACCGCCCTCACGCCCACCGGCGGCTCGCCCAGCAGCGTCAACAACCTCGCGGGCCTGGTGCGTTCCGGCGACAACCTGTACGGCGTCGCCAGCAACGGCCGGGTGCTCTGCCTGGCGCTCGCCACCCGCACCCCGTGCGCCGGCCAACCGTACGCGCCCGTCGCCCCCGGCAACCGTGACCTGCCGAGCACGCCCACCGCGCTCTACTTCGGCGCGCTCACCGCGATCGGCGACAAGGTCTTCGTCTCCAGCTCACCGCAGGCCGGCACCTCCACCGTCCCCGGGCCGCCCGAGCTCGGCTGCTTCGACACGGCCGCCCTCACCGCCTGTGCGGGCTGGGACACCCAGCACCCCTCCGGGCCGAACGCCAACTACTACACCTACAACGCCTACACCGCGTACGACACCGCCGGGCACCCCGACGGCGTCTGCACCAGCACCGTCGGCGGCGCCAACGTCCTGACCACCTGCTACGGCCTGGACGGCTCCGTGCACGCCGCGCCGAGCAGTCTCGGCGCGCTGGCCGGCAACGTGCTGACCTTCAACCCCGAGACCGTCACCACCGTTACCGGCACCCGCAGTTACTTCCCGATCTGGGGCGGCGGGGTGGCCGGCGCGACCGTCTGCCACGACTGGGCCACCGGCGGCCCCTGCGCGGGCTTCCCGCTCCCGGCCGGGCACCCGAGTGCCCACGGCGGCGACACCCGCGACTACGGCTACAGCTACGACTCCACGACCCGTTGCCTGATCGGCCTCGGCGACGCCGGCGTGCTGTTCTCGCTCGACCCGACGACCGGCGCCAGCCCCTGTGTACACAGCGGTGCCTCGGTCACCCTCGAACCCGGCGACTTCTACTGCGACGGCGCGAGCGGCCACGTCCAGGGCTACGACAAGGTCCGGCTGACCGACATCGACCTCTCGCACATCACCCTGTCGGCGTCCCGGGTCCTGGTCACCGACCCCGACGGCACGCCCGTCGCGACCCCGGCGCTCGGCGCGGACGGCACGGTCGACCTGTCCGGCATCTCCGTCACCGCGCACCCGGCCCTCACCGTCACCGCGCAGCTGGTGCTGACCACCTCCGCGGACTTCACCAACGGCAACCACCCCTCCCTGGTCGTCGAGTACCGGGGTGATGGGCCGCAGGTCTGCTTCCGCACCACCGTCGCGGCCGCCTGCACCGCCACCGCCGTCACCAACACCGCGAACGGTAGCGACGCGAACGGCGCGCTCACCTCCAACACCGTCACCACCGCGGTCGCGCCCGGCACCGGCTGCCAGCCCCGGGTCGCCGTGGAGAAGGAGATCTGCGGCTCCGCCAACTCCCACGACTGTCTGCCCGGCGGCCCCGGGCCCTGGGCCAAGACCAGCCCCGTGGGCCTGCTGGGCCTGCTCGGCACCGCGCACTGGCGGATCACCGTCAGCAACGCCGGACCGGTCGACGCCGCGTCCGTCACCGTCAACGACGCCAGCACGCCCGCCTGCCGGCAGGCCGCCGGCACCTTCGCCCTCGCGGCCGGCACCAGCCGCGCCGTCTACTGCGACTCCCTGCTGCTGGCGCTCCCGCTGAAGAACACCGCCTCCGCGAGCTTCGTCGCCGCGAACGCGCCCGCCGGCACCGCCCCCACCACCACCGCCCCGTCCGCGGCGGTGGCCTGCTCCCTGCTCTGCATCCTGGCGGTGCCCGGCAAGGACTGACCCACCCCCGATCGGTACGCACGACGCCCCGCCCCCGAACGGGTGGATTCAACAACTCGCCGCAACCCGACGGGGGTGGGATCGTCTTCAGGCAGCTCGAAGAAGCGCTTGGCTGGGGGTGTCCCAGCCAAGCGTCTTCCCGAGCCTGGGGTTGAGCAGACGTTAGGGGCGGTATGTCAATTTCTGGATGATCTGGTGCCGCCCGTTCGCGGGTGCGGAGTCGTTCGGGCTGACTTGCACGTCGTGTGCATGATGGGGTCGGGGGAAACGAATGCTGTACTCAACGGATTCGTCCGACAGGCACTGGGCCTTGGTCGAGCCGCTGCCCACGGCCTGGAAGCAGGAGCGGGTGTCGCGCTCGGCGACCCGGGAGCCGACCGACGCCGATCGCGCCCTGGCCGCCGCCGTCGACCCGCGCATGACGACGCCCGCGATGGCACCTCCGCCTGGTGCCTGTACCTCCACCACCTCGGCCGGGGCGAGATCCACGAGGCCCGGCTCTCTGGATCCGTGACGGGAAACGAACAGGATGCGTGCAACGCTACGTATTCATGCATGTGCGTTCCGTCGCGAGCCAGCGGGCGCGCCGCACTCGGGCGTTCTCGGCAATCCCTCCAGATCCATTCGCCCCATCAGCCGAAGACAGCCAGGAGGCGACAGTGGGCGAAGCATGTCAGGGCGTCCGCGCCAAACCCTTGGCTCTGCCAGGGTTCACCAGGGCGCGGGCACGTCCCCGGCCCCGTTCTGCCGGCCGCACTGGCAGGCCAGGAAGGCGGTCCGGCGGAGGCACAGGAGGGCCTGCGCCACCTCGGCTGCGGCGCCACCGAGAAGAAGTGATCATGTCGCGCAGCTACCCGCGATGGAGCTGCTGGCGTGCGTGGACTGCGGTGTTGTTCCGGAGCAGGAGCGTGTGGGCCGACGAGGGCGGCACCTGCTCGGGTGCGATCAACCCGCTCACGTCGGGGGTCTCCACGATGGCTCACGTCGTGCGCACGGCGGAGGCCCCACGGTATCGACTCCGGCCGTGATGTGCGCCGCCGACGGGCTCGTCCGCCGGACCATCGCGGTGGGCCACGGCGCGGACGGGGTGACTCGCCTGGCCGAGGTGCTCGGCCGGCGCCGATCGCCCGGTGGGGCGGACGGCGGCGCGCATCACGCCGTCCGCCCCGCTGTCCGCTTCCGAGCCGGCGCCGGACTCCTCGTCACCGCCGCTCGGCGGCAGGACCCCGGCCGGCGAGGCCGCCGCGAACCGCCGGCGCACCGTCCCCCGGCGTGCCGGGTGCCGGGGTGTCGGAACGGGTGAGCGCCCAGAGCGCGAACGCGAGGCAGCTGAACGTGGCACCCAGCGTGCAGACGGCACCCCAGCCGGCGACCGCGTAGAGGGAGGTCGCGGCGATCGCCCCGGTGGCGCTGCCGATCGAGTAGAAGACCATGTACCCGCCGATCAACCGGCTGCCCGCGTCCGGGCGCAGCGCGTGGATCAGGGTCTGGTTGGTGACGTGGACCGCCTGCACCGCGAGGTCGAGGAGGACGACACCGACCACCAGAGCCCAGAGTGAGCTTCGGGTGAAGGCCAACGGCAGCCAGGAGGCGGCGAGTAGCGCCAGGGCGATGCCCGTGGTCCGTCGGGCGAGTCCGCGGTCGTTCAGCCGGCCCGCCGCGGTCGCCGCGAGCGCGCCCACGGCTCCGACCAGTCCGAGCGCCCCGATCGCGGTGTGGGAGAGGGAGAACGGCGGGTCGCTGAGCGGTAGTGCGACGCTGCTCCACAGGGTGCTGAAGGCGGCGAAGATCAGCAGGCCGAGCAGGGCCCGGACCCGCAGGACGCGTTCCCGCGCGAACAGGGTGACCGTGGAGCGCAGCAGCTGTCCGTACCGCAGGGAGGTCGGCGGGAGGGTGCCGCGGCGCGGCAGCACCAGGTGCAGGACCACCGCGAGCAGGGCGGTCAGCCCCGCCGAGGCGAGGTAGACGGAGCGCCAGCCGGCGAGGTCGGCGACGAGGCCGGCGGCGGTGCGGGAGAGCAGGATCCCGATGACCACGCCGCTGGTCACGAGACCGACGACCCCTCCCCGGCGGTCGGGTGGGGCCAGGGACGCCGCGAAGGCCACCAGGGTCTGGGTGACGACGGCGAGAAGCCCCATCGCGGCCGTCGCCGCGAGCAGGAGCGTCGCGGTGGGGGCGAGCGCGACCGCTGCCAGCGCCACCACGAGGAGGAGCAGTTGGGCGACGATGAGCCGTCTGCGGTCGACGACGTCACCCAGCGGTACGAGGAGGAGAAGGCCCACCCCGTAGCCGACCTGGGTGAGCGTGACGAGGCCGCCGACCAGTGCCGGACTCATGGCGAGGTCGTGGCCGATGGTCGCGAGGAGCGGTTGGGCGAAGTAGACGTTGGCCACCGCCGTCCCGCAGGCCACGGCGAACAGGGTGATCACCCCGCGGGTCAGGGCGGGCACGGGCCCCCCGTCGTCGCGGGCCGCGGCCTGCCGCGTCCCGGCCTCACAGTCGACGAGCATTCGACATCCTCTTCCCATCTGGTTTCAACTTGCTACCGATTGGGACCGTAGTCGACGTTGGTATCATGTTGCAACCGACATGATGGGAGGACGGCATGGTGGCAAGGACACGCTTCGACGACAGCGACTGCCCCGTCGCGCGATCGGTGGACGCGATCGGCGACTGGTGGTCCCTCCTGATCGTGCGGGACGCCTTCGACGGGAGCCGTCGCTTCGGGGAGTTCCAGCGCAGCCTCGGCGTGGCGAAGAACATCCTGACCGCCCGCCTGCGGGCCCTCGTCGCCGGCGGCATCCTCGACACCGTGCCCGCCTCGGACGGCAGCGCCTACCGCGAGTACGTCCTGACCCCGAAGGGCAACGCCCTCTTCCCCGTCATCGTGGCGCTGCGGCAATGGGGCGAACAGAACTTCTTCGCCCCGGAGGAGCCGCACTCGCGGCTGGTCGACCGCCGGCACGGACAGGGCCTGCGCGCGCTCGAAGTCCGATCGGCGGACGGCCGCCGCCTGAACCCCGACGACACCACCGTCCACAAAGTGTCCTGACCGGACGGTGTGTTCTGAATCGTGAGGTTGGGGACGCGGCGGGCGGGTGGCTTGCCTGCGAGTGCGGTGTGTCCGCGGTGGTGATTGTAGGTGTGGAGCCATGCGGGGCGGGTGCCGTTGCTCTGCCCGCTGGCCGCGAGGCCGGCACGCGGGCTTCCCGACACCCAGCAACCCGCCCGACCCAGGCCGCTGGTCATCCGGCGGCGCTCCTCGTCGTCCATCCGGGTGGTGTGCGACCTGGAGGGCCTGCTGCGCGTCCTCGACGGTTACTGGAGCGCCGGCAGCCTGGCCCAGCGGAAGGTGCGACGGCGACGGCGGGGGGCGGGGGGCGGCGACGGCGACGGGGGCGGGGGCACCGCAGGGGCTGAGACCCCCGCATTGGTACGCCGGTGCCCGGCGAGCGAGTGCTCGCCGGGCACCGATCGTTCCGGGCGCCGGGGCCCGTCAGGCACCGATGCCGTAGGCGGGCCGGCCCGGTCGGGCGCCGGGCCGGGCCGTTTCACGCCCGCGCCACGCCCGTGCAACACACCGCTGGGAGCATCGACCGCATGCTCTCCCTGGTTGCCCCGCCCGCGCACGGCAGGACCCCGGCGCCCACCGAGGGCGGCGGGGCCGGGGCCGTGCTGCGCGCGGTACTGACCGGCGGCCCGCTGACCCGCAGCGCCGTCGGCCGGGCCACCGGCCTCAGCCCGGCCGCCGTCTCCCGGCACACCGCCGACCTCACCGGTCTCGGGCTCCTGCGCGTACTGCCCCCGCCGGACGGTCCGCCCAGGGCGGGGCGCCCCCAGCTGCCGTTGGACATCGACACCCGTCACCACCTCGCCTGCGGGGTGCACATCGGCGTGCCGTGGCTCACCTTCGCCCTGCTGGACCTGCGCGGACGGGTGGTCGCCCACGAGCGCCTGCCCCGGCGTGGCGACGCCGCCGCCGTCCTGGGAGCCATCCGGGCGTACCTGCCGGGCTTCCTGGCCCGCCGGGCCACCGGCCACTCGGTGCTCGGCCTCGGAGTGGTCACCGGCGGCTGGGTGGACTCCGAGAGCGGCAGCGTCGTCGCCCACGGCCCGCTCGGCTGGCACGACGTCCCCGTCCGCGACGTCCTGGCCGACGCCACCCGGCTGCCGGTGCACGTCGACAGCCACGCCCGGGCGCTGGCCCGGGCGGAGCTGCTGTTCGGCGCCGGCAGCCGGGCCACCGAACTCGTCCAGCTGTTCGTCGGCAACGTCGTCGACGCGGCCATCGCCACCGGCGGCAGCGTGCTGCTCGGGCGGCGGTCTCGCGCCGGCGACATCGGCCACCTCGCCGTACCCGGCTCCAGCGAGCCCTGCTGCTGCGGGCGCACCGGCTGCCTCCAGGCCACCGTCGCGGACCGGACCCTCGCCCGCCGGGCCCACACCCTCGGCCTGATCCCCGGCCCCGACTTCGGCCTGTTGCTGGACCTGGCCGGCACCGGGGACCCCACCGCGATCCGGCTCTTCGAGGAGCGGCTCCGGCTCGTCGCGCCCGCCGCCGGCCTGCTGCTGGACGTCCTCAACCCCGAGGTTCTGGTGGTCAGTGAGGCGGGGATGTCGGTGGCGTCCTGCCTGCGCCCGTATCTGGCGGCACAGATCCGGCTGCACTCCAACGCGGCACCCGAACAGCTGGTCACGGCGACGGCGTTCGGCGTCGAGGTGCTGGCGGTCGCGGCCTGCGCCGGGGTGCTCGACAGCGTCTACCAGCGTCCGATGGAGCTGCGGACGGCCGGGAGTTCGACCGCCCGGGCGCTGCGGTGAGCCCTCGTCAACGGCGCATTAATTCCACCGCCAGGTGAATCGTTGAACGGCCGGAGGGCGGGCCGGAGAATCGGGTCGATCCCTTCCCCCGCCCGTCTTCCGAGCTCCGGAGTGTTTCGCCATGCCCGAAAATCCCGCCGAGCGCCAACTCCACTTCAATCTCTTCCTGATGGGTGTCGGCCACCACGAGGCCGCCTGGCGCCACCCCCGCACCGATCCTTCCGCCGCGGGTGACATCGCGCACTTCCAGCGGCTCGCCCGGACCGCCGAGGCGGCCTCCTTCGACTCGGTGTTCCTCGCCGACGGCGTCGAGGCCCGCTCCGACGGGGGCTGGGGCCTGATCAGCCACTTCGAACCGTTCACCCTGCTCACCGCGCTGGCCACGGTGACCACGAGGATCGGCCTGATCGGCACCGTCTCCACCGGTTTCTCCGAGCCCTACAACCTGGCCCGGCAGTTCGCCTCGCTGGACCACATCAGCCACGGGCGGGCCGGCTGGAACATCGTCACCTCGGCCGGCGACCGCGCCGCCCAGAACTTCGGCCGCAGCGCCAACCAGGACCACGCCGTCCGGTACGAGCGGGCCGCCGAGTTCCTCGACGTGGTCACCGCGCTGTGGGACAGCTGGGAGGACGACGCGCTGCTGCTGGACCGAGCGAGCGGGGCCTTCGCCGCCCCGGACCGGGTGCACGACATCGACCACGTCGGCAAGCACTTCCAGGTGCGCGGGCCGCTGAACATCCCGCGCAGCCCACAGGGCCACCCGCTGCTCGTGCAGGCCGGATCCTCGGACGACGGCAAGGCCTTCGCCGCCCGTTGGGCGGAGGCGGTGTTCACCGCGCAGCAGACGCTGGCGGAGGGGCAGGCCTTCTACGGCGACCTCAAGCGACAGACTGCCGAGGCGGGCCGCGACCCGGCCCAGGTGAAGATCCTGCCCGGCGTCGTCCCCGTCCTCGGCTCCACCGAGGCGGAGGCACGCACGCTGGACCAGGAGCTGGACGAGCTGATCGACCCGGCCCGCGCGGTCGGCGTGCTCTCCACCGTGCTCGGCGTCGACCTCACCGACCACCCGCTTGACGAGCCGCTGCCGCCACTGCCGCCGGTCACCGAGATCAACGGTGCCAAGAGCCGCTTCGAGCTGATCCGCGACCTCGCGGTCCGCGACCGGCTGACCCTGCGCCAACTCGTCGGGCGGCTCGGCGGCGGCCGGGGCCACCAGGTCGTGGTCGGCACTCCCGAGCAACTCGCCGATCACATCGAGACCTGGTTCACCCAGGGCGCGGCCGACGGCTTCAACGTCATGCCGCCGCTCCTGCCCGGCGGCCTGGACGACTTCGTCGAGCAGGTGGTCCCCATCCTGCGGGCACGCGGCCTGTTCCGCGAGGGTTACACCGGGAGCACCCTGCGCGAGCACTACGGTCTGCCGCGGCCGGTCGGGCGGTACACCACGCCGTGACGGCCGCACGCCGGGCCGGCGCCCGGCCGCACGGGAAGGCCCGGACCGCTCGGTCCGGGCCTTCCCCGTGGCGCCGGCCGCACGGAGCACTCCGCGCGGCCGGGCTGCCGGTCAGGACGTGTAGTGCGAGGCGTCGTCACCCTCCAGTACCTGGCTGGACTCGCCCGTCACGCCCACCGGGACGTCACCGGCGACGGTGACGCGGTGCAGGCGGCGCGGCAGGTCGTCGTAGTCGTCCGGCGCGTAGTGCTGGGTGGCGCGGTTGTCGAACAGCACCACGTCCCCCAGCTCCCAGCGCCAGCGGACCACGTTCTCGGGCCGGGTCACGTACGCCTGCAGACTGCGCAGCAGGTCCTGGGACTCGGCGGTCGGCAGGCCGACGACCGACTGGGCGAAGCCGCCGATGAACAGCCCGCGCTCCCCGCTCTCCGGGTGCACCCGTACCACCGGGTGGACGGTGCGGTACTTGCGGGCGGTGAAGACCCGGCGGCGCTCCCGGTCCGCGGCGTCCAGCTCCTTGCCCTGCGCGTAGTCGTAGTCGTTGGTGTGCACGGCCCAGAGCCGCTCGGCGAACTCGCGCAGCTGCTCCGGCAGGTCCTGGTACGCGGTCTGGGTGTTGGCGATCAGGGTGTTCCCGCCGTACGGCGGGACGATCAGGCTGCGCAGGGTACTGGCCTTCGGAGGCGTACGGACGAAGGTCACGTCGGTGTGCCAGCGGTTGGCCCGGCCGCCGTCCTCGCTGTCCACCGCCAGGACGTTCGGCTGCCCGTCGAGCGCGGGGACGGTCGGGTGCGCGGTGGTGAGGGTGCCGAAGTTGGCGGCGAAGCGGGTCTGGCCGTCGTCGTCCAGCTGCTGGCCGCGGAAGAAGAGCGCCTTGTGCTCCACCAACGCGGCGTTGAGCCTGTGGACGGTCGCTGCGTCGAGTGCGGCGGCGGTGTCGACGCCGAGGATCTCGGCGCCGATCCGGCCGCCGATCTTGCGGATCTCGAAGGTGCTGGTCATCGGTTCTCCCTCAAACGGTGGGTACGGTGCGGACATTCAGGAGGTGGTGATGGGGGGCGGCCGATCCGGCCGGCCCCGGAGCCGGGCCGATCGCTCGCAGCGCGCCCGGGGTCCGGCCCCGGCCCAGCCGATCTGCGCGCGGTAGCTGCCGAGCTGCCCGGCCTCGGTCAGCCACCGGTCGTCACGGACGGGCGGGTCCTGCGGCTGCGGGTGGGTGTACCGGGCGATGAACAGCGCAGCCATCGGGCAGTCGGCCTCGCACCGGACGCAGGTCTGGCCGCCGCGCCGCCACCGATCACCAGGACGTCAGCCGCGAACTCCTGTTGCGTACTCACATCACACCTCTCAACTGCCCAGCGGGGCACGCCAGGCAGTGAACCTGCGCTCCAGCTCGACCAACAGCTGGTTGAAGACCAGCCCGATGACGGAGATCGTCACGATGCCCGCGTACATCTGCGGGATCGCGAAGTTGTACTGCGACGCGTTGATCAGATAGCCGAGCCCCGCCTTGGCCCCCACCATCTCGGCGGCCACCAGCACCAGGATCGACACCGCCCCGGCGAGCCGGACGCCGGTGAAGATCATCGGTACCGAGGCGGGCAGGATCACCTTCTCGAACAGTCGGGGTGCGGAGAGGTCCAGCGAGCGGGCGAGCCGGATCAGGGTCTGGTCCACACCGCGCACCGCGCTGATGGTGTTGAGCAGGATCGGCCAGAGGCAGGCGTACAGCACGATCGAGATCTTGGACGTCTCGCCGATGCCGAGGATCAGCACGAACACCGGGAGCAGGGCGAGCGCCGCCGTGTTGCGGAACAGCTCCAACAGCGGGCTGAGCAGGTTGGCCACCGGCCGGTACCAGCCGATCAGCAGGCCGAGCGGCACACCGATCACCACCGCCAGGCCGAATCCGCTGAGCGAACGGGTCAGGCTGGCCAGGGTGTTGTCGGCCAGCTGGCCGCTCTGCAGTAGTCCGTACCAGGCGTCCAGCACTTCGCTGAACGGCGGCAGGAAGGTCGGGTCCACCAGGTCGAAGTGTGGGGCGAGCTCCCAGAGCAGCAGCAGCGCGACGATCGCGACGGACTTCGTCGCGCCGCTCAGCAGCAGCCCCACGAGGCGCCGTAGCAGCCCGGGTCGGCGGGCCGGCGCCGACACCGGCGTGTCCGTGCCACCGGGCGCCCGGTCCTTCGGCTCGGCAGGCGAAACGGGGGCGGGGTACAGTACCGGCTTCGCGGCCGACGCCCTGCCCGTGGCCGGCTCGGCCACCGGTCGGGGTCGGGCGGAGGCCGTCCGCACGGCCACCCCCGGGCGCGGGTTCAGGTCGGTCATACGCGGCTGACCTCTCTCTCCAACTGCTGCGCACGGCTGACCTCGTCGTGCAGCAGACTCCAGATCTGGTGGCGGTAGCGGGCGAACTCCGGGCTGGAGCGCAGGTCCTGGCCGACTGCGCGCTCACCCAGTTCGATCGGAACGACTTCCTTCAGCCGGCCCGGGCGCGAGGTGAGCACCGCCACGCGGCCGCCCAGGTAGACCGCCTCCTCGATGCCGTGGGTGATGAACACGACGGTCTTGCCGGTCCGTTGCCAGATCCGCAGCAGTTCGTCCTGGAGCGACTCGCGGGTCTGCGCGTCGAGCGCCGCGAACGGCTCGTCCATCAACAGCACGGCCGGGTCGTACGCGAGACTTCGGGCGATCGCGACCCGCTGCTTCATGCCGCCGGAGAGTTCGTGCGGGTGACGGTCCGCGAAGCCGGTGAGACCGACCAGGTCGAGGTACTCCCTTGCTCTGGAGGCGCGTTGACGTCTCGGTACGCCGGCGGCCTCCAGGCCGAACTCCACGTTGCGCTGGGCCGTCCGCCACGGCAGCAGTGCGTACTGCTGGAAGACGATGCTGCGGTCGATCCCCGGCCCCGTGACCGGTCGGCCGTCGAGGAGGATCTCGCCGGAGGTCGGCGCCGCCAGACCCCCGAGGAGGTCCAGCAAGGTGGATTTGCCGCATCCGCTCGGCCCGACCACTGCCAGGAACTCGCCCTTGGCAACGTCGAGTTCGATCGAGTCGAGGGCGACGAATCCGGAGTGCCGACGGTCCCCGGCGCGCCCCCGTACCCGGAAGGTCTTGGTGACCTGACGAAAGCTGATGTGATCGGTCATCGCGGGCTCAGCTCCTGTCGGCGGTGGGCGAGGCGGCCGAATAGCCGTTGAACTGGTTGGTGTAGAGGTCGGCTGCCTTGACCTGCCCGGCTTTGATCTCACCGTGGTCCGTCAGCCAGTCGATCCAGAGCTGGAAGGTCTGATCCGTGATCCGGCCGCCGGGTTCAGCGACGCCGAAGGACTTCCAGTACTGGAGCGCCGCCGCGTCCTCGTTGCGGCCACGGCGCTTGATGATGTCTGTGCTGCGGGCGATCACCTCCTCGCGCGGCGTCGTCCTGGCCCACTCGATCGCCTTCGCGACTCCCGTCACGAATACCCTCGACGTGTTCGGGTTCTGCTTGAGGAACCTGTCGGTCAGCACGTACGTGCCGGCGCTGAAGGAGCCCAGCAGGTCGAAGTCGCTGAACAGCGGTCTGATCCCGCCCGCCGCCAGCGCCTTGTCCCGCAGGACGCCGCCCAGCGAGGCGACCTCGATCTGCCTCTGCCGCAGCGACTGCTCGGTGTTGACCGGGGGCACGACGATCCGCTCGACCCGGCGCAACTCCGGGGCGGCGAAGCCGTTGCGCTGGAGGTAGGTGTCGAGCACCGCCTCGGCGTGGGCGCCGAGCGTGTTCATTCCGACCTTCTTGCCGACCAGGTCCCGGGCGGAGCGGATCGGGCTGTCCTCCAGCACGTAGTAGCCGTTGTAGGAGGCGGCGTCGACGCCGTAGTAGCTGATCGCCGCCTTCACCGGCGCCCCGGCCGCGATCAGTTTGACGACGGCACCGTTGAACGCTCCGCCGAAGTCCGTCTGCCCGGTCGCCGCCGACTGGATGTCCTGCGGACCGCTGATCGTGTTACCCACCCATTCCAGCTTCACGTCGCCGAAGTAGCCGAGGTCCGAGGCGAGTTCGGGCAGCGTCACCTGCCCTACCGAGCCCTGGTAGCGGAGCTTCTTCGTCTCGGCACCGCCGCCTGCCGCCGTCGCCCGGCCGCAGGCGGCCGCCGCCGCCGCGACCGCGGCCAGCGTGAGGAAGCGGCGTCGGGAGGTGGGTCGGGGGGTGGGCCATGAGGTCACGGGCATGGGTGATCCTTTATTTGCGGGGTCGGCAAGGTACGCCGACGGGGACGGGCAGCAGGACTGCGCGTCACGCGGCGAGGCGGGTGAACCGCCGGTGGTGGACGGTCGGCGGTGGACGGGACCACCCGGCACACAGGGCCGAAGCGGCGGCCGCGCCGGTGGGGAGACCGCGCCGGTGGGGAGACCGCGTCGGTTCAGGCCGGCAGGTGAGAGAAGCGCGTCAGCGCGACGGGGCGCCGGTCAGTGGCAGGCAGCACAGATGGCGCTCGCGTGCCGTCGCAGATCGACGTGCAGGCGGCCCACAAGGCGCTCGGATTGGCTCACGACCGACAGCCTGGCAGCGGACCGGGAGCAGGTCAACGAATGTTCAGCCGCCGGAAGAAACCCGCCGCCGCGGGGAGTAGCGCCACGCGCCTGCAGACCGCGGCGCGGTGCCGGCCGGCTTGGGAGCGGCCGGGCCCGAGGACCGACCAGGTGATCGGCACCTCCCGCGCAGAGTGCTCCCGGGTCGAGGAGACCGGCATCGATCGCCGGACCGCGGTGATCCCCACGGACGCCGATCACCTGGCACCACCTACGCCGCCCGCGCCGCCTGCGCCGACAACCGGCCCCTGCGCCCCCGGGACCGCTGCCTGCCCGGCACCGGGCGACTCGCTCAGCGAGCCGACCAGGTGGGCAGTGGGGAAGGTGACGACGGAAGATGACGGCGTCGCCTCGGCTGGCGGGCGCGGTGTTGCCGCGCCGGCAACACGCGTCGGTGGCTGCACCGGCGCGGCGCTGGTGTCATGGCGGCTCTTCACGATCGAGGTCGGGGGCGCGGTCCGGAGCTTCCCGTTCGCGCGGCGCTACTGGCGCGGGTGCCTGGCTCGGCGTCGGCGACGCGGAGGCCGTCGATCATGAAAGCCGCGAGACGTCGTGCCGCTGCGTCGCGCGTGGAGGCGGGCGCGGCGGTCAGTCCGCGGCCGGCGAGGAGAATGACGACGAAGTCATCGAGCACGAAGTCCGGACGCAGCCGGCCCGCAGCTTGCGCGCGGCGGATGAGGGTCGAGACGGCGCGGCCCAGCTCCTCGCGGTGTGCCTCGAAGTCGACGATGTCGGGGTGTGCCGACATGAACGCGTCCGTGAAGCCCTGGTTGCGCGCGTTGAGGAGCAGGGCGCGCTCGATGACGTCGCAGAGCCCGCGCCACGGATCCGGCTCGGCGGTGCCGTCGTAGACGATCGAGCTGCACTCGGCGAGCTCCTCCTCGAACGCCTCGAGCACCAGGTCCTGCTTCGTCGGGAACCGGCGGTAGAGGGTCGCGGGCCCGACGTCCGCACGCCGGGCGATCTGTCGCATCGTCACCCCCAGCCCGGACTCCGCGAAGAGCGCCCGGGCCGCGGCGAGGACACGATCGCGGTTCTCCCTCGCGTCGACACGCAGCAGGTGAGTCATCTTTCAGGCGATCTCTCTCACAACAGCAAGTGGACGCATCCGTCCGTTACGTTCGATCGTACGGGAGCCAACCTGCCCGAACCAGTCAGGAGCGATGCATGCGAGCAGTCTCGATCCGTACTTTCGGCGGCCCGAACGGCATGGAGGTCGTCGATGTCCCCGTCCCCAGCCCGAGCGCAGGTGAGGTCGTCATCCGGACCGCGGCGATCGGGGTCGGTGGAGTCGACGCGGTGATCCGGCGCGGCACGCTGGGCGCGCTCGGCCCGGCCATGCCTCGCGACGGTCTGGTGCCGGGAAGTGAGGTGGCCGGGACGGTCGCGGCCGTGGGAGCGGGTGTCGAGGCGTCATGGCTCAACCGACGCGTCTGGGCGTTCACCGGCCTCTCCGGCGGCTACGCCGAGTACGCGGTCGCGCGGATCGCGAACGTCACGCCGCTGCCCGCCGGCCTGACGCCCGTCGATGCGGTGACACTCGGCAGCGCCGCCCCGGTGGCGCACTTCGCCCTGCAGCAGGCGCACTTCGCCGAGGGCGAGACCGTGCTGGTACGTGGCGCGGCCGGCAGCATCGGCATCGCAGCCGTCGAGATCGCGGCCCGGGCCGGTGCACGGGCAGTCGCGGTGACCACGTCGTCAGCGGAGCGGGGCGAGCGGTTGATGGAGTACGGCGCGACACACGTGCTCGACCGTGACGGGAACAGTACGCGTGGTCCCGAGCCGGCCGGCTTCGATGTGATCGTCGACATCGTCTCCGGGCCGGCGCTGCCCTCGTTCCTCGCGCGGCTCGCACCTCGTGGTCGGCTCGTGCTGGTCGGCCTCGTCGCCGGGCCGCCTCCGGCGGACTTCGGGTCGGCGCTGCTGAGCCGGTTTCGGCAGTCGCTGTCGATCGCGACCTTCAGTCTGGACACGGTGCCGCGAGCTGACCTGGCCCGGATACGCGCCGACCAGTTGGAGGCCGCGGTGCGAGGTGACCTCAGCGCCGTCGTCCATGCCGTCCTCCCACTCGAAGCTGCGGCAGACGCCCACCGGCTGATGGATGCCGGCGAGGTCTTCGGGCGGGTCGTCCTGACACCGTGACGCACCGCCGCCCGGTGACGTGGGTTCTACTGGTGCACCAGCGTGCCGCGCAGGGGTGAGCGTCGAAGTTGGCTACAGGGCACGCATTCCCGGAGCGTGCAGCGGCTGGGCGGCGCATCCGGCTGCCGCTGTCGAGGTCAGGCCTCCTCGGGGCCACCTTGGTGGCCACCCCGGCAGGCTGCACGCACGCTGACGCCCACCCCTGGCCACCCCCGCTCTCCAGGGGCTCACCTCAGGTGGGAGATGAGGATCCATACGGCAACAGCGAGGAACACGATCCCGACCACGCGCTGCATCGTGTAACCCCTGCGCGTGGGCTCCGCGCCATCGGGGTCCTTCACCCACCCTCGCTGGAGCCGCCGGTTCACCCCCACACGAGCTGGGGCCGCAGTACCAGAACAAGCCCCATGGCGAACACCAAGCACGCCACCACGATGAACATCCGTCCCCCTCGTAGGCCGCTGTGGGCGCCCTCTCATCTGACGCTCTCTCATACGACGCCTGCCCTGAGGGCCTCGCATGAAACGGGGAGTCCGAAAGGCACCGCCGACTACCGGCGATGATCGCCGTGGCGGCGGGCGCCGGCTCATCGGGTCCGTTCTGCGTGGGCAGAACGGACCCGATGAGCCGGTAGGAGCTTCCTCCGGGGCACGGTGCGGTCGTCGGGTGCGCGAGGCGCCGGGACCGACGGGTGCCCCTCGGCGGACCGGTGACCAGCGGGCACGGGCGGCCGGCGCCCGGGGAGGCGGAGGATGTTCCGCGGCGCAGCAGCCGTGGTCGTCCGGCGTCGAGCCCAAGACCGTCCTCAGAGTGCAAAGGGCCGGCACTCCAGAGCCTGATCGACAACCTCCGCAGCCGTTGGTGCCGGTCCCTTCGGCCAGAAGACCAAGTCGCTGACAGAGCCGCTTGGGCATCCGAAAGCCCTGTCCAACGCCGCCAAGGCCCGGGCAAGTTCGGCGTCGGTGGCGTAGTCCGCGGCCATGGCCTTCTGCACCATCGCCACGGCGGTCTCGCGAGCCATCACCACTGCGCTCACCCCTTCAGGCGAAGGGGAGCCTATCGACCCGCAACGTCGGCCGGACAGCTGTCAGATGCTGGTGAGGCTGACGTTCCCGAAGCTGGGGTGCGGCCCGGCCGTGGGCGCTCTCGGGGCGGCCTCGGCACCCTCGGGCGCGCCCGGCGCCGGCTGCGGGACGGACGGCACGATCGAGACCGTGAGCGGACCGTCCGGCAGCAGCCCCTCACCCTGCTGGACCGGGCCCAGCGGGTGGAGATGGCCGCGATGGAGGACCCGACGTTCAACCGCCTGCTGGAGTCAGCCAGGTTCGGGATCAACTCGGTCCACCGGCTGACCAGCGAGTCGGTCTCGGTGCTCAGCGCTCTCCTCTCCATGGCCGCCACCGGCGGCGTACTGCTCACCCTGTCCCCACTGCTGCTGCCGCTGCTCGTGCTGATCGCGGCCCCCCGCGGGTGGGGCGCGGCCATCACCGCCAGACGCCGGCGAACCTCGGTGATGGCCTGGCTCCAGCACCTGCGGGCCTCCCAGCTCATCGCGCAGCTGCTCACCCAGACCTACACGGCCGCCGAGATCAGAGTGCATGCCGCCGGCACCTTCCTGCTGCACCACTTCGAACAGATGGCCCTCGCCTCGGACGCGGAGCAGGCCCGCCTGGCCGCGGCCGCCGCCCGCACCAAGATCGCCGCCTCGGCTGCCTCCGGTCTCGCCCTCGCCGCCACCTTCGGCCTGCTCGGCCTGCTGGTCTCCACCGGGCACCTGGCGCTCGCCGCCGCCGGCACCGCCGGCACCGCCGTCGTCGCGGTGCGCACCGGCGCCGCGAACGTCGCCGGCCTGCTCAGCAGCGTCAACGCGCTCTTCGAGGAAGCGCTTTACGTCGGGGACCTGCAGACGCTCACCACCGAGGCCGACGCCCGGGCCATCCCCACCGGCGGCACCGACCTGCCCGAGCGCCCCGACGCCCTCCACGTGGAGAACGTCACGTTCACCTACGCCGGCCGCAGCGCGCCGTCGCTCGACAAGATCACCCTCACCGTGCCGACGGGCCGGATCGTGGCCCTGGCCGGGGAGAACGGCGCCGGCAAGTCCACCCTGGCCCGACTCCTCTGCGGGCTGTACCAGCCCGACAGCGGCACCATCCGCTGGGACGACGTCGACACCGCGACCGCGGACCGCGCGCAGCTCTTCGCCTCCACCGTGCTGCTCCCGCAGGATTTCTTCCACTGGCCTCTCACCCTGCGGGCGGTCGTCACCACCGGCCGGCCCAGCCACCACGACGACGCCCGCGCCCTCGCCGAAGCGGCCGAGTTCGCCGGAATGGAGGCCCTGCTGCAGATGCAGGACCGGGGCTGGGACACCCTGGCGGCGAAGGGCTTCGAAGGCGGGGTCGACTTCTCCGGCGGCCAGTGGCAGCGGATCGGCACGGCCCGCACCTACCTGCGGGCGACCACGGCCGGCGCCGACGGCCGGCGTCCGTTCCTGGTCATCGCCGACGAGCCGACCAGCGCGCTCGATCCGGCCGCCGAGGTGCGGGCCTTCGACAACCTGCGGCGCCTGGCCGGCCAGGGAGCGACCGTGCTGCTGATCACCCACCGCCTGGCCGCCAGCGCCTCCGCCGACCTCATCTACGTCCTCAAGGACGGCCGCCTCGTGGAACAGGGCACCCACGAGGAACTCATGACCGCCGACGCCGACCAGGCGGGCGCGGGCAGCTACCGCACCGCCTACCTCCTCCAGGCGCAGCAGTACGCCACCGAGCTCCCCGGCCCGCGCCCCCCAATCGAACCGGCCGAGCGGACCGGCCGGTGACCACCCGGTAGCGGTGCCGGACCGCGGCCCGGGGCGGCTGTCAGTCCCCTCTGCCAGAGTCACTCAATGGACTTGACCGGATACCGATCGTGATGAACGGGAGGGTGTCGCATGACCCGGGCCGTTACCAGACGCCCGCGCCCACCACTGGAGACTCCGCCCGGCGGCTGGCGCGAGAGCGACGAGAGCGCCAAGGAGAGCGCGGCGCGAGGGGTCCGCGAGGAGGCCGGCATCGAGATGAGCATCACCAGGCTGCGGACCCTCCCCGACCCCCACCCTGGCCTCGGCCTCCCGCTCACCCGCATCGTGCACGCCGTCTGGAACGGCTCCAAGAACGACCTTCAACTCGGCGATCAGGGCCAGGCCCAGCGCACGGTCCCCCTGACCGAAGTCCTCGACCTCCACGGCCCGCCCTACCTGCAGCACCACCTCCCGCTGCTCACCAGCAGCCCGTCCGAAGGAGCCCGCCCGTGAGCGCACCGACCGTCACCCGCCAGCCGGCCGTGCCGAAGCCGTGGCAGCATCACGACCGCGAGACCCTGCTGGACACCAGCTCCTACCTGATCCAGCGCGACACGGTGACCCAGCCGGACGGTAGCGACGACTTCTTCGAGTTCCATCAGGCCAGCGTCGACGGGGCATTGACGGTCGCCGTGGACGACCAGGGCCGGATCGCCATGGTCCGCTACCGCTCCTACGTCCACGGCGAGGTCCTCACCCCGCCCGGCGGAAAGCTGGACCCGGGGGAGGACCCGTTGGAGGGCGCCCGCCGCGAGTTGAAGGAGGAGTCCGGCATCACCGCCGTCACGTGGAGCCCGCTCGGCCGGATCGCACTGATGGCCAAAAGCACCGCTCATCTGCACATGTTCCTCGCCCGGGACCTGACGGTCGGTGAGCAGGAGCTGACCGGAACCGAGACGGGCATGACCCTGGAGTGGTGGCCGCTCAAGGAGGCGGTGGCCGCCGCGATGGACGGCCGGCTCCTGCTGTCCGGAGCGGTGGTGTCGGTCCTGATGGCCGCCCAGGCCGTCGGTGCGACGGGGCGCGCGTGAGCGCCCAACCGCTGGCAACTCAGGCGCCGGCCTCCCGCGGCGCGAGTACGCCCGCCAGGAGCGGCGCCGGGGCCCTCGGAACGCCTACACCCGGCTCGACCCGGCCCGCACCGCGCTGGTGGTGGTCGACATGGTGCCGTTCTTCGACGGGCCATACGAGCGCGGCATCATCCCGCAGATCGAGGCGCTGGCCGTTGCCCTGCGCCGGGCCGGCGGTGTGGTGTCCTGGGTACTGCCGGACGACGGTAAGCCGACCTCTGCCCGCCAGGAGTTCTATGGGCCCGAGGTCGCGGTGATCGTGGTCGCCGACGGAAGCAACGAGGTCCACAACGCCGCGCCGCGGACCCTCTACCGGTCCTTCGGCGACGTGCGGGCCCACCCCGGAGATCCTCGACCTGGTCCGGGCCGGCCGGTGACCGCGTCCGCGGTCTGCGGCCCGCACCGCCACGGCCGGCCGGATCGACCGGGCGCGCTGAGGCGGCAGCCGGACTCCCGCAACTACGCCCCGGGGCAGAAGATCTCGGTCGCCAGCAGCCCAGTGCCGCCCGAGATCGGCACGTCCGCCGCCCGGTACCGCCGTACATGGAGCACGACCCGCGCCTGATCGGAGGCTGACCGGTGGAACTCAGCGAGATCGCCCGCCGGGCGATGAGCATCCACGACCTGTACGACCGGCTGAACGCGGCGCAGCGCGGCCGCACGTGGACCCGACAGGACTTCGTCCTCGGCTTCACGGGAGATGTCGGAGACCTGGCGAAGCTTGCCCAGGCCGCCGACGGGATCCGCCCGGTGCCCGCAGGGCGCGACCTCGGGCACGAGCTCGCGGACTGCCTGTGGTCCGTCGTCGTGATCGCCGAGCTGTACGGCGTCGACCTCGAGGCCGCTTTCGTCACCACCATGGCGCAGCTGGAGGAGTCCATTACCGGTGAACTGAATGAGGAGGAGCCGCGGTGAAGCGAATCGAGTTCGACGAACGGGCGTACGCACAGCGGTCCCAGGCCGGTCCGTGCTTCATCTGCCGGATGCTGGCCGGCGACGAGGAGTTCCGCCACGAGATCGTCTACCGGGACGAGCATCACGTGGTGTTCCTGGACCGGTACCCGACCCTGCTCGGTAAGCTGCTGGTCGCCCCGGTCCAGCACCGGGAGGACGTGATCGGCGACTTCACCGGTGAGGAGTCCGCTGAGCTCTGGCAGGTCGTCCACCGCGCCGGGGCGGCGCTCAAGCAGGCCGTGCCGACCGAGCGGATCTACCTGCAGAGCCTCGGCTCGAGGAGCGGCAACAGCCATGTCCACATCCACGTGGCCGCGCTGCCGCCCGGTGTGCCGTACAACCGGCAGCAGACGGCCGCCCTGCTCTGGCAGAGCGCCGGGCTGCTCGAGGTGCCGGCCGAGGAGACCGCCCGGATCGCCGGGCAGCTGACGGCCGCGCTCTCGTCGGGAGCGGAGCGACACGCCGGTCCGCCCGGTGAGGAGCCTGTCCCGGTGCTCACGGAGCGGTCCTCGTCGGTTCCGCCCCGCCACGAGGAACCCGTCGACGTCCACCTCATCCTGCGCCGGGACGGCGCCGCCAGCCCCGAGGTGCTGCTCTCCCGCCGCGCCGGGCAGGTCTACGCGTCAGGCCTTGTGCACCTGCCGAGCGGGCACCACGACGGACCTCACGAGGACGCCGTTCAGGCGCTGATCCGCGAAGCCAAGGAGGAGACCGGCGTCGACATCGACCCGGCCGATGTCCGCCACGCCGTCACTGTGCACCACCGAAGCCCGGCGGGAGGGGCCCGGATCGGGTTCTTCTTCGAGGTCCGGCACTGGCGGGGCGAACCCCGCATCATGGAGCCGGCCGTGTGCGACGCGATGGGCTGGTACCCGCTGGCCGACCTGCCGTCCCCGCTGGTGGCGTATTGCCGGGCCGGGTTGGACGCCTACCGGGTCGGCCACCGGTTCGCCGTCCACTTCCAGCAGCCCGGCGACCCGATCGCCTTCGACCCCGCGGCGGACCGCCTTCACCCGGTTCCCTCAACCGGCGCGGCCCCGGACGCACCGGACCGGGAGGTGCGGGAGTTCACCGAACAGGCGATCGGGCGCGTCAGCGCCTGGACGGACGCCTCCTGGGCCCGGGAGCGCAGCCGCGTGTGGCACGCTCGCGGCACCGAGGGCGGCGAGTGGTTCGTGAAGGTCCACCGGAACGCCCGCTTCCACGGCCGTGAGGTCGAGGCGTACCGGACCTGGGTACCGGCTTTGGGCCCGGCCGCGCCCCGGCTGGTGGCCGCCGACCCGGGCCGTCGGGCGATCGTCATCAGCGCGGTGCCGGGCCATTCCCTGCACGGCGCCGGCCACTCGCCCGAGCGGCAGCGACGAATCTTTCACCGGATCGGGGCGCTCGCCGCCGCGATCCACCGCAGCGCGCCCGCGCGGCCGGGTGACGGGCCGCCGGTGGCACTGGAGAAGCTGGAGCGGCACCTGGCCGGCGCCCGCGACCACCTCGCACCCGGCGACGAGGACTACATCCGTGCCATGGCCAAGCGGGCCGAACAGCTCTCCGTCCTCGACCTGGTGCCGACCCACGGCGACTTCCAACTGCGGAACCTCCGGTGGGACGAGGTGACCGGAAGCCTGTACGTCATCGACTTCGAGCGTGCCGAACCGGGCTCGGCGGTGCGGGACTTCGTGCGCCTGTCCGACGCCTGGGTCGGCCGGCCGGACCTCTGCGAGGCCGTGATGGCCGGCTACGGCAGGCAGCTCTCGGAGACCGAGGAGGAGCACCTCGCCGTCCACCAAGTCCTCGACGCCGTCTCCGGCATCCAGTACGGAGCTGCCAACGAAGACCCCGAACTGCTGGAACGAGGCCGCCGGACCCTGGCCCGGATGCGCGCCACCCACCGCCCGTGACCACCCACACCACCCACCGAGCAGAGGAGCAGTACGTGGCGTATGCCGTCGAGAGCTGGGAGGAGCACTACGCCGGCGGCCGGGGGTTCCGGCCGCCGGGGGAGCGCGAGCGGGCGCTGTTGGCCGAGCACACCCCGGCGCCCGACGGTGGTGGGCGAGCGCTCGACGTCGGCTGCCGCACCGGGGAGTTGGCCGTCCATCTCGCGGGTCTGGGCTACACGGTGGACGCCGTGGACTTCGCCGCCGGCGCGGTGGAGCGGGCCCGGGCCGAGCACGGCCACATCGACGGGGTGCGGTGGCTGCGGCTGGACATCGAGCGCGACGACCCGGCGCAGCTGAACGGCGACGGCTATGACCTCATCACACTGCGGCTGATGTACCCGTTCCTGGGCGACCGGACCCGGGTGCTGCACGCTCTCGGGGAGCGGCTGCGGCCCGGCGGCACGCTCGTGGTGATCACTCCCGTGGTCGAGCACACCCCAGCCGACAAGCGGGCGATCGCCCTCGACGAGGACGAGATCAGCCTGCTCACCGCCGGGTGGAAGGAAACGCGGCGGTTGGCCGCGGACGACCTCGCGGTCCTCGTCCTGCGCGGCCCCTGCCACATCGACACCAGGGCGGTGGAGAAGGGCCCGACCACCGGCCACGCCCTCACCGGAGCCGTGGTGGTCGTCACCGACGACGCCGGCCGGGTCCTCCTGGGCCACTCCCGCGGGAACATGTGGGAACTGCCCGCCGGGAAGACCACCGGGGTGGAGAGCTTCGAGGAAGCGGCATGCCGGGAACTTGCCGAGGAGACCGGGCTTGTCGCCACCACCGCCGACACCACGGTGGTGACCATGCTCACCGACGACTCCCACGGCATTCCACGGCTGACCGCCGTCGTCCGTGTCCGCACCTGGAGCGGGACTCTGACGAACCCGGAGGACCAGCTCTTCGACCGATGGGAATGGCACGACCTCCACGCCCTGGCCTGCCTCGGCGACGTGTTCGCCCCGACCGCGCACGCCCTGAACGCGATCTGGCCCGGCGTCATCCCCGACCTGCCGACGATCCACGCCTACCCGACCGCCGCCGACCAGCCATCCGTCCCCGGGGAGCCCGCCGAGGCTGTCCGGCTGCGCCAGCGGATGGCGGACGCCGTGATCGCGGCCGGTTGGGCGCCCTCCGCCGCGGTACAGGGCGCGCTGCGCACGGTGCCCCGGCATCGGTTCGCGCCGGAGAAGGACCTGGCTACCGCCTACGACGACGACCTGGCCGTCGTCACCCGCCGGGACGAGACCGGGCGAGTGACCAGCTCGGTGTCCGCGGTGTGGCTGCAGGCCGACATGATCGAGAAGCTTCGGCTGGAGCCCGGCGCCGCCGTACTTGAGGTCGGAAGCGGCGGGTACAACGCGGAGCTGATCGCGCATGTCGTCGGCGAGGCCGGGCAGGTGATTACCATCGATATCGACCCTTACGTCGTGAACCGGACCCGGAGGTTCACCGCGGAGGCGGGCAGCGGCCGGGTCCTGGCCCTCCAGGGCGACGGGGCACTGGGCGCGCCCGCCCGGCACGTGCCGCGCGGAGGCTTCGACGCCATCGTGGTCACCCACAACGTCTGGGACATCGCCCCGGCGTGGCGCGAGCAACTCGCCGAGGGCGGCCACCTGGTGGTTCCGCTCGAGGTCCACGGCTACACCCGCGCCATCGCCCTCCAACGGCACGGCGACGTGCTGTGGGCACGGGACTGGACCTACTGCGGCTTCGTTCGCGACCTCGGGTCGATGGGCCGCGCCACCCCGGTCGCCGACCTCGCCGGCGGCGAGTTGCGGCTGCGTTTCGAGGACGGCCCGTCTCGCGACATCCAGGGTCTTGACGAGGCGTTGCTCGGGGTGCGGCACGAGGTGTCCACCGGAGTGCGGGTCGCCCGCGGCGAGTCGTTCGAGACGCTGCAGCTCTACCTCGCGACCCGTCTGCCCGGATTCTGCCGTCTCGCACTCGGCCGTGAGCGCGGCACCGGGATCGCCGCCGTTCCGCGTGGCGCAGACGCGGCCGCGCTGCTCGGCGCCGCCTCACTCGCCTACCTCACCCACACCCCGGCCGCCGAGGACGGGGCCGAGTTAATCGCCCACGCCTTCGGCCCCCTGGGCCCTGAGCTCGCCGAGCAACTCGCCGACGCCGTCCGCGCGTGGGACCGCCACGTACGGGGCCGCGGGTACCCCCGGCTGACGATCCACCCCGCCAGCGCGTCCGGCGACCACCTCCCCGTCGGCGACGTCCTGACCAAGAGGATGACCCGCCTGGTGTTCCAGTGGCCCGGACCCGACGTCACTCAACGCCCCTTCGAGACGGACGGACGCGCCGACCACCAGGACGGCGTCATGACCGGGGTCCGGCGCTCCCGGCACGCAGCGCCCCGTTGTCCCGCCCGCAGAGACTCGGGCTGTCGGCGCACCGATCACAGTGCGGCTCGCAGGGGGCCTTCCCCTCCCAGGCCGTTCCGCTCGGAGCCGCGGACCGGCTTCTTCGAAGCCCGGCCCACGCCCTCGCGTCCGGCCGACGTCCGGTGCTCCGACGTCATCGCCTCGGACCGGGCATCCGGTGGTGGGAGCAGATGACGACGGCTGCTCGGGCGCCGCGGACCACGGCGTGGGCGAGCCGGCCCTTCCGGTATCTCCTGGGCAGCGAGGCCGCGAGCCTGTCCGGATCAGCGGTGAGTTCCGTCGCTCTCCCCGCCCTTGCCGTGCTGGACCTCCACGCGAGCACCGCCCAGGTCGCCGTCCTGGCGTTCCTCGGCCAGCTCCCCAGCACACTCGCACTGTGGGCCGGCGCCGTGTCGGACCGCCGCGCGAAGCGGCCCCAGCTGATCGCCTCGGACCTCGCCGCGGCCACCGCCCTGGTGACCATCCCGGCCTCCGCGCTGACGGGTGTGCTCACCATCGGCCACCTCTACGCGGTCACGATCGTCCTCGGCATCACCAAGACGGTGCACGACGCCGCAGCGATCAGCCTGTTGCCCGCCCTCGTCGAACCGCACCAGCTGCAGAACGCCAACTCCAGGCTCGGCGCCGCGTCGTCGGTGGCCGACAGCGCCGGCAGCAACGCCGGCGCCGCGCTGGTGGGCGCCTTCGGCCCCGCCCGGTCGGTCCTCGCCGACGCCGTGTCCTTCCTCCTCTCCGCACTGCTCTTCTGGCGAATCCGCGTACCCGAACAGAACGACGGGCGGCCCGCAGGGCGACGCGGCCTTGCACGGGACATCGCCGACGGGGTGCGCTACGTCCTCGGGCAGCCCACGATCCGCACGGTGATCGCTGCCCTGTCCACACTGAGCTTCGGCCTGGCGGTCATGAACACGTACTGGGCTTACTACCTTCTGACCGCCCTCGCTATCTCCCCGACCGCATTCGGCGTGATCATGGGAGCCGGCGGTGCCGGAAGCCTGGCCGGCGCGCTCCTCGCCCCGAGAATCGCAGACCGGATCGGCCTCGGCGCGACCATCATCTCCGGATTCGCAGTCAGCCCCCTCGCACAGGTGCCCCTGCTCCTCGCCCGGCCCGGCCCCGGCTGGCAGATCGCCCTGGCCACGGCGCTCGCCGTGCAGCTGTTCTGGGCCACCGCGGCCGGCACCAGCCAGCGCTCCCTGCGCCAGGCGCTGTGCGACCCGCGCTTCCAGGGCCGGATGCAGGCGGCGAGCACCACGGTGACGGCCGGCGCACGGCCGCTCGCCGCCGCGACCGCCGGCATCCTCGTCGCCCTCCTCGACGTACGGACGACCCTCACCATCGGCGCGGTACTCCAAATCGTGCCGGTCGCCCTGCTGCTGGCCTCACCCGTCCGAACCCTACGCAGCATGCCCCTTCCGCCCGCGACCGCAGTCGTGCCGCCTGCCCGTGAGGGGGGACCCAAGCCCGGCCCTCATGCCCTTGACCGCGGTCCGACCCTGAGCATCCCCCGTCGACCCTGACCCGGCGGCCGTGCCTTACCGCGACGCCGACACCCGCACCCCCGCTGTAGGAGGCCACGGTGCCTGAGACCACCACCGGGCCCCGACCCGCGCACCCTCGCCTTCGAACTGCTTCGGACCGTCGCGCTCGACGAGGCCGCCCACCACGGTAAGGACGCGCCGCCGCCGAACTGGACGATCTACCAGGACCTCACTGCCGCGCTGGAAGACTGGCAGGCGGCTGGCACATTGCGCGAAGACGCTCTGCTGCTCGCCGAGTGGCTCGCCGCCGAACAGTGCAGCTACCTCGCTCAGGTCTGCGCCCTTGACTGGACCCGCGTCCACCAGTGGCTGCTCGAACAGCGCGACCCGGTCCACCAGGCGCAGCGGCACGAGCACCCGGCGGGCCCGACCGCGCTGGACATCCTCGTCGTCCTGGCCGACAGCCTCCAGACCGGCCCCGATGGCTCCGGCATGGTCGAGCGGAGCGTGCGACTCGTGCCGCCGTTCCTCGGGTACCTGCGGACCGGCCGGGAGGTCGAGGACGCCCGCGAGCTCACCCTCACCCTGTTGCTGTGGGCGGGAGAGCGGCTCGCGGAGATGATGCGGTACGAGGCCGACCGGATCAGCGGCTACCTCGGCGAACGTGTGCGCCGGTAGACCGTGGCGCCGAGGCGGGGCGGACTCGTATTCGTCCCGCCCCGGCGTGCTCTACGGCAGCAGCGGCGGCGCGGCCGACCAGGGATCAGGTGCGTTGGGTCGGGTATGTCGACGGCGTGCGACTCCTGCCAGTACTGGACCATGCGGGCCACGAGGCCGCCCGCCCGTACGCGGTAGGGCGAAGCCTTGCTCGTGCTGGCGGCCACGCCGGTCGGCAGGCCCGCGGTGCGAAACGGTGGCCGGCCGTCGCCGAGGCGGTCGGTGACTTCGAGGTGTCCGCGCAGGCAGGTCCTGGCGGCGTAGGCCCGCTCCGTGGGGCGGACGGCACGTCCGGGCGCCGGCCACAGCGCGGCGGTGGCGTCCTTCGGGCCGGTCGTCCTGTGGTGTCAACCCTGCCCAGAGGTACGTCGCATCCTCGGGTGAACCAGGGCGCCGCTGCGGCGACCGGGATGCCACGGCGGGCGAGCATGGCTCCCATGCCGATCCCCCTCAGCTGGTCCGCACGGCGAACTGCTACCGAACGGCCCGCACGTCCCGAATCTACTCTCCTGTGACCGCGGAGAGCGCCGCCGACCCGGCGATGCGCGAGGAGCGGCTGCATCCCGCGCTCGCGGTGCCCGCCGCCGTCCTCTTCCTCGGCTACGCCGCGATCAGCGGCGCCATGCTGCTCATCGCCACCCGCGAGGCCTTGGCCGGACGGGGCGAGAGCGTCGTGTTCGTCAACGGACTGCCACTGGTCCTCGCCCTCTCCACAGCCTTCCTTTCCCTCCTCCACTTCCTGCTGCCTATTCTGTGGACCCGGCTGGGACTGGCCCTCTGCCTGGCGGCGATCGCGGCCATGAACGGCGGCATGATTGCCAAGCACGGCGAGCCGCCGCTGTCCTTCGACGGCGCCCTGCTGACGGCCGTCTTCACCACTGCTGAGGCCGGTGGCTTCGCGGCTCCGTTGGTGGCGGGCATCGCCATGTGGTGTCCGGCGCTCCTGCGCGCCCGCCGGCAGGCTGGCCGCCGTTGCGGCTGACGCCCGCCTCCCGCCTCCCGCTACTGGTACGGGACGGTCCGCGGGCCTTTGAGCGCGGGTTTCCGGAACAGTAGCCGGGCAGGTCGGGGCCAAGCCGGCGCGTACCCCTGATCCGGTGAACGCGGCCGCCGGATCTTGCACCGCGCGCGGCCGCCCGGAGCGGCACAGTGTCCGACAGGCCCCGGCGGGGGCCTCCTCCAGGCACCAGCCGGCCCGCGGGTGCAGCGGAGGCAGAGCTGTGGTCCGCGTCCCGCCGCTCCACCTTCTCGCGTGACCCGGCCAACCGCACCGGCACCCGCAGTTCAAGACCCCGAGCCAGACCACCACCAGCACGAACGCTGCTCATACCGTGCTCAACGAGCCGGCCCGCCGGCCGCCACCGCCCCGCCGACGGCCCACCGTGGGCCGTCCACCGGATCCTTCAACCACACGAACTGGCGGTCCGGACGCACCGTGATGCCGTAGTCGCACGGCTCCGGCCGGCCCAGACTGTCCCACGTCGCCCAGGCGACCATCAGTTCGTCACCGATGCGCCGATCACCGCCCTGGTGCAGCACGGTCGTGCCGTCACCCACCGCGCCGAACGCCGCCCACGAGGTGGCTCCGTCGTGGACCCAGGCGTTCACCCCGTCTTCGTCCCGCCCGGTGGTGATCACCGCGTCCGGCACCGCCACCCGCAGCGCGAACGTGAGATCCCAGGTCCCCTCAAGAGGCTCGAGATCCCGCTCCACCACCCGCTCGGTCTCGGCCGGGCCCTCGCCACGGACCGCCGCGTACCCGGCGAACCCGGCCACCGGCGGCGCCGCCCCGGCCCGATCCGCCATGAACTGGCCCAGGCCCTGCACCCATCCCGTCGCGCTGCGGCCATCGTCGGCGACCGTGAGGGCGACGTGGCCCAGCCGTCCCCACGGGTAGACGATCCGCCCGCCCGGGCGGGTCGCCTCCACCCACGCCGGGGGTACTCGTTCGACGGCGTAGGTGGCGATCACCCGGTCGAACCGTTCACCATCCGGCGCCGTGCCGGTGGCGTCGGCGACCAGCACCTCGACGTCCAGGCCGGCGGCCGCCAGCCGGGCCCGCGCGAACTTGGCGAGCCCCGGGTCGATCTCGGTGGACACTACCCGGCCGAGGCCGGCCCGCCGCGCGGCGAGCGCGGCGTTCCAACCCTGCCCACCGCCGATGTCCCACACCCGGTGCCCGGGCTCCAGCAGCAGCGAGTCCAGCATGTCCACCACTACGCCCTGCGCGGACAGGCTGGACGACGCCAGCCCCTCGCTCACCTGGGTGACCGCGGCCGCGGACTGGTCGCCGTACAGCTCGCCGGCCCAACCCTGCGGATCGGCCGACCGGTCCACCGCCACGTACGCGTCCCCGTCCCACCGCCACAGTCGCTCCGGCGCGAACCAGTCCCGCGGCAAAGCGGACACGGCCTCGCGCAGCCACGGAGCCCGCTCGGGCCAGGCCCCACGCGCCTCCATCGCCTCATCAAGGCCGGCCCGCCACTTCACGAGGTCGAGGTCCACGCTCAGTCCTGCTTCGGCTTCCGGTGCTTCCCCTCACTACCCGGATCCGGCTTGTCGACCTTCCCGTCCGCGTTCCCGGGCGGCGCCTTGCCCTTCTTCAGCGGCTGGTCCTTCTCCCGATTACCCACCAGGGATCCCCCTTCGCACGCAGAACGACAACCCGGCCATCCTGACCGCTACGCCACGCAGACGGTAGGGGGCGCAGCAGCGCACAAGGGGCGCCGGATGCCGTGCGCGCGCCCCAGGGAAAGCAGCGGCCCCGGCAGTGCCCTGCCGCGGCCGCTCAGGCCTTCTCGGGACCTACCGAACAACGCACTGGCGGCCACCGACACAACACCCCGCTGGCCACTGCCGGCTGGCGGCATGAGGCTCCTGCGTCCCGTTTCTGCCGGGCACCGTCTACAGCAGGCCGACGAGGGCGTTGTCCTTCTCATGCCAACGGTCCTCGGTCTGCATGTAGCCGTGCAGGACGGAGGAGTTGGGCCGGTGTCCGGTGGTGGCGGAGATGGCTTTGGCGTCCTTGCCGGCGCGGCGGGCCGCGGTGACCAGGCCGGAGCGCACCGAGTGGCCGGTGAAGCGGACCGCGACGCCGGCACGCTGGCCGGCGGCGGTGATCCAGTCGCCGACGGTCTCGGGCGTCACCCCGCCGAGAATCGAGCCCGAGGCGTGGAGCGAGCGGAACAGCGGCAGGCCCGGGTCGGCGGCGCCGGCGGTCTCGAGGTCGGCGATCCAGGCCTTCACCGCGCGCACCGGGCAGGTGTCCGGGTTCTCGCCGTACGGGACGGCCACCTCGCGCGGGCCGGTCTTGGACACCACGACGGTGACCACCATGCCGCGCTCGTCCTCGAACCGGACGGACGCCAGCAGCAGGAAGGCGAGTTCGTGGCGGCGCGCGCCGAGCGCGAAGCCGAGCAGCACGACCGTCTTGTCCCGCCGGCCCCGCACCGACGCCGGACAGGTCGCGGCGATGCTTGGAGCGGACCGAGTGTCATGGCCGGGGCCTTGCCGCGTCCCCGGGCCGGCTCCAGCTTCCCGGCGGCCTCCTTCTACAGGTCCTTCGCGTAGGTGCGGGCCTGCTTCACCGCGTCAGGGTCGACCACCACCTTGTGCAGTGCGGCGATGCTCTCGATGGCCATCAGCGCCTTGGCCTGGGGGGACAGCGGCATGGTGTCGGTGGGGCTGAAGGCGGTGGAGTTGGTGACCGAGACGTACAGGTAGTCCATCAGGGTGGGCGCCCAGTCGCTGGTGCGGGACGAGCCGTCGGCGACCTCCTCGACGGCGTCGTCGTTCTCGTCCTGGGAGAAGCGGAAGTCCGCCAGCGGCAGGTCGGAGCGCGCCGCCTGGGTGCGCGCCACCGGGCCGCCGCGGTCGAGCTCCCAGAACGCCAGGCCGAAGACGATGATGCCGGTGGCCCAGACCTGGAGCGCGGCGATCAGCAGGGGGCCGCCTTCCTGGGCCTTGTCGGTGACCATGGCGTGCACCAGCAGGCCGAGCGAGACGAGGTTGCTGATGCCGATGAGAGCGACCAGGGTCAGCGACACGATCCGGGAGAAGTGATTCTGCCGGGTCATCCGGCGCGGGTTGACCGCGATCAGCGGTATCAAGAGCAGCAGTTCCAGGCCCGGCAGGACGAAGCGCGGGACGAACAGCAGTTGCTCCGGCAGGACGAGGTAGAGCAGCATGGCCGCCAGGGTGGCGAGCACCGCGGGCAGCCGGGCCTCGCCGCGGCGGTCGCGGCGCGGCAAGCGCTGCAACGCCCTCGCCCGGTGGTCGGGCGTCTTCCTGTCCGAGCCCATGAACCGCCTTCCGTGTGCGGCGCGGCTGTCACCAGCGCATTCCCCGCCGCGAGAGGTCCACTCCCGGCGCCGGCCGGTCACCGGTGCGGCGTGGTCGCCGCGTGCCGGGAGCGGCCTCCCGTCGTCTTCGGACGAGGGGCCCCGCGCCGTTGCGCAGCGCCCTCGTGGGACGGGTCGGGCACCGGACCGGTGCCCTGCCGGCCCTGTTCGCGACAACCGGTCCTGGTCCGACTTCTGCGGTGCGCTCGCTCCTCGGGGCTGCTCAGGGGGCGTGGTCCCCGGGCAAGGTCAGGACCGGCCGCCGAGCACGGCAGCACGCGAGGCGGCCCGCACAGTCGTCCTGTGCGGGCCGCCTCGCTGGGTGTGGCAATGGTCAGTAGTTCGACCGGTTGCCGTTGTAGTAGTTGCCGACCTGCTGGTGGTAGTCGGCGTCGCCGGGGTGCTTGTCCTTGTCGAACTCGGGGGAGTTCTTGATCTCTTCCTTGGTGCGGCTGACGTGGATGGTCTCGTTGGCGGTGTCGATCGAGGTGACGGTGCCGGCGGGGAGCAGCACGTGCTTGCCGAAGATCCACGGGCCGGTGTCCACCACGATGTAGCGGGCGTCCACGTCCTCGGAGTGCTTGTCGACCTTGCCGATGTGGCCGTCGGTGGCCTCGACCTTGTAGCCGGTCAGGTCCGTGCCGGTCTGGTAGCCGGAGTTCTCCTGGTATTCCCACATGATGTTCTCCACGGAATCACCTTTCGTAGCAGCGGACTTGGTCTTCGTCTGACCCGGTTCGGCGGGTTCATGCGCGGGGAGTGGGGGCTTTTTGCACCTGTTTCGGCATTCAGCGACCGCTGCGCGGTGGCGCGCGGGTGCTCCGGGTCGCGCTTCTGTCGGGTCGGCTCCGGGGGCACCGTGCCGGGGCGTCAGCTCTCCTTGCTCTGCAGGGTCTCCTTGAGCTTGGCGATGGCGAAGCCCCAGCCCTGTTGCGCGGTGGGCTTGCCGGGAACGGCCAGCTCCTGCGGGTTGGTGAGGACGTCGAGCAGGACCGGGCCCGGGGTGCTGAGGGCGCGCCGGACGCTGTCGTGGAGGGTGGCGGGGTCGGTGACGCGGATGCCGGTCAGGCCCAGGGCGTTGGCCACGGCGGCGAAGTCGGGGTTGTCGAGCTCGGTGCCGAACTCGACCAGGCCGGCCTGTTCCTGTTCGAGCTTGACCATGCCGAGGCGCCGGTTGTCGAAGACGACCAGCTTGACCGGCAGCCGGTGCGTCTTGATCGTCATCAGGTCGCCGAGCAGCATGCTCAGGCCGCCGTCGCCGCAGAACGCGATGACCTGCCGCTCGGGCGCCCAGAGCTGGGCACCGAGGGCCTGCGGCATGGCGTTGGCCATCGAGCCGAGATTGTAGGAGCCCAGCAGGCGCCGCTCGCCGTGCATGGTGACGAAGCGGGAGAGCCAGACCGTCGCCATGCCGGTGTCGGAGGTGAAGACCGCGTCCTGGTCCGCCAGTTCGTTCACCGCGGCGGCCAGGGCCTCGGGGCGGATGTCGTGGCCCGGGTTGTCGAGGGCCCGGCGCAGCCGGCCGGTGAGGCGCTTGTCGTGGGACGGGTCGGCCAGCTTGGCCTGGCCGGCCTGCCAGTGGGTGAACTCCTTGCGCGCGGACTCCAGGTGCTCGCGGTCCCGTCCCGCTCCCTCGTTCAGGTGGGGCAGGAGCGCGCGCAGGGTCGCCCCGACGTCGCCGGCCAGACCGGCGTCGAGTGGGATGCGGCGCCCGAGGTTGCGCTCCTGGACGTCGATCTGGACGACCTTGCAGTCGGTCGGGTACCAGTCCCGGTAGGGGAAGTCGGTGCCGAGCATCACCAGCAGGTCGCAGCCGTCCAGCGCCCGGGCGGCGGCGGGGTTGCCGATCAGGCCGGTCTGGCCGACCTGGTAGTCGTTGTCCGCTTCGAAGCCCTCCTTCGCCTTCAGGGTGAGGACCATGGGCGCGGCGGTCCGCTCGGCGAGGGTCAGCACCTCCTCACGGGCCTGTCGGGCACCCCTGCCGACCAGCAGGGTGACCTTGTCGGCGGCGTTGATCAGCTCGGCGGCCTCCAGGATGCCCGGTTCGTCCGGGCGGGTGACCGGGCGGGTGCGCGGGAAGCGGGCCGGACGGTCGTCGCTGATCTCCTGGTCGCCGAGGTCGCCGGGCACGGTCAGCACGGCCACGCCGCTGTCGCTGATCGCGGCGCGCACCGCGGACTCCAGCAGCCGGGGCATCTGGTCGGGCGAGGTGACCGTGGCTCGGAAGACCGCGACGTCGCGGAAGAGCAGGTCGTTGTCGACCTCCTGGAAGTAGTCGTTGCCGACCTCGGTGAGGGGCACCTGACCGGCGATGGCCAGCACCGGGGTGCGGCTCTTCGCCGCGTCGTACAGGCCGTTCAGCAGGTGCACGGCGCCGGGCCCGACGGTGCCCATGCAGACGCCCAGCGAGCCGGACAGCTGCGACTGGGCACCGGCGGCGAACGCGGCGGCCTCCTCGTGGCGGCAGCCGACCCACTCCACGCCCTCGGTGCTGCGGATGGCGTCGGTCAGCGGGTTCAGCGCATCGCCGACGACGCCGAACACGTGTCGCACACCGAGGTCCTGCAGGGCGTCGATGATCACACGGGCGACGGTGCGTGCCATGGGGGTGGTCCTCCGGAGGGTGGGAGCGCCCTGATGGGCGCAGGGTGGGAGCGGGCGGTCAGACGGTGAAGCGGTCGGGATCGGCGGCGTGCCAGTCCGCGGCCCAGGCCGCGGGCGGGTCCTGGAGCAGTTCGCCGGGGGCCAGCCAGGAGTGGATGTCGGCGTAGGAGCTCATGGTGTGGGTGTCCACCCGCAGCTGCAGCATGTGCGGGCCCAGCTCGGCCGGATCCGTCACGCCCATCGAGGCCATGATCTGAAGGGCGCTCTTGACGGTCGCCTCCTGGAACCGCATCACGCGCTGCGACTTGTCGCCGACATCCAGTGCCCGGGCACGCCGCGGGTCCTGGGTGGCCACGCCCACCGGGCAGGTGTTGGTGTGGCAGCGCTGGGCCTGGATGCAGCCGACGGCGAACATCATCGCCCGGGCGGCGTTGGTGAAATCGGCGCCGAGCGCGAGCCGCCTCACCAGGTCGCTGCCGGTGGCGACCTTGCCGCTGGCGCCGATCCTGATCCGCTCGCGCAGGCCGGTGCCCACCAGGGCGTTCTGGACGATCATCAGGCCGTCGGTGAGCGGGAGGCCGATGTTGTCGGCGAACTCCAGTGGTGCGGCGCCGGTGCCGCCCTCCGCGCCGTCCACGATGATGAAATCCGGGGTGGTGCCTTCCTCCAGCATCGCCTTGCAGACGGCGAGGAACTGGCGGCGCGAGCCGACGCAGAGCTTAAAGCCGGTGGGCTTGCCACCGGACAGCTCGCGCATCCTCGCGACGAAGCGCACCAGCTCGCGTGGAGTGCTGAAGACCCGGTGGTAGGGCGGCGAGTTGACGGTCCGGCCCTGTGGAACGCCGCGCACCTCGGCGATCTCCGCATTGACCTTGGCGCCGGGCAGCACACCGCCGATACCGGGCTTGGCCCCCTGGCTGAGTTTCAGCGACACGCACTTGACGTGCGGGTGCGCCGCCTTCTCGGCGAACTGGTCCGGGTCGAAGTCCCCGTCCTCGGTGCGGCAGCCGAAGTAGCCCGTGCCGATCTCCCACACCAGGTCGCCGCCGGGGCGGAGGTGGTACTCGGAGAGCCCGCCCTCACCGGTGTCGTGCGCGAATCCGCCGAGGGCGGCACCGGTGTTGAGAGCGAGCACGGCGTTGGCCGACAGCGAACCGAAGGACATCGCGGAGACGTTGAGCAGCGCCATGTCGTAGGGCTGGGTGCAGTCCGGGCCGCCGATCCGCACCCGCGGCGCGTCCTTGGGGACGGGACACGGGGCCATCGACGGGACCAGGAACTCCCGGCCCGCCGCGTAGAGGTCGAGCTCGGTGCCGAACGGCTCCTCGGCGTCGGTGCCCTTGGCCCGCTCGTACACGATGGAGCGGGTGTCCCGGTCGAAGGGCCGCCCGTCGAAGTTGCGCTCCACGAAGTACTGCTGGAGTTCGGGACGGATGCTCTCCATGAGGAACCGCAGGTGGCCCAGGACCGGGTAGTTGCGCAGCACCGAATGGCGGCGTTGGAGCAGGTCCCAGACGCCCAGCAGCGCGACGGCCAGCAAGGGGCCGGCCGCCGCCCACCACCAGGGCGACCAGAGGCCGGCGGCGAGGACGGCGAGGATGGCGACGCACATCATCAGGACCACGGACAGAATTCTCAGCACCACCGCCGTCTGCCCGGGATCACGGAGATCAAGCCCCCGCCCTTGCCGGGGCAAGGCGCCGATGCCGCAGGTCACGGCAGGCCCCGGCGGTCGGCGCGTGCACCGCCGGCGGCCTTCCAGATGACGATGCCGACCGTGGCCACGAGGAGGCTGCTGAAGGTGGCGAGAGCGGCCGCCACGGAGTCGGCGAAGCGCCGCGCAGCACGTCGGCCATCGGAGCGGCCGAGGCAAGCCGGTTGAACGCTTCGGCCTCCAGGACCACCGTCTCCGGCTCTTCGGCGTCGGGGAAGTGCAGCTCGATCGTCACCAGGTCGAGCGCCAGCTTCTCCATCGTGGCCAGCTCTTCCGCCAGCGCCTGGATCTCGACCGGCCCGCCCTCCAGGTCGGGGTGCTGGCGCACCACGACGCGCACCATCGCCGTCGTTTTCGACGTGCTTGCCGGTCAGGTCCGAGAACCGAATGAGGGTGGAGGCAGTGGACGAACCGAGCGGGACGTGCACCAGCATCCGCGGAAGAGTCTCCCCAAGGGCGGTGGCGCATGAAATCGGCGTGTGGAGGCAGGTGGGTGGGATGGAATGTGTGATGTACGAGGAACGCTCGGGCCGGTCGGAGGGCGTGGAGTGCGGCCTGGAGGACCAAGCCTGCCAGCTCATGCTGAAGCGGCTACGCGGCCTGGGTGAAGGCGAGTTCGCCTGGGTACGTCTGGTGGATCCGACCGAGGCCGAGCTGATGCAGCTGGCTGAGGAGCTGGGCCTGCACCCCTTGGCGGTCGAGGATGCGGTCCAGGCGCGGCAGCGCCCCAAGACGGAGCGTTTCGGCGGCGTGCTGGCCGTCGCGCTCAAGACGCTCTGGTACGTCGATGCGGATGCGGCGGTGGAGACCGGGGAGCTGATGGTCTTTGTCGGCCCCCGGTACGTACTCACCGTGCGGCACGGTGCGGCCGACCCGACCGTTGGAGCCGCCCGCAGGCTGGAAGCCGACCCGGGCATGCTGCGCATAGGGCCGTTGTCCGTGCTGCACGCTGTCCTCGACGTGGTCGTGGACGCCTACAGCGACGCCGCGGACAAGGTGCGGGCCGCGCTTACCAAGCTGGAGGACTGCGTGTTCTCCACCTCCCGCGTCGACCACACCGAGCAGATCTACTCCCTCAAGCGGGAGGTGCGGGAGTTCCGTGACGCGGTACAGCCCCTCGTCCCCGTCCTGGAGGGGCTTTTGAGCGGGCCGGGCCAGGAGGAGAAGGGCTTTCCGCCCAAGGTGCTCCCGTACTTCCGTGACGTGGCGGACCACCTCAATCGCACCGACACCGAGGTCCAGTCGTTGGACGAGCTGCTGAACTCGGTCCTGAACGCGCAGCAGGCGCGGGTGGGTACCTGGCAGAACGACGACATGCGCCGGATCTCGGCCTGGGCGGCGATCTTCGCGATCCCCACCATGGTCGCCGGTGTCTACGGGATGAACTTCGAGCACATGCCCGAACTTCGCTGGAGTTGCGGCTATCCACTCGCCCTCGCCCTCATGGCGCTGGCCTCCGGTCTCCTCTACCGCGCCTTCCGCCGCAACGGATGGCTCTGACCCGTGCGGGTCTCCCTCGGCTACGACACGGCATCAGGGCCACTGACCGCGTCGTCAAGGCCGACGCCAACGAGCTCGGCAGGAGCGCGACCCCGACCGGCGACGCCCGCTCCACCAGCAGCGGCCGGAGCACCGAGCCGGCGCCTGCCGCTGCGGCATGCGCCTGCTGACCCCGGCGACACCGGTGGCGTCACCCCTCCTGGCGGGGAGCACTGGCCAAGGCCTGTGGACGGGATGACGTGCGAGCGCGAGTCGTTGCGACGGGGCGGCCCGCGAAGTCTCACATCCGGGATCTCAGCACGTCGACCTCACAGCCCGGGGTGAACGGGTCGAAGCCGTGCTCGACGAGCCAGCGAACCGCCAGCAGGCTTCGCAACGACGACCAGGCCCGGATCACCTCCAGGTCGACGTCGGTGCCGTAGCCGGCGATGACGTCGTCGAGGCGCTCCTCGTGTCCGAGCGTGAAGGTGGCGAGGTCGTACAGGGCATCACCCCGGCCTGCCTCGGACCAGTCGATGATGCCCGTGACCCGGTCGCCGTCGACGAAGACGTGGGCGATCTGCAGGTCGCCGTGCGTGAACGCCGGAGCCCAGGGCCGGAGCGCGGCCGCCGCGACGTGGCGGTTACGGGTGACCAGGTCGGCGGGCAGGAGGCCGTTGGCGACCAGCAACTCGCACTCGTGGTCGAGTTCCGCCGTCAGCGCGACGATGCTCCGCCCGGCCCGGCCCGGCCGTGGTGGCAGCGGCGCGTCGTGCAGCTTCCGGATCGCGGCGCCCGCTGCGGCCCACGCCGCCGGCGACCCGGTCGACGGCCCGCCGAGGCGCCCGAGGGTCGTCCCCGGGAGCGCGGTGATCGCGAGCACGGGCGGCTTGCACCATAGGACCTCCGGAGTCGGAACCGGCGCCAGGGCCATCGCCTCGACCTCGGCGTCGATGCGCGCCTGGTCGGCGTCCACCTTCAGGAACACATCGCCGACACGCAGAGTCACTCGCTCGGAATGCGCGACCACGACCTCGACCTCATCCATGGCGGCCAGTATCCCGGGACGGCCGGCGACGTTCACCGGGTTTTCGCGTCCCAGCCACAGCCCGGCTGGTGGCTCCTACCGTCGGTCAAGCGGCCTGCCCCTCGCGCTCGGCCAGGCAGCGGTTCTCGAACCGGATGGTCCACAAGTCCTGGGCACTGCTCCGGCGGGGGAGGGGTCGACAGGTCGGTTCCCGCGCCGCAGCCCGGGCCCGATCACGTCGCGGACATCTGAGCGACCCGTCACGCCAGCCCGCGCGCAAGCCGGTGGGCCTCAGCGTTCGCAGGCGGGGCCGACCACCCCGGCGGTCGTCGCGCGAAAGGTGGTCACCGCGTCCGGCACCGCGCGCGGAGTCCCCGGAACGCCCGCACCCGGCGGGGCCGGTGGGGTATTCCCCCGCAGCCCGGTGGGAGACGCCCCCGCCAAAGGCCGGGCGGTGACCGGATGTCAGCGCTGAGGGCCGGTTCCTAGTGTTCTCGGGAGAAGAGAACTGTGCGGTGCGTAGCCGCGCAGCTCCGGCGGCGGTACGCCGCCGGTCGCCGCGCCCGCGCGCCATGCTCCCGGGAGGAACACACCATGGGACCGTCCGTCAGGCCGTGGCACGAGGCGCCGCGGTGGCCGCCACCTCGATCTGCCTGATCGCCCCACCGTCGCCCGGGCCGGGGCCGAACCCGCCGGGCGTCCGGCCGCGGTCCGGACCACGGACCTGGACCGGATGACGATCTCCGACCTGCAGCAGGCGATGGAGCGCCACCGGCTGACCGCCGAACAGCTGACCGGGCTCTACCTCGACCGGATCCGCGACCTGAACCCGCGCCTCGGGGCGGTGGTCACGGTCAACCCCGATGCGGCTGCCATCGCGCGTGCGAGCGACCGCGCACGGCGCGTCCACGGGTCGCGCGGACCGCTGGAAGGCATCCCGGTGCTGCTCAAGGAGAACATGGACACCGCCGACCGGCAGCCGACCACGGCCGGGTCGACGGCGCTGTCCGCGGCGCGGCCCGCCAAGGACGCGGAGCTGGTCCGGCGGCTGCGCGAGGCCGGGGCCGTCGTCCTGGGCAAGGCGAACATGACGGAGTGGGCCAACTTCCGCTCCCCGATGGCCATCGCGGGCTGGGGCGCGGTGGGCGGCCAGACCCGTAATCCGTACGTGCTCGACCGCAGTGCGAGCGGCTCGTCCAGCGGGTCGGCGGCGGCCGCCGCGACGAGTCTGGCGGCGGTGACGATCGGCACCGACACGGGCGGCTCGATCGTGGACCCGGCGGCCGGCCACTACGTCGACGGTGGGAGTGCGTCCCACGCTGGGGCTGGTGAGCCGCAGCGGCATCGTGCCGATCACCAGCCGGCAGGACACCGCCGGGCCCATCGCCCGCAACGTCACCGACGCCGCGCTGACCCTGTGGGCGATCCAGGGGGCGGATCCCGCGGACCCGGACACCGCACCCGCCGAGGGCACGCTCCCGGCCGACTACCGCACGGTGCTGGACCGGGAGGCGCTGCGGGGCAAGCGGATCGGCGTCCGGCGCGAGGGGCACGCCGGCGAACGTCACGCCCACCACACTCCCGGCCACGCCGGTCGACTTCCAGCCCGACGCCCCGAGCCCGTTCACCAGCTCGACCGACGACTCGGTGGTGGCCGGCTACCCCCAGATCAGTGTGCCGGCCGGCTACACCGACCAGGGGCTGCCGCTCGGGGTCTCCTTCCTCGGAACGCGCTTCAGCGACGCCCGGCTGCTCGGCTACGCGTACGCCTTCGAGCAGGAGGCGCGGGTCCGCACGGCCCCCCGGTACCTGCCCACGCTGCCGCGGGAGTAGCCGCCCGCCTGTACGTGCCCAGGGTCCTCGGCATGAGCCGGTTTCCCCCCGACCGCGACGGCTCCGACGACCCCTTCGCAGTGATCGGCGGTCCCTTCCTGGTCGTCGCGTACAAGCGACGAGGCCTGCCTGCCGCAGCTGGCGCGCACGAGTACGACGAGGTCACAACGGTCGGGGGGTTCCACGGCACCGATCGCTCACCGGCCGCGACCTGGCCGAACCCCGCATGCCGGCGCCCCGCGTGGACCAGCGCGAGACCGCCCGACAGGCGGTCGCCCGCCTGGGGTCGCCGGCGGACGGCCAGCTGGGGCGGTGGCTGGCATCCCGTGTCGCCGGAGAATGACCGTCCCGGTCGCCCGCAAGCAGCCGAGACTCGCCGCTGACGCGCGCCTGGATGACTTCACCGACGGAATTCGGGAAACCAGCAGTTGTGCCCGGCGGGCACACCGGCCGGGACGTACGGGGACGGTCGTGTCCAGCAGGCGCCAGCTACATCTTGACGTCCAGGTGCAGGTTGAACGTCACGCCGCCGATGGTGACGAAAAGGTTGCCCTGCCACTTCCGGGTCGCCAGCGTGGCCCCCACGTTGGCCTTGCCCGCCGCGGCCTTGTCCTGCGGCGGCAGGGCGTGGAAGCCCCCGATGAACGGGGCCCCGGCCCCCAGGGTGGCCAGGTGGTTCCACCGGCCTTGCTGGACGGCGTACTGGCTGGCCGTGAGCCCCGTCGGATAGCCGAGGTCGACACCGCCCCCGCCGACATACTGCGCCGTGCAGGCCGCGAGCAACTTCCCCTCGGTGTCGAGGCTGACGGTGTTGTCGGCCTGGATCGCGGCTCGAAGCGCGCCCAGGTGTGGCGTGAGCGCTGTCTGGCGCTGCGTGCGCGCCGCGGCGTCCTGCACGTCCCGCTTGTCCGAGTCGATGGTGCTCTTGGCGCTTTCGATCCCCTCGGCGGGATTCATCGCGATCCGGATGCTGGTCGCCCACTTCTCGGCGGCGATCCACTGCTTGCTGAAGTCGATTTCCAGACAGTACGCGGTGAGCAGCTCGTTCGCTTCCTGCTCGCTCTTGGCGGTCTTGGGCATGAAGGGCCCCCCTTCGTCGACGCCGACGCCCCCGCGTCGGCGAATGATTCCCCCGTGCGTGGGACCTTAGCAATCTGGGGACGACACCGTTACCGCAACGCCGTGTTGACTGTCCGTCAGTGCAGGAGGCCGGCCCAGTCGATCAGGCCGGAACCGGACCCGGTTGGCCATCGGGGTCCCGGGTGCCAACACCTTGTCGCCCGCGATGGTGTCCACCGGTGCCCGGTCCTTGATCGTAGAGACCCGAGGAGCGGCAAAGATGTCCCAACGCCGTTGCGTGGCAATGGCTTTCGAACGACACCGTGTGCCGATACGCTGGTCGAGTGCCCACCCGCCGGGCTTGAGTCGCGCATGAGCACAGAGGTGAGGCGCCGGGAGCGATCTGGGAAGGCTGGTGCCCATGGTCCTGGGCAGGCGGAAGCGGCGGGAAGCGGATGGCGCACGCGCGAAGTTCATCGCCAACCGGGAGAGGGTCCGCGCCTGGACCGGGCGTTGGGACTGCCCCGAGGTGGCCTGGCCGGCCTTCGAAGAGGTCCCGGGCCCGTGGATGGTTCTGCCGCGCGAACGCGACCGATGGCTGGATCTCCACGCGCCCTCCATGGAGCGATACGACTGGCTCCTCAAGGCCACGCCCCGGGCGAACGGCGTCGACGGGCTGTGGGCGCTCTGGGCGTTCCGCGCGGAACACGAGTTCGAGCGTCTGACGATCCACTTCGAGAGCGTCTACGACCCCGAGTACCTGGCCGAGAGGCTGGCTCTGGGCATCGAGGCGGCGGCATTCGAAGGGTGGCAAGACGGCGACGCGCAGGGCATCTACGACTGATTGCTCGATGGGGTCGGCGGCATCGCCGGCACCGGCCGCATGGTGCACGGAAAGCACCGCGTGGGCTTCCTGCTGCTGGAGATGATCTGCGCGGTGGCCAGCACCACCGACGTCACCACCGAGCTCCGCGTCTCGCTCACGACCACGTCCCTGGAGGGCAAGCCGTTGAAGTCGGACGGCCGGGACTAGGGAAGGTATCGGGGTCGTGATCGGCGACTGGTCTTGATGAGGTCCTTGGTCCAGGTCATCGAGGGGCGTCAGCGCGGCGGGCCGAGGCGCTCGGTGGAGGCGGCGGCGCCGGGGCGGGTCGGGAGGTCCTCGATCCGGACCGGGCCGGGGACGACCTGGGCGCTGCCCGGGCCAGCCACGGATTCGCCGTCGAGGTAGCGGCGGAGCCATTCGGCGAAGCTCATCGGGTAGCGGTGGAACTCGTCGTCGGCGCCCGCGTAGACCACCACCGACCAATCGCCGTCGCCCCGGCCCCGGTGCAGGAAGACGTGCTCGCCGTGCGGCGTGCCGGAGACCGGGATCAGGCCGTCGGGGCCACCGAAGGCGGGCTGTTCGGCGAAGCCGGGGAAGTTCTCCTCGGTGAACTCGCAGTCCCGGTAGGCCTCGACGGTCTCGCGGATGTACGGGCCGAGCCCGTTGGCCTCGGTGGAGGGATTCGACAGATGGACGGAGCCGTTCAGCCGCACCGGCGCGTAGCGCTCGGTGAGGGCCTTGAGGTCGGCCGGCAGGGTCACGCCCAGCTCGGCCTCCAGGCGCTGCCAGTCCTCGGCTGCCGCTCCCGGCCCTGAGGCCGGGCCGAGGAGCGCGAACAGCCGGGTGAGGTGCGCGTCCATCTGTCGACTCCCTGTCGCCCTACGTCTTGGGGCAGTTGCTCGTACCCGTGGTGCTGCCCCCGGTCGGGGTCTGGGTGATCACGCAGTGCTTGAAGACCTTGTCCTCCAGGATGAAGTAATTGTACTCAAGCGACTCCACCACACCGGTGTTGGCGTTGCGGTAGGTGGGCTCCACCGACACGGAGACGTGCTTGCCGTTCTTGGTGGCCTGGACGATGTCCCGTTCGACGCCGGTGCTCAGGTCACGCGGCCGCCCGGGCCAGCACTGCTCCCGGGCACCTCGGCGTCTGCGGTCCTGCGTCGCTTCGGTGTCCTGTGAGCGACTTCATCGACGTTCCGGACGAGAACGCGACCCGCTCGCTGTCCCCGGCTGTCGAGGAGTTCCTCGAGGACCCGGGCACGCCGGTCGGTGTCTTCTCCGCGGTGGTGGCGTTCCTTCAGTCGTCAACGGCTGGCACCGGTTGCGCCGGCATGATGGGCATCAGCCTCCCCGGGCCGATGCCTCCGGAGCGGCGTGGGGGCAGGCCAGGCCAACCGTGCTGGCCTCGCTCGGCCTGCCGGCCGATGCGGTCGAGCACCTGGCGGCGCGGGCCGCGGATCGAGGTCCGCGAGCCCGACGAGGGGTTCGACCCCACGACGCTGCTCGTCATGCGTCAGGGGCCCGGCAAGGAGGCGGACGATTGGCGGTGTGCCGTGCCTCTGCTGACGTGCGGGCGTATCGGATGGTGACCGCCTGGCCGTCTGTCACACGGGTCGACAGTCTCAGCGGCCCAGGTCCTGGAGGACCTCACGCGCCGCCCTCGTCCCGGAGGCCATCGCCCCCTGCAGCGAGCCGGTCGCCCGGTGGTCCCCGCACACGTAGCGGCCCGCGCCGAACCGGCTCGGGCGGATCAGTGGCCACGGCGCCGGCATCGCCGGCAGCGCCTCCCTCACGGTGTACGAGGCGAGGTGCTCCCAGCCGGAGGTGTCCGTCCCGTACAGCCCGGCCAGCGTGGACCGCACCTCGGCCTCCCGGTGGTCCGCCGCCCCCAGTACCGAGGTGGAGACCAGTGCCCGGCCGTCCGTCGCGTACCCCGGCGCGACCTCGCTGAGCACCACCGTGTTCAGTACCCGCCGCGCGGAGTCCACCAGCAGGGTCGGCTCGGCCAGCGGGGGCACCGGGGCCGCGTGGTACAGCGTGGTCACCGTACGGGTGGCCGGCACCGCCAGCCCCGGCAGCAGCGCCGCGGCCGCGCCCGGGCCGGTGGCCACCACCACGGCCCGGGCCGGGAGTTCGGTCCCGTCGGCGAGCGCCGCCCCGGCCGCCGTCAGCTCCCGCACCGGCGTGCCGAGCCGCAGCACCCCGGCCGGCAGGCCCGCCGCGAGCTGCGCGGGCACCGCACCGATGCCGGCGTCCGGCAGGCAGAGGGTGCCGCGCAGCATGCTGCGCCAGACCAGGTGGAAGTAGCGCGCGGAGGTCTCCAGCTCCTCCTCCAGGAAGACGCCGGACAGGAACGGCCGGAGGAAGTCCTCCACCAACGCGGGGGAGATCCCCGACGCGGCGAGCGCCGACCGGGTGGAGGTGTCCCGGCTCCGGCGGAGCAGGGCGGGCGGCAGCAGGGCGTCCCGGGCGCCGAGCAGGCCGAGCGCGGCGATGTCCCGGGCGGACCCGAGCCGGCCGGGCAGCAGGTCCGCGGCGTCCCGGGGGCGCCGGGTGGGATCGGTGAACCTGAGCCGGCCGCGCGGGGTCTGCACCAGCACGCCCGGGGTGAACGGGCGCAGCCGCAGGTCCGCCAGTCGCAGCCGCCGCTTCACCTGCGGGTAGGAGGTGTTGAACACCTGGAAGCCGTGGTCCAGCAGGAAGCCGGCGCGCCGGTCGGTGCGCACCCGCCCCCCGACCGCCTCGGCCTGCTCCACCAGAAGCACGTCGAGGCCGGCCCCGCACAGGTCGAGGGCGCAGGCGAGGCCGGACACCCCCGCGCCGATCACCAGGACGTCGTGTTCTCGGGTGGGGTCTGCCGGCATCTCGCGCCGCCTCTCGGGTGACCTGCTGTCAGGGGTCCGGCACCGACCCTAGATCCTGACGGCCCGCCGGGCCGGGATCAGCGCGCTGGGCCGGGTCGCCCCAATTCGGCGACCGCCTGGCTGAGCCGGTGTAGCCGGGCGACCCCGAGCGGCGGGTCACGGCCGCTCCGGAAGTACGCGTTCTTCGATCTCGAACCCGCATCCGCCGCGGGGCCGCCCAGGTTCCCGGAGCTGCTCGTCGAGCCGTCCCGGCCGGGACGGACCGCGTACCGGCGCGGCGCCGCCAGCCCGAACGGTTCGACCAACGCGCTGCGCGCCGACGTCCTCGGCGCGCTCGGCGTCCCCACGGTCGCCACCGCTGACCAGCTCCAGCGGTTGCTGCACCCGGGTGCGGCTTCGACAAGGCGGTGCGGCAGGCGTTCGGCGACCTCGCGCTGCACGGACCGATCGGCTCAAGTGGTCCACGAGCGTCTGGGCTTGTCCACAAAGTGTCCCGACCGAACGGTGCGCCCAGGGCGGCAGGCCATCGACCCGGGTCGGGCTTGTCAGTGGTGAAACCGCACCGGCAACGTGAACGCCCCGAACCACCCGTACCAGACCCACCCTCACCAGGCGCGAAGCCGCCTCAGCGCTGCGCCCGGTGTCCCGCTTACCGGACTTCGTATGCCTTTGCCGAAGGCCTGCCGGTCGGTGAGCCCTCAGAACGAAGGCTCCCGGGCCAACAGGTGGTACCCGGAGGCCACGGCGACGGAGGCGACGGCTCCGGTTCGCGTGCGCCCCAGCCAGGCCACCGAGGATCCTTCGGCAGCGAACGTCACGAGGTCGGCCCCGTGCTCGTCATCGGCCACGCGCTCGAACGCGCCGTCGAAGAGGCTCTCCGTGCGTCGGGGCTGCCGGTTCCCGCCCTGGAACCCGCACCAGAAGTCCAGCAGCGGGCCCGTCAGCACCGGCCAGGCCATGGCGTCGGCAAAACTCCCCATGTTCGTCTCAGTCTCGAACCCGATCCGCTACCCGGGCCGGGTCCGCTCGATGTCGTCGCCCACGCCGAGGGCCATCTCCCAGCGGGTTACGGGGGCCTCGGCGATGCGCAGACGGACGGGCGGCGAGTTCCCGGCCGCCGAAGCGCTCACCCATGAACTCGTACGGGGCTACCGTCGCAATCCGGGCCGCGGGCCCGACCTGGTCGAGAGCCACCTCGCCGCTCCCGGCCGGGCCCGGACCCCGCTGGACCGGATGGAGGTCGCGCGGCGGCCGTCGCGGTGCTCTCGGTGGTCGAGGCGGCTGGCGACGGCGCGACGCCGCTGCACTTCGCCCGGGCCGCCGGCCGGCGGCCCGAGGACGTCACGGTGTCCGCGTTCGCGGCCGCGCTGCGTGAGCGGGTGCTCGGCCTCGCGTCGTTGAGTGTTCGATAGCCTGCCACCCATGGATGTGGGTGAGGGCGCCGAGCGCCTTGGTGTGGATCTCGACGGTGAGGGCTGGGACGCGACGCGATCCTGGGTAGAGAAGGGACTGCTCGCGTCGGAGCGCATCGAAGATGTCGTGCGCTTGCGTGGGGGATGGACGTCGCAGATGCGCCGTCTGGACATCTGCGGACCGGGAGGCCGGCGCTCGCTGGTGCTTCGGTCCTTCGTCAAGCCCTTCTACCTCCAGCATGCCGAAGGGCTGCTGACACGCGAGGCGAACATCCAGCGGCTGCTGAACGACACGGATGTGCCCGCCGCCCAGCTCGTGGCCGTCGATGCCACGGCGGAGTGCTGCGACCATCCCTCCTTGCTCATGACCCTGCTGCCGGGCACGGTTCGCTTGACCGACCAGGAGGCGGACCGGCGTGCCGACCTACTGGCCCGCCAACTGCAGCGCATTCACCAGGTGCAGGTGAACGAGGAAACCCGACCGCGGGCCTACCAGGCGTGGACCGGCCCCGAGCAGGTGAACCTGCCCACGGATACCGCGCGCCCGGATCTGTGGCAGCGCGCCGTGGACGTCATCCGCCGCGAACCTCCTGACTATCTGCCCTGCTTCTTGCATCGCGACTTCCACCCCGGCAACATCCTCTTCGACGGTGAGGGCGACGACCTGCGGATCAGCGGCGTCGTCGACTGGGTGGAGACCTCCTGGGGGCCAGCAGACCTGGATGTGGCCCACTGCTCGACCGCCCTGGCCCTGCTCCACGGCGTTCCTGCGGGCATGAGCTTCGCCGACCGCTACGTCGAGGCGGGCGGTTCCCTGACCGACGATCGCACCGCACATCTGTACTGGCGCCTCCTGGACGCCTTGGCCTTTGCACCAGACGCCGAGAAAGTCGCCGTCCCCTGGCGGGAACTGGGCCGCACCGACCTGACCCCCATCGTGCTGACCGGCAGGCTGGAGGATTACATCCAGGCCCTTCTGGACCTCTACGCGTGAGCCGGCCAGGGGGCCACCAGGCTGCCCGTTCTTCTCGCTCGACCAGTTGTCCGCGTTCGAAGCGGGCTCCCGCGCGGACCGGGACACCAAGTGGGGGCCGGTGATCGCGCGCCAGCGGGCCTGAGCTGACTCGACGAGCTTGAGGACCATGGCAAGTGCGGCCGCCGGGCTGCCGGCGCCGCGGGTGACCTTGGTGCGGAGTTTGACCGTGAAGAACGTGGACTCGGTTGGGTTCGTGGTGCGCCGGTGGATCCAGTGCTCGGCCGGGAAGTCGTAGAGGGCCGGCAATTCCTCGGCGTCGACGGTGAGCTTCGCGACGGCCTTGGGCCACTGGGTGCCGTAGGTCTTGGCGATCACCTCGATCGCCTTCTCGGCGTGGGCGTGGGCGTGGGCGTGGTCCTGGGCTTGTAGACCTCCTGCATCGCCTTCGTCGCGCCCGGCCGCGCGGACTTCGGCAGGGCGTTCGAGACGTTGCGGGCCTTGTGAACCCAGCACCTCTGATGCCGCACGGCGGGGAATACCTCCCGAAGGGCCTTCCATGGCCCCATTGCGCCGTCGCCGACCACCAGCTCGGGGTCGCGCATGCCACGTCGGTGGCAGTCGCGCAGCAGGTCGGCCCACGACTCGGTGGCCTCGCGCAGGCCCTCGGCCAGTGCGATACGACCCGGCGACCGGTGCCGAAACGACCCGTGTTCCCCGGGGATCCCCGGGTAGGCGACCGAGGGCGCGTCCCGCAGGCGCGAGGATCCAGCATCGGAGAGCGACATGACCGTGACGGCCAGCAGGAGCACCGGGACACTGTTCGCGGGCCGGTACCGGGTGGACTCGGTCCTGGGGCGCGGCGGCGGCGCGGACGTGTTGCGGGCCGTGGACGAACGGCTCAACCGGGCCGTCGCCCTCAAGATCCCCCGCCCGGACGCGACGGCCGACACCGTCCGGCGCTTCGCCACGGAAGCGCGGATGCTGGCCCGCCTGAGCCATCCCGGCCTGGTCGAGGTGTACGACTACGGCGCCGTCGCGGAGCACCCCTACCTGGCGTTGGAGCTGGTGGAAGGCCCCACCCTGGCAGCGGTCCTGCGGTCCGGCCCGCTGCCGGCCGCCGATGTTCGACACCTGGGGCGGGACCTGGCGCAGACCCTCGCCCACGTCCACGCCTACGGGGTGGTCCACCGGGACGTCAAACCGTCCAACGTGCTCGTCGACGCCGCCGGCCGCCCGCGACTGGCGGACTTCGGCGTCGCCCGGATCCTCGACCGGCAGGCATCGTCCGACGACGAAGCACTCACCTGCACCGGGCTGATCGTCGGGACCCCGGCCTATCTGGCCCCGGAGCAGATCCGCGGCCGGGGCGCCCTGGCATCCGCCGACATATACGCCCTGGGCCTGCTCCTGATCGAATGCTTGACCGGGCACCGCGAGTACACCGGCGCCCCCATCGAAGCCGCCGCCGCCCGGCTCCACCGCCCGCCCGCCATCCCGCCCCACCTGCCCGCGGACCTGGTGGCCGTCCTGCGCCGGATGACCGACATGGACCCCGACCACCGCCCGTCGGCGGCGACCTGCGCCCGGCTGCTCGCCGTACCGCCGCCCGCGCCGGAACCGGCCGCGGCCGGGACCGCGGTCCTACCGCGACCCTCGAGGAGGCCGCACGTCGCCGCCCCCCGGCCCGTCCTCCTGCTGGCGGCCTCCGTGCTGACGCTGGCGGGCGCGGGAGGCAGTACGGCCTTCGTCGACGACCCGCCGAGGGCGCTCCCGGCCCCCGCCGCGGTGCCTTCGGCGCCCCCGCCCACCGCACCCGCACCCTCAACGGCCCTCGCACCCTCAACGGCCCTCGCACCCTCGACGGCCCCCGCACCCGCGACGACCCCCGCGGCCACGGAGCTCGCTCCGAGCACGCCGCCCCCGGCCCGCGACTCCGCGCCGACCGCCGCTCCCGTCGCCCAGCCGGCTGCCCCCGCGCCCCCCGCCGCACCCGCCCGGTCCTCCGCCGGCCGCGGGAGCGAGGGCAAGCAGAAGCAGCAGGGCCGGAAGAACGACGGCCCCCACGGGAAGAAGCCCAGGTAGCGACCGTCCGTGCCGGCGCCCGAAGGTGCCGGCGCCCCGACCACCCGGCCCACGCGTCCGGACCTGCCCGCGCGAACACCATTACCTCGGCCGGAGAGAAGGCGGACCGGGCGGCCCCGGACGTCGAACGCGGGTCCCTGACGGGCGGCCTCCGCGCGTCGTCGACCGCCGGCGTTCCCCTGCTCCTCGACCGAGGCGCCTCCCGGTCCTACGCACTGCCGGGATTCGGCCGGCTGGGGCGGTTGTCGGTGGGCAGCACCCGGACGGCGCGTGCGATGGCGGGGCGGAGGTCGTCAAGACGGTGGTCCGCGCCGAGGATCATGCGGCGAAGCTGAGGCATGGCCAGGCTCCAGCCGACCAGGCCGAGGGTGAAGAACAGTCGGGTGCGGGGATCGGCGTCGCCGTCCGTGGTACGAGCCGCGTCGATCTTGTCCTGGTAGTGCCGGGTACGGGCCTGTTCGCCGGGAACGGTCTGGTCCCCGAGTTCGAGGGCTTCCCACATCAGTAGACGCAGAGCCTCGGGGTGGGCGCGGTGGTAGTCGAAGAGGCGCTCGGCGTAGGTCGGCAGCTCCTCGTCACCGGGCGGGACCGCCTCGGCGAGGTCGGCCATGAGGCGTTCGAGGACGGCGGCGAAGAGTCTGCCCTTGTCGCCGAAGTAGTCGTAGATCGCCCGCTTGTTGGCCTCGGCCTGGGCGGCGATGCGGTCCACGCGGGCGCCGGCGACGCCGTGGGCGGCGAACTCGGCGGTCGCTGCCGCGAGGATGCGCTCTTTGGTCGCCGTGGAGTCGTATGCCATGGAGCGAGAGTAACGAACCAGTTCGTTTGACGATCCGGCACCGGTCTGCGAGTCTCACTCCAGCTTCCGAACCATCTAGTTCGTTCGATTGGAGTCGCGGTGCCCCGAACCAATCCACCCGTCCCGCCGATCACCGCGCGGCCCGGGCGGCGACTGCCACTGGTGATGGCGCTGGCGTGCGGTGTCAGCGTGGCGAACGTCTACTTCCCGCAGGCCCTCACCCCGCTCATCGCCGGCGGGTTGGGCATCACACCGTCCGCCGCGGCGAGCGTGGCAACGGTCACCCAGTTCGGCTACGCCGCCGGGATCTTCCTCCTCGTCCCGCTCGGCGACCGACTCCCGCGTCGCCCGCTGATCACCGTCCTGCTGGCGGCGACCGCCTGCGCGCTGCTGGCCGCGGGCCTCGCCCCGGCCGCCGCGCCCCTGATGATCGCCGGCGTCGCGGTCGGCCTGACCACCGTCGTCCCGCAGCTCCTGCTGCCGATGGCCGCGGGCCTGGTCGCCCCGGACCGGCGCGGCTCGGTGATCGGCACCCTTCAGGGCGGCCTGATCGGCGGAATCCTGCTCGCGCGCACCTTCGGCGGCGTGATCGGCGAACACCTCGGCTGGCGCGCCCCGTACCTGGCCGCCGCCGTGCTCACCGGCCTGCTCGCCCTCGCCCTCGGCCTGGTCCTGCCCACGAGTGCGCCCGCCACCCGCGACCGGTACCCGGCACTCCTGGCGGAGAGCGTGCGAATGCTGCGCACCGAGCCGCACCTGCGCCGCTCCGCGGTCCACCAGTCCGCCCTCTTCGGCGCCTTCAGTGCCGCCTGGACGGCACTCGCCCTGCTGCTCACCGGCCCGCACTACAACATGGATGCCCAGGCCGTCGGTGTTCTGGCGTTGATCGGCGCGGCCGGCATGGCCTGCGCCCCGGCCGCCGGCCGCTGGGTGGACCGGCGTGGAGCGGACCGCGTGACCACCTGGTGCACCGGCGGCATCCTCGCCGCCGCCCTGACACTGACCGCCGGTGTCGCGGGCGGCGCGGCCGGGCTGGCGGCCGTCGCCCTGGGGCTCCTGCTGCTCGACCTGGCCGTGCAGACCAGCCAGATCGCCAACCAGGCCCGCATCTTCTCGCTACGCCCCGAGGCCCGCAGCCGGCTCAACACCGCCTACATGACGTGTTCGTTCCTCGGTGGCAGCGCCGGCTCCTGGCTCGGCATCCGCGCCTACGCCCTGCTGGACTGGCCCGGGGTGTGCGCACTCATCGCCCTCGCCGCGGCCCTCGCCCTCACCGCCCGGCTCACCGACCGCCGCCAGCGGCCTGGGAAGTCGCCCGTCGCGGAGCCCGTCGCCACGCCCACGGGCCCACCACGGTGAACGGCCGCCGCACCCCGGCGCGGGCACCGCCACCGCCGCCGCGCCCGGCCGCGCAGAAGCAGACACAGACGCAACGAGTCAAGCACCCGACACGAAGGACCATCATGACGTTCCCGGCCATGCCTCCCGCCATCCTGCAGTTCTTCAGCGCCTCTCAGGAGGGCGATGCCGACACCTGGGCGAAGGCGTTCGCCGAGGACGGGGTCTTCCACGACCCCGTCGGCACCCCGCCGATACTCGGACGCGCCGCGATCCGCGACTTCATCGCCGCCGTCCTGCCCGCCTTCCAGCCCTTCCTCGGGCTGACCCCCACCGAGGCCCACACCCTCGGCAACCACGTCGCCGTCTCCTGGCGGGGGGCCGCCGTCACCCTGGACGGCAGGCCGGTCAACTGGTCCGGCATCAACATCTACGAACTGGACGAGGCCGGCCTCATCCGGGACGCCAGGGCCTACTTCAACCGCGCCCTCTTCCAGGCCCAGCTGGCCGGCTGAACCCCGCGAGCCCGACCGGCGCGGGCCGGGAGCGCCCTCGCCCCGGCCCGCGCCGGAAGTCCGCCGACGCCTACGGAGCGGTGCGCGGCGGCCGGATCCGCGCGATCGGAGAACCTCCGGGGCCGGCGCCGCGTCCCGAACCCGGGCGGCGGGGGCTTCCAGGCCGGCTTGACCCTGACGTTACGTCATGTTTCACGATGGCCACATGACCGACCACTACAACGCGTTCGAGATCAGCCCCGTCCCCGCCCCAGCGCTCGACGCACAGCCCCCTGGGATCTACCGGGGCATCTACGGGATGCCGATGTTCGTGACCGTGCCGACAGCCGACCTCGCGGTGTCCGTGGACTTCTGGACCCGGGGGCTCGGCTTCATCGACCTGTTCACGATCCCCGGACAGCTCACCCACGTCCGACGCTGGGCGTTCCAGGACGCCCTGCTCGTCCCGGGCGATCGCCCCGCCGGAACCCCCGCGACGAGCGTCAGCTTCGCGTGCGTACTGAGCCAGGTCGACGACATCGCGCACGCGTGTGCCGCGCTGCTGCCCGGGTGCACGACGGGACCGCGGCGCACTCCGTGGAACACGGTGGAGCTGGAGGTCGTCACGCCGGAGAACGCCCGCGTGGTCATGACCGCCGCCCGACCGCTGGACCCCGGCAGCGTCGAGGCCCGGAGCCTCCGAGCGGCCGGCTTCGACATCCCCGCGGAGTAGGCGGACCGGTCGGCCCGGCGCCGCGTCCCGCGTCTCCGCGGACGAACAGGCGTCCGCCGTGGCGGAAGCGGGCGTCGTCGCAGCTCCCACGGCAGACCGGCCGCGGCCCCGAGGCCGGTCTGCCGTGGCGGAGGCCCGCGCCGGCCGCCTGCGGCTGTCCGGCTCCGCCCGATCCGTCCCGTAGCCGGACGTTTCGCCCGCCGTCCGCCGCCAGGCCGGGGCCGTGGGGAGGATTGCTGAAATTCGTGACCCCGCAGCCGCCCGAAACGGTGCCGCGGGCGGTCCCCGGAGGGCCGCGGCGGCACTGCCGGGGCTCCGCGGACCCGTTGCGCGGCCAGGCAGTCCCGATTGCCCCTCAGAGCTCCGCCCACGGCCCCGCCACAGCGGCTCCGACCTGGCCGTTCGTGCGATTTCCGTTAGGCTGGTGAAACTCTGTCGGACACCCTCGGAGGGGGCACCATGAGCGAGGAATCCCAGGCGTACGACGCCAGCACGACGTGATCCTGGAGGGCCTTGACGCTGCACGGAAGCGGCCCGGGATGTACATCGGATCGGTCGGCGAACGCGGTCTTCACCACTTGGTGTTCGAAGCCGCCGAGCGGGCGCTGGACGAGAACCTCACCGGCACCGCCAGCCGCGTCGAGATCACCCTCACCGCCGACGGCAGCGTCCGGGTGCCGCCGACGGCGTGGGCCTCCCGGTGAAGTGCGCCGGCCACCGCGACGGGCCCACGCTCGAGGACCGGTTGACCGTGATCGGCCGCGGGGTGCAGCCCGCCGACCGGCACTCGCTGTCCGGCGGCTACAAGGGTGTGGGACTGTCCGTCGTCAACGCGCTGTCGAGCCGCCTGACCGCCGAGGTGCGACGGGGCGGCGCCCACTGGGTGCTGCGGTACGAGCGGGCCGTGACCGCGGCGACACCCGTCCGGACCGGAACGGCCGACGACAGCAGGACGGTGATCACCTTCCGGCCCGATCCCGAGATCTTCGAGACATTGGAGTTCTCGTTCGACACCTTGGCCGAGCACTTTCGAGAACTTGCCTTTCGGAAAAGTGACTTGGACATCACTCTGATGACCGCTGCCCCGCGGCGCCCCGGTCGGCCCCGGCGTCCTAGCTCAGACAGCAGCCGCAAAGTAGGGGATGATCACGTGCTCGCCGTGATGCCGGCCTGTTCATCGTGTTCGCGCAGCATCCGCATGACGGTGGCGGGTGAGGGGTGCTGCCCCTTCTTCGCGCCGGTGGTGATGACGAGGCGCTTGGCGATGTCGCGCAGGCTCATCTCCTGGCCGCGCAGATGGAGGGCCATCGACAGCATGTCGTCGTCGGTGACCCAGGCGCCGCCGATGATCTTGCCGCGCTTTCGTGCGCTCTCGTGGCCTTCGAGGGTGAGGTCGCGGATGTACTCACGCTCCATGCCGGACATGGCCGCGAGCCCGGTGAACATGATGCCGGAAGGGTCGTGCGAGCCCTTGAGCTCTCCGGGGAGGAACTCCAGGCCGACGTCGCTCGCTTTCAGTTCCTCGGCGAGCATGGCGAGTTTGATTCCGCGGCCGAGCCGCTTGTGCTCGTGGACGACGAGGGTGACGGCCACGCCGGAGGAGCGGATCCCCCCGGCGAGCTTCACGGCGGCCTCCAGCTCGGGGCGCCGGGTGGCGCGGGTGGAGATCTTCTCCGAGAAGACCCGGGTGACCCCGGCTTCGGCGAGGGAGTCGAGTTGTGCGTATAGGGACTGCCGGGCGGTCGAGGCACGGGTGTAGCCGAGGCGGACGTGTCCGACCGGTTCAGTGCCGGCGCGCAGGGCCGTGGCAGCTCCATCCACGCCGAGCCCGGCTTGCGTACGGCGGGGATCGGCACGCTGAGGGCCTTGGCGAGTTGGGGCACGAGGCGGAAGCGGGCGGTGTGGTACTGGATGGCTACCTTGTTCTTGCCGGTCCGGCATGGGGAGCCCGCGGGGGCGGCGCAGGTTGACATCGGGCAGTCGTGTGATTCCACGCGCTTGAAGTCGTCGCTCACGACCCCGGACTGTTTCATGAGGGTGTTTCAGGCGTCCAGTCCTTTGAAACAACTCATGAAACGTGATCGCCGCAGGTGGACGGGCCGCCGGCGGGTGTTTCACAGGTGACCGCTCATGAAACACCCGCGTGCGCCCTGCGCGGACGCGGGACCGAGGGCGTCATGGCCTGCCGGGCGCCGTTACGCGGCCTGCAGGCGGGCGAGCGGGTCGCACATCCGCCGCGGAGAACGTGGTCAACTCGGCGCATTCCGCGTCGAGCCATGTTCCAGTCGCCGTCGCGGCCCCTGCTCCCAAGACTCACGCCCTTGAACTCGGTATCCCCGCGCGCGTATGATCGGATCCAAGTAATCGATACCAAGTATCTGCCACGTCAACGCACTGGAGCTCCATGCCCACCCGTGAACCCCCCGCCGTCCAGAAGCCCCCGAAGCGCCCCGCCAACGCCCTCGCCCTCGCCGTACTCGGGCTGCTGCTGGAGCAGCCGATGCACCCCCATGCCATGGCCGGCGCGCTCCGCGAGCGCGGCATGGACAGCGCGTTCAAGCTGACAACCGGATCGCTCTACGACACCGTCCGCGCGCTCACCCGGGACGGGTGGATCGAGGCGGACGGCACCGAGCAGGTCGGCAACCGTCCGGCCCGCACCGTCTACCGCCACACCCCCGCCGGGCAGGACGGCTTCACCGACTGGCTCGACGAGCTGATCCGAGAGCCCTCACCCGAGTACCCACGGTTCCTCTCCGCCGTCGGGTACCTCGGCGCGCTGGGCCGCGTCCGCGCTGCCGAGGCGCTGCGCGAGCGGGCCGCCGCGCTGCGGGAGCGGATCGCGCAGGACGCCGAGGGCCACCGCGCGGCCCGCGAGGAGCACAACGCGCCGCGCCTGTTCCTCATCGAGGCCGAGTACGCCGCCGCCATGGCACAGGCCGAGCTGGCCTGGGTGGAGCACACCGCCGACGAGATCGAGCATGGAACGCTGACGTGGCCGGAAGGGGACGGGCGATGAGTGTCACCGCATCGAAGGACGAGGTCGTCGACGTCCTGATAGCCGGAGCCGGGCCCGCCGGGCTGACACTCGGCGGGGAGTTGGGGCGCGCGGGGGTGCGGGCACTGGTCCTGGAGCGGGAGCCCGAACCGCCAGGCTTCTGCCGCGGGTTCAACCTCAACGCCCGGAGCCTGGAGCTGCTCGACCGCCGGGACCTTGCCGCCGGCTTCCTCGCCGAGGGACCGACCGTCCCGACGACGATGTTCGTTGGCCCCTCCCGCCTCGACCTCGCCGCCATGCGCACGAAACACCCCTACGCCCTCGGCATCCCCCAGACCCGCGTGGAGGAGCTGCTCGCCGAGTGGGCCGTGGGATTACTGAGGTTTTCAGGGTGGAGTCGGTGGGGTGAGCGGCAGGCCGGTGCCGGCCAGGCATCCATCGATAAGGGCGGGTCGAAGTTGGATGTGTC
>NZ_JBEXYC010000038.1:0-52249 GCF_040630835.1 Kitasatospora sp. NPDC005751
ATCTGTGTGTTAACTAGTTATGGTGTGGGCGGGGGGGTTTAATGGCGGGGGCTATCGGGCCCCCCCGGGGGGTGGCCCTACCCCCGCCGGGGGGGCCCGTGCGGACGCGTCCGCACGGGCCCCTTCACCGGGACGTTAGATCAGACCGGTCAGCCGGCCGCCTCGACGCTCTCACCGGGCGGGCGTCCGCTCACCCGTTCGGACTCAAGGGCGGTCTGCAGGATCACCACCGCGGCGGCCTGGTCGACCACCGAGCGGCCCTTCTTGGCCTTGACCCCGGAGGCGCGCAGCCCGTGGGTGGCCGTGACGGTGGACATCCGCTCGTCGACCAGCCGGACCGGCACCGGGTAGAGCCGGTTGGCCAGCCGGGTGGCGTACCCGCGGACCTTCTCCGCCGCCGGGCCCTCCTTGCCGCTGAGCGAGCGCGGCAGGCCGACGATCACCTCGATCGCCTGGTACTCGTCGGCGATGGCGGCGATCCTGGCCTGCGACTTCACCCCGGCGGGGACGGTCTCCACCGGCGTGGCGAGCACCCCGTCGGGGTCGCAGGACGCTACCCCGATCCGGGCGTCACCGACGTCGACGGCGATCCGCCGCCCGCGGCGGAAGGGCGGCCTCTCCTCCTGGTCCATCAGCTGGCGCGCTCCGCGACCAGACCGCGCACCGCGGCGATGGCCTCGCCGACCGCGCCCGCGTCGGAGCCGCCGCCCTGGGCGACGTCGTCCTTGCCGCCACCGCCGCCGCCGAGGGTCTTGGCGGCGACCCGGACCAGCTCGCCGGCCTTGATGCCGCGCCCGCGCGCGTCCTCGTTGGTGGCGATCACGGTCAGCGGGCGGTCGTTGGCCACCGTGAAGGCGGCGACCACGGCCGGCCGCGAGCCGAGCCGGCCGCGCACGTCCAGGACGAGCTTGCGCAGCTCGTCGGCGCCGGTGCCGTCGGCGACCCGGGCGGCCACCACGGCGATGCCCTGGACGTCCTCGGCGGAGTCGGCCAGACCCGCGGCGGCGGCCAGCACCTTCTCGGCGCGGAAGCGCTCGATCTCCTTCTCGGCGTCCTTGAGCTTGGCGAGCATGCCCGAGATCTTCTCCGGCAGCTCCTCCGGGCGGCCCTTGACCAGCTCGGTCAGCTGGGCGACCACGGTGTGCTCACGGGCGAGGAACTTGTAGGCGTCCACGCCGACCAGCGCCTCGACCCGGCGCACGCCGGAGCCGATCGAGGACTCGCCGAGCAGCTTCACCAGGCCCAGCTGGGCGGTGTTGCCGACGTGCGTGCCACCGCAGAGCTCCTTGGAGAAGTCCCCGATGGTGACGACGCGGACCGAGTCGCCGTACTTCTCGCCGAACATCGCGATGGCGCCGGCCTTGCGGGCCTGGTCCATCGTCATGACCTCGGCGGTCACGTCCAGCTCGCGGGTCAGCACGTCGTTGATCTTCTGCTCGACGTCGACCAGCACGCTGCCGGGCACGGCGGCGGGCGAGCCGAAGTCGAAGCGGAAGCGGCCGGGGGCGTTCTCGGAGCCGGCCTGGGCGGCCGTCGGGCCGAGCGCGTCGCGCAGCGCCTGGTGGGTCAGGTGGGTGGCCGAGTGGGCGCGGGCGATGGCACGGCGGCGCTCGATGTCGATGGTGGCGTACGCCGAGGCGCCGAGCACGACCTCGCCGAACAGCACGCCGCCGGAGTGCACCGTCACGCCCGGGACGGGCTGCTGCACGTCGCGGATCTCCACCACGGCGCCGGAGTCCAGTCGGATCCGGCCGTGGTCGGCGAGCTGGCCGCCGCCCTCGGCGTAGAACGGGGTGCGGTCGAGGATGATCTCGACCTCGTCGCCCTCGCTCGCGGCCGGCGCCGGGACGCCGTCCACCAGCAGGCCGACCACGGTGGCCTCGCCCTCGGTGAGGTTGTAGCCGGTGAAGACGCTGGCGCCGGACTTGTCGGCGACCTCGCGGTACGCGGCGACGTCGGCGTGGCCCATCTTCTTGGCCTTGGCATCGGCCTTGGCACGGTCCCGCTGCTCCTGCATGAGGCGGCGGAAGCCGGCCTCGTCGACCTGGAGGCCCTGCTCCTCGGCCATCTCCAGGGTCAGGTCGATCGGGAACCCGTAGGTGTCGTGCAGCTTGAACGCCTGCTCGCCGGAGAGCACCGCGCCGCCGGACTGCTTGGTCTCGGTGACCGCGGTGTCCAGCAGGGTGGTGCCGGCCTTCAGGGTCTGCAGGAAGGCCGCCTCCTCGCCGCTGACGACCGTCTCGATGCGCTTGCGGTCGGCCTCCAGCTCCGGGTACTGCGGGGCCATCGCCTTGATCGCGACCTCGGTCAGGTCCTTGGCGACCTGGCCGGTGGCGCCCAGCAGGCGCATGTTGCGGATGGCGCGGCGCAGGATGCGGCGCAGCACGTAGCCGCGGCCCTCGTTGCCGGGGGTGACACCGTCGCCGATCAGCATCAGCGCGGTGCGGATGTGGTCGGTGACCACGCGCAGCGAGACGTCCGACTTGTGGTCGGCGCCGTAGGTGTGACCGGTCAGCTCGGCGGCGCGGTCGAGGATCATCCGGCTGGTGTCGATCTCGAAGAGGTTGTCGACGCCCTGCAGGATGGCGGCGAGGCGCTCCAGGCCGAGGCCGGTGTCGATGTTCTTGCTCGGCAGGTCGCCGAGGATCTCGAAACCGTCCTTGCCGTCACCGTGGCCGCGCTCGTACTGCATGAAGACCAGGTTCCAGATCTCCAGGTAGCGCTCGCCGTTGACGGCCGGGCCGCCCTCCTCGCCGTACGCGGGGCCGCGGTCGTAGTTGATCTCCGAGCACGGGCCGCACGGGCCGGGGACGCCCATCGACCAGAAGTTGTCCTTCATGCCGAGGCGCTGGATGCGCTCGGAGGGCACGCCGATGACGTCGCGCCAGATCTGCTCGGCCTCGTCGTCGTCCTTGTAGACGGTGATCCAGAGCTTCTCCTTCTCCAGGCCGTAGCCGCCGTCCGCGACGGGAGTGGTGAGCAGCTCCCACGCGAACTTGATGGCCCCTTCCTTGAAGTAGTCGCCGAAGGAGAAGTTGCCGCACATCTGGAAGAAGGAGCCGTGCCGGGTGGTCTTCCCGACCTCCTCGATGTCCAGGGTGCGCACGCACTTCTGGACGCTGGTGGCCCGGGAGAACTGCGGCTTGACCTCGCCGAGGAAGTACGGCTTGAAGGGCACCATGCCGGCGTTGACCAGCAGCAGGGTGGGGTCGTCGGCGACCAGGGACGCCGACGGAACGACGGTGTGGCCGCGCTCCTCGAAGAAGCGCAGCCAGCGGCGGCGGATCTCTGCCGACTCCATTAGTGGTCCTTCCGGTTCGGGGTACCGCCCGGCTGCGGCAGTGCGCGGCCGGGCGTCTTTTCGATGGCTGGGGTGGTGCGCGCACCGTCGGACGATGCGCGGGCACTGCTGGACGGAGGCAGGGCGGCGGCCGGGCTGCCGGGCGCCGCCGAGATAGCTCGGTACTGCGGCTCGCCGCGCAGGACCCGGCGCCGGGGCTCGACGACGGCGGTGCCGTCCAGTCCGAGGTCCTCGCGCAGCTGCTCCTCGCGCTCGGCCATGCCCGCCTTCACGTCCTGGGCGAACCGCTTGGCCGCGTCGCCCAGGTGCAGCGCGCCGCGCGCGGCGGTGCCGGAGAGGCTGTCCGGGGTGAGCCGGTGCACGGCCTCGTTGGCCTTGTTCATGGCCCAGACGGTGGCACCGGCGCCGACCGCCATCCAGAAGATGCGTCGCACCATGCCGTCAGCCCCTCACCGCGCGCCGGACCCGGGCGAGCAGGCCGCTCCTGGCCGTCGTCGCGGCGCGCACCTCGGCCCGGATCAGCCGGGCCAGCTCCTCGCGCTCGCTCGGCTGGGTGGGCAGCGTCACGGTGCCGTTCTGCTTGGCGACGGCCTTGCGGACGCCGTAGCTGAAGGCCGCGACCTTGACCAGCGGCCCGCCCAGGGTGGCCGCGACGGTGGAGGAGAGCGCCTGGGCGTTGGCGGCGGCGTCCTGGACGTTGGCGGTGATCTCGTCCACCCGCTCCAGCTGCTCGTTGGCGCTGCGCACGGCGGCTCCGGCCTCGGTCAGCAGCGGCACGGCCTGCTCGGTCACGGCGGAGACCAGGACGGCGGCCTCCTTGAGCACCCGCGAGAGGTGCACCAGCACGACGGCGAGCAGGGTGACCAGGACCGCCCAGAACACGGCGACGAGCAAGCCGGCCAGCTCTCCCACGGACACCTTGTGCGCTCCCTCGCCTTGCTGTTCTCCGAAGGAGACCCTATCGCGACCACGGCCGGTTTCCGGACCGGATATCGGCCGGGGCGTCCCCGGGCCCGCCCCCGCGGATCCGGTCCGGTGTACGAGCCGCGCGCGTAACCTACCGGCCGGTCACCTCGTTCTGCCGGACGGGCCGTCGCCGGGGCGGCCCGCGGGCACGCCCGAACCGCGACGGTCCGGGCCCGGAGACGGGAGCAGCGCTTGGCCGCGGACCCGACAGCACGGCCCGGAGCGGGGGCGGCGCGGCGGGAGCCGGCGCCCGGCCGGCTCCCGGCCGAGGTGACCAGCTTCGTCGGCCGGCAGCGGGAGCTGACCGAGCTGGCCCGGCTGCTGGCCGCCGCGCGGCTGGTCACGGTGACCGGCCCGGGTGGCGTGGGCAAGAGCCGGCTGGCCCTGCGCGCGGCGGCCCGGGCGGGCGGCGCCTTCCCGGACGGCACCTGGCTGGTCGAGGTCGCTCCCGTGCAGGACCCGCTGCTGCTCGGCCACGCCGTGCTGGAGGCGCTGCGGCTGACCGACGGCACCCCCCGGCCGCCGCTGGACGTGCTGACCGAGCAGCTCGCCGGGCGCCGGACGCTGATCGTGCTGGACGGCTGCGAGCATCTGGTGGACGCCTGCGCGGAGCTGGTCGACGCCCTGCTGCGGGCGCTGCCCGGCCTGCGGGTGCTGGCCACCAGCCGGGCGGCGCTGCGCGCCCCGGGCGAGCACCTGCTTCTCCTGGCGCCGCTGCCGGTGGGCCCGGTCGGCCCCGGCGTACTGCCGGACGCGGTGCGGCTGTTCGCCGACCGGGCCCGGGCGGTGCTGCCCTCCTTCGAGATCACCGCGGCCTCCGCCGAGGGGATCGCCCAGCTCTGCCGCCGGCTGGACGGCATCCCGCTGGCCGTCGAGCTGGCGGCCGGCCGGCTGCGGTCGCTCTCGGTCGCGCAGATCGACGCCCGGCTGGGCGACCGGTTCCGCCTGCTCACCGGCGGCGCCCGGACGGCGCTGCCGCGCCACCAGACGCTTCGCACGACCATCGGGTGGAGTCACGAACTCTGCACGCCGCAGGAACGTTTGCTCTGGGCCCGGCTCTCGGTCTTCGCGGGGAGCTTCGACCTGGAGGCCGCCGAGTACGTCTGCGCCGGCGACGGCATCGAACCGGAGGACCTGCTCGACCTGGTGTCCGAGCTGATCAACAAGTCGGTGCTGCTCCGGGTGTCGGCCCCCGGCCGGCCGGCCGGGGAGGGGGGCGGCGTCAGGTTCGGACTGCTGGACACCCTGCGCGAGTACGGCCTGCGGTGGCTGCGCTCGACCGGTGAGGAGCAGCGGCTGCGGCGCCGCCACCGGGACTGGTACCTGGGCGTGGCCACCTGGGGCGAGGTCGAGTGGTTCGGCCCCCGGCAGGCGGAGACCGCCGAGCGCACCGAGCTCGCCCACCCCAACCTGCGCGCGGCGCTGGAGTTCTGCCTGGCCGAACCGGGCGAGGAGCAGCTCGCCCTGCTGCTGGCGAGCACGCTCTGGTTCTACTGGGTCGGCTGCGGCCACCTCGGCGAGGGCCGGCACTGGCTGGACCGCGCGCTCGCCCTCGACCCGGAGCCGACCGAGGCCCGCGCCAAGGCGCTCTGGGTCACCGGGTACATGGCGACCCTCCAGGGCGACCTGCTCACCGCCCGCCCGGCCCTGGAGGAGTGCCGCCGCCAGGCGCTGGACACCGGCGACGACCGGGCGCTCGCCTACGCCGTCCACCGGCAGGGCTGCGCCGCGCTGATCGGGGACGAGCCGGCCCGTGCCGCCGAGCTCTTCGAGGAGGCGCTCTGGCACTACCGGACGATCGGCGAGCTCAACAGCAACGTCCTGATGGCCATGTTCGAGCTGGGTATCGCCTACCTGTTCCAGGGCGACCAGGACAGCGGCGAGTTCTGGCTCGGCGAGGTCCGCGAGCTCTGCGAGGAGCACGGCGAGCAGTGGGCGTACGCCTACGGGCTCTACGCGCTCGGGTACTCGCACTGGCTGGACGGCGAGGTCCGGCTGGCCCGGGCGCGGGCCCGCGAGAGCGTCCGGCTCAACCACCTCTTCCACGACCTGCTGGGCATCGTGCTGGCGATCGACCTGCTGGCGCTGCTGGAGACCGAGCCCACCGGGCCCGGCCGGCCGGGCGACCTGCGCGAGGCCCGGGTGCTGCAGGGCGCCGCGCACCGGATCTGGCAGGCGGTGGGCAAGCCGTTCTTCGGCTCGCGCACCTTCAACGGCCCCCACCGGCACTGCGAGGAGCGGGCCAGGGCCGGGCTGACCGAGCAGGAGTTCACCGAGTGCTTCGACCGCGGTGCCCGGCTGGACCTCGACGCCGCCGTCCACCGGGCGCTCGGCGGCGACGGCCGCGCGGGCGGTCCGGGCCGGCTGCCGGGCCCCTTCCCGGTGCCGCCGGCGCCGCACCCCTCACCGGCCAGGAATAGTTGAATCTTGTCCATTGCTACACCGGTCGGCACCTCCCGGCACCCCGCCGGGCGGACGCCCGGAAGGAGCAATCGTGGCCACCAACACCGCCGACGAGTACCGCCTCGCGACGTTCTACTTCGACTCCAAGGCGTACACCGACGCCGCCCGCATGCTGGAGGGCGTCCTCGCCGAGGAGCCGGCCAACCTGTCGGTCCGGCTGCTGCTGGCCCGCAGCTACTTCCACTCGGCCCAGCTCTCCCGCGCCGAGGCCGAGCTGCGCCGGATCCTGGACGCCCACCCGGCCGAGGACTACGCCCGGCTGATGCTGGGCCGGACCCTGGAGCGCCAGGGCCGCGCCGAGGAGGCCCGCCCGCACCTGCGGCTGGCCGCCGCGATGACCGGCGAGGACGACTGAGCACAACCCGGGAGCACCCGGGAACGGGACGAGCCCCCGCCGCCTCGAAAGGCGACGGGGGCTCGCTGGGTACGGCAGGCGTACCGCTCGCGGGTCAGCGCGAGTAGTACTCGACGACGAGCTGCTCGTCGCAGATCACCGGGACCTCCTTGCGCTGCGGCGCGCGGTCCAGGCGGAAGGCCAGGGCCTTCAGGTTGACCTCGAGGTACTTCGGGGTCTGGCCCTCGCCCGCGTAGCCACCCTCACGGGCGACCTGGAACGGGACCTTCTCCTTGCTGCGCTCGCGAACGGTCACGACGAAGCCCGGCTTCATCTGGTACGACGGCTTGTTGACCTTGCCGCCGTTGACCTCGATGTGACCGTGGACGACCATCTGGCGGGCCTGGTAGATGGTGCGGGCAATGCCCGAACGCAGCACCAGGGAGTCCAGACGGGTCTCCAGCTCGGCGACGAGCGCCTCACCGGTCTTGCCCTCGGCCTTCTTCGCGCGGTCGAACGCGCGCGCCATCTGCTTCTCGCTCAGGTCGTACTGGGCGCGCAGACGCTGCTTCTCGAGCAGACGGACCTTGTAGTCCGAGTTCTGCTTGCGGCCACGGCCGTGCTGGCCGGGCGGGTACGGGCGGGCCTCGAAGTACTTGACGGACTTCGGGGTCAGCGGCACGCCGAGCGCACGCGCGATCTTGACCTTGGGACGCTTCTGGTTCGCCATGAACCAAACCTTCCTTGCTTACGAATACGGCTTCACCAGGTGTTGACGGAGGTCGCTCCTCGCGGTCCGGAGACAACCGCACCGCCCGGGGGCGGTGCGATCAGCCGCTCTCCACGACCGGGCACGGATGTGCAAGCACACGAGTAGCCCACCGAACCTGGGTTGGTGGGCTGCACGCGACACCGAAACGGTGCGCGACGCTCCTGGGGCCTCCCGGAGGAGACCACGGCCATTGCCCCGCTGGTGCGGCCGGTCGGTCAGGGTCTCCCCTGCCGCCGCGCCCGGGACACGGCACTCCGGACGAGTATACCCGCCGATCACTCGCCCTTGAGCCGACCCCTGGTCCACTCCACGATGTCCGCGTACCGGGCCTCCCCGCCGTGCCGGGTCGGCCGGTAGTACGCCTTGCCGTGCACGGCGTCCGGCGCGTACTGCTGCGCCGCGATGCCCTCCGGCAGATCGTGCGGGTACTGGTAGCCCTGGCCGTGCCCGAGCTTGCCCGCGCCGCCGTAGTGCGCGTCCCGCAGGTGCGGCGGCACCGCGCCCGCCAGGCCCTGCCGGACGTCCGCCAGCGCCGCGTCGATCGCCAGGTAGGCGGCGTTGGACTTGGGCGCCAGCGCCAGCGCGATCGCCGCCTGGGAGAGGATGATCCGCGCCTCCGGGAAGCCGATCAGCGCCACCGCCTGGGCCGCCGCGACCGCCGTGGCCAGCGCCGTCGGGTCGGCCAGGCCGACGTCCTCGCTGGCCGAGATCATCAGCCGCCGGGCGATGAACCGCGGGTCCTCCCCGGCCTCGATCATCCGGGCCAGGTAGTGCAGGGTGGCGTCCACGTCACTGCCCCGGATCGACTTGATCAGCGCGCTGGCCACGTCGTAGTGCTGGTCGCCGTCCTTGTCGTAGCGCACCGCGGCCTGGTTCACGGCCGTCTCGGTGGTGGCCAGCGTGATGCTCGCCTCGCCCTTCTCCAGCGCCGCCCCGGCGGCCGCCTCCAGCGTGGTGAGCGCCCGCCGGGCGTCCCCGCCGGCCAGCCGGACCAGGTGGTCCTCGGCCTCCGGGGTGAGCTCCAGCGCGCCCTCCAGACCGCGCTCGTCGGCCACCGCGCGGTGCAGCAGGGCGCGGATGTCCTCGTCCGTCAGCGACTCCAGCGTGAGCAGCAGCGAGCGCGACAGCAGCGGGGAGATCACCGAGAAGTACGGGTTCTCGGTGGTGGCCGCGATCAGGGTGACCCAGCGGTTCTCCACGGCGGGCAGCAGCGAGTCCTGCTGGGCCTTGGAGAAGCGGTGGATCTCGTCCAGGAAGAGCACCGTCTCCCTGCCGTTCATGCCGACCGCCCGGCGGGCGCCGTCGATCACCGCGCGGACCTCCTTGACGCCCGCGGTGATCGCGGACAGCTCCACGAAGCGGCCCTCGACGGACTGGCTGATCACGTGCGCCAGGGTGGTCTTGCCGGTACCGGGCGGCCCCCAGAGGATCACCGAACTGGTCGCCGCCGGGCCGCGCGAGCCCGACACCAGCCGGCGCAGCGGCGAGCCCGCCTTCAGCAGCTGCCGCTGCCCGGCGACCTCGTCCAGGGTGCGCGGGCGCATCCGCACGGCCAGCGGGGCCCGGCCGGGCTCCTTGGCCTGGCGTTCCTCGGCGGCGGCGGTGAAGAGGTCCGGTTCGTCCACACCGGAAGCCTATGCGAGCCGACCGACACCCCGGCCCGGCCGCCGCGCCCCCGGCCGGATCCGCGCCTCCGCGGCCCCGCGGAGCTCTCGGGCGGCCGGGCCTACCCGATCCGCGCCGAGTGGTCCGGTACGTACTTCTGCAGGTCCCGCGGCGGCCGCTGGTAGCCGCGCGACTCCGGGCGGGCCGGCAGCTCGATCCGCCGCGGGGCCACCTCGTGGTACGGGACGGTCGAGAGCAGGTGGGCGATCATGTTGATCCGGGCCCGCCGCTTGTCGTCGCTCTCCACCACGTTCCACGGCGAGTCCGGGATGTCGGTGTAGACGAACATCTCGTCCTTGGCCCGCGAGTAGTCCTCCCAGCGGCTGACCGACTCGACGTCCATCGGCGAGAGCTTCCACCGCCGCATCGGGTCCTCCAGCCGGTCCCGGAACCGCCGCTGCTGCTCGGTGTCGCTGACCGAGAACCAGTACTTGCGCAGCAGGGTGCCCGACTCGATCAGCATCCGCTCGAACATCGGGCACTGGTGCAGGAACTGCCAGTACTGCTCGTCCGTGCAGAAGCCCATCACCCGCTCGACCCCGGCCCGGTTGTACCAGCTGCGGTCGAACAGCACGATCTCCCCCGCGGCCGGCAACTGCTCGACGTAGCGCTGGAAGTACCACTGGGTCCGCTGGCGCTCGGTGGGCGTGGGCAGCGCCGCCACCCGGGCGATGCGCGGGTTCAGGTACTCCGTCACCCGCTTGATCGCGCCGCCCTTGCCGGCCGCGTCGCGCCCCTCGAAGACGACCACCAGCCGGGCGCCCTCGGCCCGCACCCACTCCTGGAGCTTCACCAGCTCGTTCTGGAGCCTCAGCAGCTCCCGCTCGTACGGCTTCTTCGCGAGCCGCTCCCGCCGGTGCTCCGGGCCGGTACCGGGATCGTGCTCGGCCTTGGCTGCCACCTGGGTGCCTCCGTTCGGCAAAGGCTGATGAGCACTCACCGTAGGCGCAACCCCGGGTTCCCGCAGGCCGGGGCGCCGGCCCGGCAGCGGCGGCCCCCTGAACCGCCGCTGCCGGACTCCCCCGTGGCCGGCCCGCGAGGGCCGAGTGATCAACCCTGTCGCAGACCTGCCGGGCTGGTCCAATATCCCGTTCCATAACCTTGGGGCATGGATGTGGACACCCGACTGCTGCGGAGCTTCGCCGCGGTCTGCGAGGAGGGCCAGCTGACGGCCGCCGCGGCCCGGCTGTTCGTCTCGCAGCCGACCCTCACCAAGCAGATCCGCCAGCTGGAGGCGCTGCTCGGGGTGGAGCTGTTCGAGCGCTCGCGCCGGGGCATGGCGCCCACCCACGCCGGCCGGGCCCTGGCCGAGCGCACCGGGCCGGTGCTGGCCGGCTGGGACGACGCGCTGCGCGCCACCCGGGCGGCGGCGGCCGAGCAGGGCTCGACGCTGCGGGTGGGCTTCGAGGGCGGCAGCATCAACCTGATGACCCGCAGCACGGTGACGGACTTCACCCGGCGGATGCCCGGCTGGCAGGTCGAGCTGCGGCAGAACAACTGGTTCGACCCGACCTCGGGGCTCGCCACCGGGGAGATCGACCTGACGCTCTGGCACGCCCCGCCGTCGCTCTCCGAGCAGTACAACGTCGCGGTGCTGGGCGAGGAGCCGCGCTGTGTGGCGCTGCCGGCCGGGCACCGGTTGGCGGGCCACCAGGTGATCCGGTTCGAGGACCTGCTGGACGAGCCCTTCGTCGCGATCCCGCTGGAGGCCGGGCACTGGCGCGACTACTGGCTGGCGGTCCCGGAACGGCGCGGGCGGCCGGTGCGGGTCGGCGCGGTGGCGCACAACTCCGACGAGTGGCTGGCCGCGGTGGTGTGCGGTCAGGGCGTCGGCTTCGCCCCGGAGGCGATGAGCAGGCTGGCGGCGCGGGAGGACATCGCGTACCGGCCGGTGCGGGGGCTCAGCCCGAGCCTGGTCGGGCTCTACTGGCCGATGGGCCGCGAACTGACGCCCGCCATGGCCGCGTTCGTGCGCAGCTGCCGGGCCACGGTCGGGTTCTCGGCCGGCCCGGCGGTCCCGGGCCAGGCGGAGTGAGCCGGACGGAGCCGGTCCGGCGCGTACGGGGGCGGGCCGGACCGGGTCAGACCGCCTCGAAGGGCTCCGGGTAGCGGCAGAGCCCGCGCGGACCGCCGTCGTAGGCCGGCAGGGCGAGGGTCTGGAAGTAGGCCTCCGGCACCTCGAACGGGCCGGTGACCTCGTGCCGGCCCGCCGGCGCGAAGCCGAACCTGCCGTAGTAGTCCGGATCGCCGAGGACGACGACGAGCTTCTCCGCCGCCTCCTCCGCGGCCGTCAGCGCGGCCCGGACGACCAGCTCGCCGACGCCCTTGCGCTGCCACTCCGGGGCGACCGCGACGGGCGCGAGCGCCAGGCCCCGGCCGTCGCCGACCGCCAGCCGGGTGAGCAGCGCGTGGCCGACCACCAGCCCGGCCTCATCCACCGCCACCACGGACAGCTCGGGCAGCCAGGCGGGGTCGCGGCGCAGCGCGTCCACCAGATCGGCCTCGTCGGGGCCGGGGAAGGCCGCCATGTGGACCCGTCTGGTGGCGGGTGCGTCCTCGGGACACTCGATTCTGGTGGTGACCTTCATGGGGGGGAGCCTCTCTCCGTCGCACACCGTTGTGGACCGGCCCCGGACGGCGGGTGCGCCGTCCGGGGCCGTGAAAGATTAGCCGATTGGGCGTCAGGCCCGGGGCTGGGCCTCGGGCTTGACCTCGGAGGACTTGGCGTCCTCGCGGACCTTCGGCTGGGCGTCGACGCCGGCCTCGCGACGCTGCGCCGGGGTGATCGGGGTCGGGGCACCGGTCAGCGGGTCACCACCGGTGGACGTCTTCGGGAACGCGATGACGTCGCGGATGGTGTCGTACCCGCCCAGCAGCGTGACGACGCGGTCCAGGCCGAAGGCGACACCGCCGTGCGGCGGCGGGCCGTAGTTGAAGGCGTCCAGCAGGAAGCCGAACTGCGAGGCCGCCTCCTCCTCGGAGAGGCCGATCGCGTCGAACGCCCGCTTCTGCACGTCCCGCTGGTGGATACGGATCGAACCGCCGCCCAGCTCCGAGCCGTTGAGGACCAGGTCGTAGGCGTTGGAGAGCGCCGAACCCGGGTCGGTGTCGAAGGTGGCGAGCGACTCGGCGGTCGGGGCGGTGAACGGGTGGTGCACCGCGTGCCAGCCCTGGAACTCGCCCTTGTCGTCCTCGATCGGCTCGAACATCGGGAAGTCGACGACCCAGAGGAAGGCCCAGCGGGACTCGTCGATCAGCTCGCAGCGGCGGCCGATCTCCAGGCGGGCGGCGCCGAGCAGCTCCTGCGAGGGGCGCTCCTTGCCGGCCGCGAAGAAGATCGCGTCACCGTTCTTGGCCCCGGCGGCGGCGGCCAGGCCGGCCAGGTGCTCCTCGGAGAGGTTCTTGGCGACCGGGCCGCGCAGCTCGCCGGTCTCGGCGTCGATCAGCACGTAGGCGAGGCCCCGGGCGCCGCGCGCCTTGGCCCAGTCCTGCCAGGCGTCGAGCTGCTTGCGCGGCTGCGAGGCACCGCCTGGCATGACCACGGCGCCGACGTACGGGGCCTGGAACACGCGGAACGAGGTGCCCTTGAAGTACTCGGTGAGGTCCGTGAGCTCCTGACCGAAGCGGACGTCCGGCTTGTCCGAGCCGTAGCGGCCCATCGCGTCCGCGTAGCTCATCCGGGGCAGCGGGTTGGGGATCTCGTACCCGTGCACGTCGCGCCAGATCGCACCGATGATCTTCTCGCCGAGGGCCAGGATGTCCTCCTGGTCGACGAAGGAGGCCTCGATGTCCAGCTGGGTGAACTCCGGCTGGCGGTCGGCGCGGAAGTCCTCGTCGCGGAAGCAGCGCGCGATCTGGTAGTACCGCTCCATGCCGGCCACCATCAGCAGCTGCTTGAACAGCTGGGGCGACTGCGGCAGCGCGTACCAGTGGCCGGGCTGCAGGCGGACCGGGACGAGGAAGTCGCGGGCGCCCTCGGGGGTGGAGCGGGTGAGGTACGGCGTCTCGATGTCGAGGTAGTCGTTCTCCTCCATCACCCGGCGGATGATGTTGCTGACCTTGGAGCGCAGGCGCAGGCCCTTGGCCGGGCCCTCGCGGCGCAGGTCCAGGTAGCGGTAGCGGAGGCGGACCTCCTCGTTGACCGTACCGGGCTCGTACTCGGCGACCGGGAAGGGCAGCGGGGCGGCCTCGGAGAGCACCTCGATCTCGCTGACCACGACCTCGACGGCGCCGGTCGGGATGTCCGGGTTCTCGTTGCCCTCGGGCCGCACGCGGACGTCGCCGACGACCTTGACGCAGTACTCGGCACGCAGGCCGTGCACCGAGTCGAGGTCGCGGACCACGATCTGCACGGTGCCGGAGGCGTCCCGCAGGTCGATGAAGGCCACGCCGCCGTGGTCTCGGCGGCGGGCGACCCAGCCGGCCAGGGTGACGGTGGTGCCTGCGTGCTCCGGGCGGAGCGTGCCCGCGTCGTGCGTGCGGATCACAGCTGCTTCTCCTTCAGGGTGGTGACGAGAGCGTCGAGGGCGACGGGGTTCTGCTCGCCGGTGGTCATGTCCTTGAGCTGGACGACGCCGTCGGCGAGGTCCCGGTCACCGGCGAGCACGGCGAAGCGGGCGCCGGAACGGTCCGCGGACTTCATCGCGTTCTTGATGCCCTTGACGCCGAAGGCGAGGTCGGTGGCGACGCCCGCGCGGCGCAGTTCGACCACCTTGGCGAAGAGGACGTTCTTGGCCTGGTCGCTGAGCGCGACGGCGTAGACGGAGGTGGCGGCCGGCAGGTCGAGGACGACGCCCTCGGCCTCCATCGCCAGGTAGCTGCGGTCCACCCCGAGGGCCCAGCCGACGGACGGCAGCGCGGGGCCGCCGATCATCTCGGAGAGCCCGTCGTAGCGGCCGCCGCCACCGATCGCGGACTGCGCGCCGAGGCCGTTGTGGACGAACTCGAAGGTGGTACGGGTGTAGTAGTCCAGGCCGCGGACCAGCTTGGGGTCGTCGGTGAAGGCCACCCCGTTGGCGGTCAGCAGCTCGCGGACCTTCTCGTCGTAGGCCTTGCACTCCTGGCAGAGGAAGTCGCGCAGCATCGGCGCGCCGCCGAGCTGGGCCTGCACCGACTCGCGCTTGTCGTCCAGCACGCGCAGCGGGTTGATCTCGGCCCGGCGGCGGGTGTCGTCGTCCAGGTCGAGGCCGGCCAGGAACTCCACCAGCGCGGCCCGGTAGACCGGGCGGCACTGCTTGTCGCCGAGGCTGTTGAGCAGCAGCGAGTAGTCGCGCAGGCCCAGCGAGCGGAAGGCGTCGTCGGCCAGGATGATCAGCTCGGCGTCCAGCGCCGGGTCCTCGGCGCCGATCGCCTCGGCGCCGACCTGCGAGAACTGGCGGTAGCGGCCCTTCTGCGCCCGCTCGTAGCGGTAGTAGGAGCCGGAGTACCAGAGCTTGACCGGCAGGTTGCCCTGCTTGTGCAGGTTGGCCTGGAGCGCGGCGCGCAGCACCGAGGCGGTGCCCTCGGGGCGCAGCGCGAGCTCGTCGCCGCCCTTGGTGGTGAGGTTGTACATCTCCTTGCTGACGATGTCGGTGGACTCGCCGACGCCGCGGGAGAAGAGCTTCACGTCCTCGAAGACCGGGGTCTCGATGTAGCCGTAGCCGGCCCGGCGGGCCGGCGCGGCGATCCGCTCGCGGATCGCCAGGAAGGTCGCGGAGCTGGGGGGCAGCAGGTCGTAGGTGCCCTTGGGGGCGGTGAAGGTGCTCAACTTCTCTTCCGTCACATTCCTCGTCGCGGGAAGGCCGGAGCGCCGAGCGCTCCCGCCGCCTGTCGGAGGTAGGGGTTGGTGGCGCGCTCGCGGCCGATGGTGGTCTGTCCGCCGTGGCCGGAGAGGACCACGGTCGCGTCGTCGAGGGGCAGGCACACCCGGGCCAGCGACCGCAGGATCGCGTCGCCGTCCCCGCCCGGGAGGTCCGTGCGCCCGATGGAGCCGGCGAAGAGCAGGTCGCCCGAGAACAGCACCGGGGGGAGGTCCTCGGCGCCGGGCGTCCGGAACGTCACCGACCCCTTGGTATGGCCGGGCGCGTGGTCGACGGTGAGCTTCAGGCCGGCCAGCTCCAGCACGCTGCCGTCGGTGAGCTCGCGCACGTCGTCGGGCTCGCCGACGGTGAGCTCGCCCATCAGCTGGGTGCCGAGCGAGCGGCCGAGCGCCTTCTCCGGGTCGGCCATCATGTAGCGGTCCTCGGGGTGGATCCAGGCCGGGACGCCGCGCGCGCCGCAGACCGGGACCACCGAGGCGACGTGGTCGATGTGGCCGTGGGTGAGGACCACCGCGACCGGCTTCAGCCGGTGCTCGCGGACCAGCTCCTCCACGCCGCGGGCGGCCTGGTGGCCCGGGTCCACGATGACGCACTCCTCGCCGGCGGCCGGTGCGACCAGGTAGCAGTTGGTGCCCCAGGCTCCAGCGGGGAATCCGGCGATGAACAACGCGCGTCCTTCGTGATTCGGGTCGGCCGTGGCGGCTGCGGGATGCGGCTACACGATGAGATGTAACGGAAGCCTACCGGCGCTCCGGGTCCGGTTGCGAACCAGATAGGCGGGACAGGTCCACTCCGTCCCGACGGGTTCACCGGGTTCTTACAGCCGCGGTCCCTACACTTGGCCGCCGATGGATGCGATGATCCGCTCCAGCATCCGCACACGATCCCTCCTCGCCCCCGGGCCGGAGGGGCCGGACAGCCCCCAGTACGACAGCACCCATGTAGGAGACACGGCCGGTGGTCAGCAGCGAACAGCGGCGGCGGCAGCTCGCCCGCGAGAAGTACGAGCGCCAGGCGCAGCGCCGGGCCGAGATGCACGCCGCGCGCCGGCGTCGCAACACGATCCTCGGCAGCGCGCTCGCCGTGGTGGTGCTGGCGGGCGGCGGTGTCCTGGTGGGCACGGGTGCCTTCACCTCGGACGACAAGAAGGACACCGCGGCGGCGCCGCCGACCGCGCCGAGCGCGCCGACCGCCACCGACGAGCCCACCACCCCGACCCGCACGCCGGTCGAGGGCTGCGCCGACCCGGCGCCGGGCGCGCCGAACGGCAAGCAGTGGAAGGCCGAGCCGGCCATGAGCGTCGACGCCGCCGGCAAGTACACGGCGACGCTGGACACCAACTGCGGCAAGGTGACGCTCTCGCTGGACGCGGCCAAGGCGCCGCACACGGTGAACTCCTTCGCCTTCCTGGCCGGCGAGCAGTACTTCGACCACACCAAGTGCCACCGGCTGACCACCGGCGGCATCTTCGTGCTGCAGTGCGGCGACCCGACCGCCAGCGCGACCAACCCGGGCGGCACCGGCGGTCCCGGCTACAAGTTCGCCGACGAGAACCTGACCGGCGCGACGTACCCGGCGGGCACCCTGGCGATGGCCAACTCCGGCCCGGGCACCAACGGGAGCCAGTTCTTCCTGGTCTACAAGGACACCCAGCTCGGCCCGAACTACACCCCGTTCGGCAAGATCACCGGCGGTCTGGACGTGCTTCAGAAGATCGCCGCCGCGGGCACCCTGGAGGGCGGGACGGACGGTCACCCGATGGCCGACGTCACCCTCAACTCGGTGACCGCCGCGAAGGGTTGACCGGCACCGGGACCGCCCCGCGGACGCCGGCGCGGCGCTCCGGCGCGGTCCCGGCCCGAAATCGCCCGGCCCGGATGCGGACAGCACCGGTCCTGGTCGCCTATGTTGGCGTTGTGTAGGGTGCCCAGACCCGCCGGCCGTCACCCTCGGCAGCAAAGCACGGCGGACGGGACGGCGGGCCCATCGGTCCGCCGCACATCAACTGTGGACGACGTACGCGTCCCGCTCCGGCGCGGGCGCGACGTCATGTGGAGGACGCGCTATGAGCAGCGACCCGTGGGGCCGTGTCGACGAGCAGGGCACGGTCTACGTCAGGACGGCCGACGGCGAACGCGTCGTGGGTTCCTGGCAGGCCGGCTCGCCCGAGGAGGCTCTCGCCTACTTCGAGCGCAAGTACCAGGGCATCGAGGTGGAGATCGGCCTGCTGGAGAAGCGGGTGCGCACCACCGACCTGGCCGCCAAGGACGCCCAGACCGCGCTGGACCACCTGCGCGCGCAGGTGACCGAGGGGCACGCGGTCGGCGACCTGGACGCGCTGGCCAAGCGGCTGGACACGCTCGCCGGTGACATCGAGAGCCGCCGCGAGGAGCGCAAGGCGGCCCGCGCCAAGGCCCAGGACGAGACCCGTACGGCCAAGGAGGAGCTGGTCGCCGAGGCCGAGCGGCTCGCCGAGTCCACCCAGTGGCGGGAGGCCGGGGACCGGCTGCGCGCGCTGGTGGACACCTGGAAGGGCCTGCCCCGGCTGGACCGCAAGAGCGACGACGAGCTGTGGCACCGGTTCTCGCACGCCCGCTCGGTCTTCTCGAAGCACCGCAAGGCCCACTTCGCGACCCTTGACGCCGAGCGCGACCAGGCCCGGGCCACCAAGGAGCGGCTGGTCAGCGAGGCCGAGGCGCTCTCCTCCTCCACCGAGTGGGGCGAGACCGCGGCCAGCTACCGCGACCTGATGGCGCGCTGGAAGGCCGCCGGGCGCGCCCAGCGGGACATCGAGGACGAGCTGTGGGCGCGTTTCCGCGGCGCCCAGGACGTCTTCTTCCAGGCCCGGTCCGCGGTGTTCAGCGAGCGCGACGCCGAGCAGGTCGGCAACCAGAAGCTCAAGGAGGCGCTGGCGGCCGAGGCCGAGGCGATCCTGCCGATCACCGACCTGAAGGCCGCCAAGGCCGCCCTGCGGGACGTCAACGAGCGCTGGGAGGCGATCGGGCACGTGCCGCGCGACGCCCGCCCGAAGCTGGACGCCCGGCTGAACACCGTCGAGCGGGCGATCCGCGAGGCCGAGGACAGCGAGTGGAAGCGCTCGAACCCGGAGGCCAAGGCCCGCGCCGCCGGCATGGTCGGCCTCTTCGAGGCCAAGGCCGAGAAGATCCAGGCCGACCTGGACAAGGCCCGTGCCGCCGGCAACGCGAGCAAGGTCGCCAAGCTGGAGTCCGAGCTGGCGGGCGTGCAGACCCTGCTGGAGCAGGCGCACCGCAGCCAGGAGGAGTTCAGCGGCTGATCCGCCGCCCTCCGGACCTGGCGAAGGGCCCCACCGCCGAGGCGGTGGGGCCCTTCGCCGTACCCGCTACTTGCGGGCCGAGGTGACCCGGTAGACGTCGTAGACACCCTCCACGCCGCGGACCGCCTTCAGGACGTGGCCGAGGTGCTTCGGGTCGCCCATCTCGAAGGTGAAGCGGCTCATCGCCACCCGGTCGCGGGAGGTCTGCACCGCCGCCGACAGGATGTTGACGTGCTGGTCGGAGAGGACCCGGGTGACGTCCGAGAGCAGCCGGGAGCGGTCCAGCGCCTCGACCTGGATGGCCACCAGGAAGACGGACGACTGGGTGGCCGCCCACTCGACCTCGATCATCCGCTCGGGCTGCTGGCTGAGCGCCTCCACGTTGACGCAGTCGGCGCGGTGCACCGAGACGCCGTTGCCGCGGGTGACGAAGCCGACGATCGGGTCGCCCGGCACCGGGGTGCAGCAGCGCGACAGCTTGACCCAGACGTCCTCGACGCCCTTGACGATGACGCCCGGATCGCCCTTGGCCCGGCGGCGCACCGCCCGGCGGTTGTCGTGCGTCGGCGTGGCCGTCTCGGCCAGGTCCTCGGTGGCACCCTCCTCGCCGCCGAGCGCCTGCACCAGCTTCTGCACGATGTTCTGCGCGGCGACGTGGCCCTCGCCGATCGCCGCGTACAGCGAGGAGATGTCCGGGTAGCGCATCTCGTGGGCCAGGGTGACCAGCGAGTCGCCGGTCAGGATCCGCTGGATCGGCAGGCCCTGCTTGCGCATCGCCCGGGCGATGGCCTCCTTGCCGTGCTCGATCGCCTCCTCGCGGCGCTCCTTGGAGAACCAGGCGCGGATCTTGTTGCGGGCGCGCGGGGACTTGACGAAGCCAAGCCAGTCCCGGGAGGGGCCGGCGTTCTCCGCCTTGGAGGTGAAGACCTCGACGCTGTCGCCGTTCTCCAGGGTCGACTCCAGCGGCACCAGCCGCCCGTTGACCCGCGCCCCTATGCAGCGGTACCCGACCTCGGTGTGGACGGCGAAGGCGAAGTCCACCGGGGTGGCACCGGCCGGCAGCGCTATCACGTCGCCCTTGGGCGTGAAGACGAAGACCTCGTTGTTGGAGAGGTCGAAGCGCAGCGACTCCAGGAACTCGCTCGGGTCCTCGGTCTCCTTCTGCCAGTCCAGCAGCTGCCGCAGCCAGGCCATCTCGTTGACGGCGCCGGCCTTGTCGTCCTTGCGGGTCTGGGTGGGGGTGTCGGTGCGGACCTTGGAGGCGCCGGCCACCGCGCGCTGCTTGTACTTCCAGTGCGCGGCGATGCCGTACTCGGCCCGGCGGTGCATGTCGAAGGTGCGGATCTGCAGCTCGACCGGCTTGCCCCCGGGACCGATCACCGTGGTGTGCAGCGACTGGTACATGTTGAACTTGGGCATCGCGATGTAGTCCTTGAACCGCCCCGGCACCGGGTTCCACCGCGCGTGGATGGTGCCCAGCGCCGCGTAGCAGTCGCGGACGGTGTCGACCAGGACCCGGATGCCCACCAGGTCGTAGATCTCGGCGAAGTCCCGGCCCCGGACGATCATCTTCTGGTAGACCGAGTAGTAGTGCTTCGGCCGGCCGGTCACGGACGCGGTGATCCGGGCGCCGCGCAGGTCGCCCTGGACCTGGTCGATGACGGTGGCGAGGTACTCGTCCCGCTTGGGGGCGCGTTCGGCGACCAGGCGCACGATCTCGTCGTACATCTTGGGGTAGAGGATCGCGAAGGCGAGGTCCTCCAGCTCCCACTTGATGGTGTTCATGCCCAGCCGGTGCGCCAGCGGGGCGTAGATCTCCAGCGTCTCGCGGGCCTTCTTCTCCTGCTTCTCCCGCTTGAGGTAGCGCATGGTGCGCATGTTGTGCAGCCGGTCCGCGAGCTTGATCACCAGGACGCGCGGGTCCTTGGCCATCGCGACGACCATCTTGCGGACGGTCTCGGCCTGCGCGGCCTCGCCGAACTTCACCCGGTCCAGCTTGGTGACGCCGTCGACCAGCAGGGCCACCGAGTCGCCGAAGTCCTTGCGCAGGGTCTCCAGGCCGTAGTCGGTGTCCTCGACGGTGTCGTGCAGCAGGCCGGCCATCAGGGTCGCGGCGTCCATGCCCAGCTCGGCCAGGATGGTCGCCACCGCCAGCGGGTGGGTGATGTACGGGTCGCCGCTCTTGCGCTTCTGCCCGCGGTGCCACTTCTCCGCGACGGCGTACGCCTTCTCGATGTCCCGCAGCAGGACCGGGTCGGCCTTGGGGTCGTTGGCCCGGATCGAGCGGAACAGCGGCTCCAGGACGGGGTTGAGCACGCTGGAGCGCTGGCCGCCGAGGCGGGCCAGCCGGGCGCGCATGCCCCCGGAGGAGGACGGACGGCTCGCGGGAGCCACCGGGCGGGAGGAGGTCGGCGCCGGGCGTGCCGGGGTGGCCCCCGAGGGCGTGGGACGGTTTTCGGGGGCGGCCGCTTCGGCCGTGGGCACAACCTCGTCGGGCAAGGACACTCCTCGGGGCACCGGGCCGGCCCCTCGTGCGGCTCGCACCATCACGCACAACCGGGAGGGGATGAACCTTCATGGTACCGAGCCCGGCGCTCCCGTGTTCAGCCGGTCGGCCCCGGACACGCGGAGGGCGGCGGTCGGATGATCCGACCACCGCCCTCCGTCCGTTCGTCGGACGCTTCCCTCAGACCGTGACCAGCGTCTCCAGCGGCGCGCCGGCCAGGTGCCCGGCCAGCCGCTCCCGGCCGTCCAGGAAGCCCAGCTCCATCAGCACCACGACGCCCACCAGCTCGGCGCCGGCCTCCTTGACCAGGTCCAGCGAGGCACCGATCGTCCCGCCGGTGGCCAGCACGTCGTCCACCACCAGCACCCGCTCACCGGGTGCGAAGGCGTCGCACTGCACCTCCAGCGTCGCCGAGCCGTACTCCAGCTCGTACGAGCGCCGGAACACCTCGCCGGGCAGCTTGCCCTCCTTGCGGATCGGCACGAAGCCGAGGCCGGCCGCGAAGGCCGCCGGGGCCGCCAGGACGAAGCCGCGCGCCTCCAGGCCCACCACCTTGGTCGCACCGAGGGCCGTCGCCCGCTCCGCCAGCGCCCGGGTGAGGGCCGCGAAGGCCTCGGCGTCGGCGAGCAGCGGTGCGATGTCCTTGAACAGCACACCGGGCTTCGGGTAGTCCGGAACGTCCCGGATCCGGCTGTTCAGCAGCTCGGCCAGGGCGGTGTCGGCGGTGGTCACGGAAGAGTCCTCACGGTCGGTCGGGCGTCAGCGCTTGGTGGACGGACGGCCCTTGGCACGCGAGGTGCCGGCCGCCCGGCCGCGCTGACCGACCATACCCGCCGGCAGGTCGCCGTCGGCGATCTCCTCGCCCTCCGGGGCCTCGCCGCGCGCCTCCGCGGCGGCGTTCCTGGCCTCCGCGGCCCGCCGCTGGGCGACCCGCTTGGCCAGCGCCTTCATCTCCGGCTGCTCCTCCTTGAGCTGCGCGAGCAGCGGGGTGGCGACGCAGATCGAGGAGTAGGCACCGGCGGCGAGACCGATGAACAGGGCCAGCGAGATGTCGTTCAGCGTGCCGGCGCCCAGGAGGCCGCCACCGATGAACAGCAGCGCCGCCACCGGGAGCAGGGCGACCACCGTGGTGTTCAGCGAGCGGACCAGGGTCTGGTTGAGGCCCGCGTTGGCCGCCTCGCTGTAGGTGATCTTGTTCTGCTTGGTGAGCCCCTTCGCGTTCTCCTTCACGGTGTCGAAGACGACGACCGTGTCGTAGAGCGAGTACCCGAGGATCGTCAGGAAGCCGATCACCGTACCGGGGGTGACCTCGAAGCCCACCAGGGCGTACACCCCGATGGTGATCAGGAGGTCGTGGATGAGGGCGACCAGGGCGGCCACCGCCATCCGCCACTCGAAGGCGATCGCCAGGTAGACCGTCACCAGGACCATGAAGATGATCAGGCCGGTGAGGGCCTTGTCGGAGATCTGCTCACCCCAGCTGGGGCCGATCACCTGGGTGTCGATCTCCGCGATCGGGACGCTGAGCTCCTTGGACAGCTTGTCGGTGAAGACGGCCGAGGAGACCTGGTCCTCGGAGCTGACCTGGATGCGGATCTTCTTGCCGTCGTCCACGGACTGGACCAGCGGGTGCGAGTGGACGATCTTGTCCACCACGTCCTGCGTCTGCGAGATGGTCAGCCCCGGCTTGGCGACGGTGTAGACCGAGCCGCCCTTGAACTCGATGCCGAGTTTCAGGCCCATGGCCAGGCCGACGGCGGCGACCAGCACGATCACGCCGGAGATGCTGTACCAGAGCTTGCGGCGGCCGACGAAGTCGAAGCTGACCTCGCCCTGGTAGAGCCGGTGACCCAGATTGGAGAAGCGCGACACGGTGTCAGGCCTCCTTCACGGCGGCAGAGGAGGAGGAGCTGCGACGACGGGTGCTGCGCAGCGGCGGGCGGGCGCCCAGGCGCTTCGGGTCCAGGCCCGACCACGGGTGACCGTCGGAGAAGAACTTCCGGCGGGCCAGCAGGGTGATCAGCGGCTTGGTGAACAGGAAGATCACCACGACGTCGAGCGCGGTGGTCAGGCCCAGCGTGAACGCGAAGCCCTGCACCTTGCCGACCGAGACCAGGTAGAGCACCGCGGCACAGAGGAAGGACACGAAGTCCGACACCAGGATGGTGCGCCGGGCGCGCGGCCAGGCCCGCTGGACCGCCGGGCGCAGCGGGGCGCCCTCGCGGACCTCGTCGCGGATGCGCTCGAAGTAGACGATGAAGGAGTCCGCGGTGATACCGATCGCGACGATCGCGCCGCAGACGGCCGGCAGGTTCAGCGCGAAGCCGATCCCCGCGCCGAGGAGGCTCATGATCGAGTAGGTCAGGATCGCCGAGACGATCAGACCCGCGATCGAGACCAGGCCGAGGCCGCGGTAGTAGACCAGCGAGTAGAGGACCACCAGCACCATGCCGATGAGGCCGGCGATCAGGCCCGCCTTCAGCTGGTCGCCGCCGAGCTGCGGCGAGACGGTGGTGACGTCGTCCGTGGTGAACTCCAGCGGCAGCGCGCCGAAGCTCAGCACGTTGGCGAGGTTCTGCGCCTCCGCCTGGCTGAAGCTGCCGGAGATCACGGCCGAGCCGCCGGGGATGGCGTTGCGCACGTACGGGTGGGAGACGACCTGCCCGTCCAGCACGATGGCGAACTGGTTGGTCGGGTCCGGCTGGGCGGCGAGCTTGCCCGTGACGTCGGTGAAGGCGTCGGTGCCCCGGCCGTTGAACTGCAGCGCGACCTGCCAGCCGGCACCCTGCTGGGTGTCGATGGTGGCCTGCGCCTTGGAGACGTCGGCACCCTTCACCGCGACCGGGCCGAGGGCGAGCTTGTAGAAGATCCCGCGCTCGTCCTTCTGGGTGCAGGCGACGGTCGGCTGCCCCTCGGACTTCTGCAGGTTCTTGCGCTGCTCGGGCTTGGAGCAGTCGATGGCGGCGAACTCGGCGGCCAGCTCCGGCGGCACGGTGCCCGTGGTCATCGCGGCGGAGAGGTCCGGGTTGACCGGTGCGGTGGGCGCGGGAGCGCTCGGGGTCGCGGCGGCGGGCGCGCTCGGAGCGGTGCTCGCGCTGCCGGTGGCGGCCGGGGTCGGGGTGGCGTCGGCGGCGAGCGCCTCACCGACGGCGCGGCCCTGCTTGGTCGCACTGGCGCTGGGGGCGCCGGCGGACGCGGCGGGCGTGCCGGTGGCCGAGGGGGTCGCGCTCGGGGCGGCGCTGCCGCTCGCCGAGGGGGACGCGCTCGGGGCCGGGGCCTGGACACCGCTCGGGGCGAGGGCGAGGACGGGGCGGAAGTAGAGCTGCGCGGTGGTGCCGACCTGGTCGACCGCGCTCTGCTTGTCACCACCCTTGGGGATGTTGACGATGATGTTCCGGTCGCCCTGGGTCTGGACCTCCGCCTCGGAGACGCCCATCCCGTTGACCCGCTGCTCGATGATCCCGGTGGCGATGTCCATGTTGGACTTGTTGATCGCCTTGGGGTCGGTCGACTTCGCGCTCAAGGTGATGCTGGTACCGCCGGCGAGGTCGATACCCAGGCGGGGCTTGGTGTGGCCCGTCCCGAACATGAGGGCGACCAGTCCGACGGTGACCACCAGGATGAGGGCCAGAGCCCGCCCCGGGTAACCGTCGCGCGGGCGCGACTTGGGTGTTGCCACCTTGCTCGTTTCTCCCTGTCCATGCCACCTCCCCTACCGGACCCCCGTCCGGCTCGTGGCGGACGGGGGCATGGCGGATCTGCGGCCCTGAGATCCTGTGGGCTCGCGGCACTACTCACTGCGCCGCGCGGCCGGGCGGGTGCCCGGCCGTACTACTTGGTCGCGGGACCAGCGCCCTCGACGTCGCCCTTGTCGGCGCTGTCCTTGGTGAGCGTCAGCGGCTTGTCCTCGACCGGCTCGACGTCGGCGTCCTCGGCCTCCGGCTCGGACAGCTCGTCCACGGCGGGGCGACCGTTGATGATCGCGTCGTACTCCTGCGGGTCCAGGACCGCCGCCACCGCGCTCTTGGTGAAGTGGGTGACCACGCCGGGCGCGATCTCCAGCTCGACGGTCTCCTCGTTGACCGCCTTCACCTGGGCGTACAGGCCGCCGATGGTGCGCACTCCCGCCCCGGGCTCCAGCGCGGTCTGCATGCTCGCCTGCTGCTGCTGGCGCTTCTTCTGCGACCGGAACATGAGCACGATCGCGATGATCGGGAGGAGAAGGATGATGAGGTTCACTGCAGCCAGGGTCCTTTACGGGCCGCCGGCCGGCGGCCTGTGTGGTAATGGTCGGCCCGTCAGGTGAGAGGGGCGGTCCGGCGGAGTCTAGGCGACCCCGAACTGATCGGACAACGCCAAGCATCGCATCCTGCCGCCGAAAGTGGCGAGCCTGCGCCTGCACAGATTCCCCGGACTTCTCCCCCGGCTTCTCCGCGCGGACCTGCTCAGGCGTCCGCGCGCCCCGATCGCCCCGGTGTCACCCGTTCAGCCCTCGTCCGCCGGGAAAAGTTCCGACTGGGCCGGTACCGCGCCCCTGGTGGTCTGAACCGGCGGGGTCAGGCCGAGGTGCTGCCACGCGGCGGCGGTGGCGATCCGGCCGCGCGGGGTCCGGGCCAGCAGGCCCTCGCGGACCAGGAACGGCTCGGCGACCTCCTCGACCGTCTCGGACTCCTCACCCACCGCGACCGCCAGGGTCGACAGGCCGACCGGTCCGCCGCCGAACAGCCGCAGCAGCGCGTCCAGCACCGCGCGGTCCAGCCGGTCCAGACCGCGGGCGTCCACCTCGTAGACGTCCAGCGCCCGGGCGGCGATCTCCGGGGTGACCACCCCGTCGTGCCGGACCTGCGCGAAGTCGCGGACCCGGCGCAGCAGCCGGTTGGCGATCCGCGGGGTGCCCCGGGAGCGGCCGGCGATCTCGGCGGCGCCGGCCGGGTCGATCTCGACGTCCAGCAGGGCGGCCGAGCGGTGCACCACCCGCTCCAGCTCGGCGGGCGCGTAGAACTCCATGTGGCCGGTGAAGCCGAACCGGTCACGCAGCGGCGGCGGCAGCAGCCCGGCCCGGGTGGTCGCGCCGACCAGCGTGAACGGCGGCAGCTCCAGCGGGATGGCGGTGGCGCCCGGGCCCTTGCCGACGATCACGTCGACCCGGAAGTCCTCCATCGCCATGTAGAGCATCTCCTCCGCCGGCCGGGACATCCGGTGGATCTCGTCCAGGAAGAGCACCTCGCCCTCGGAGAGCGAGGAGAGGATCGCGGCCAGGTCGCCGGCGTGCTGGATGGCCGGGCCCGAGGTGATCCGGATCGGGGCGCCCAGCTCGGCCGCGATGATCATGGAAAGGGTGGTCTTGCCGAGCCCGGGCGGACCGCTGAGCAGCACGTGGTCCGGCGCGGTCCCGCGCTGCCGGGCGGCCTGCAGCACCAGGGACAGCTGCTCGCGCACCCGCTCCTGGCCGATGAACTCGTCCAGCTGCTTGGGGCGCAGCGCCGCCTCGACCGCCTGGTCCTCGCCGTCGGCGGCGGCCGTCACCAGCCGGTCGGCCGGGTCGGAGTCGTACGGGCTCATCGGTGCGGGCTCCAATGTCGACAAGGTGACAGATGGTCGGTTCGGTGGAGGGCGGTGGCCGACGCGGCGTCAGCGCGTCCGGTTGAGGGTCCGCAGCGCGGCCCTGAGCAGCGCGCCCACATCGGTGACGGCCTGCGCCTCGGCCTCGGGGGCGACGGCGGTGACCGCCTCGTCCGCCTCGCGCGGCGCGTAGCCGAGGCCGACCAGGGCGGCGTGCAGCTGCTCGCTCCACGGCGCGGGCCCCGCGGCGATCGGCTTCTGGGCCGGGACGCTGCCGTGCGGGGCGCCCAGCTTGTCCTTGTACTCCAACAGCAGCTTGGCGGCCTTCGCCTTGCCGATACCGGGGACGGCGATCAGCGCCTTCTCGTTCCCGGCGGCGACGGCGGCGCGCAGCTCGTCCGGGCTGTGCACGCCGAGCATGGCCTGGGCCAGGCGCGGCCCGACACCGGGCGCGGCCTGGAGGATCTCGAAGACGGCCCGCTCGTCGTCGTCGGCGAAGCCGTACAGCGTGAGCGAGTCCTCCCGGACGACCAGCGAGGTGGCGAGCCGGGCCGGCTCCCCGAGGCGCAGGCCGGCCGCGGTCGCCGGGGTGCACTGGACGGCCATGCCGACGCCGCCGACCTCGACGACGACGGTGCCGCCGCTGACGGCGGCCACCGGCCCTTGGACGAAGGCGATCATCGAGCGGCTCCTCGGGGGGATCGTGCGGAGTACGGGGCCCGGGCGGCGGGCGCGGCCGCGCCGGGCGCGGTCCTGGCGGGCGCCGCCTTGGCGAGCGCCGCGGCGATCCGGTCGCTCGCGCCGCCGCGCCAGATGTGGCAGATGGCCAGCGCCAGCGCGTCGGCGGCGTCGGCCGGCTTGGGCGGGGCGTCCAGCCGCAGCAGCCGCTGCACCATGGCGGTGACCTGGGCCTTGTCGGCCCGGCCGGAGCCGGTGACGGCGGCCTTCACCTCGCTGGGGGTGTGCAGGGTGACGGGGATGCCGCGCCGGGTGGCGCAGAGCATCGCGACCGCGCTGGCCTGCGCGGTGCCCATCACGGTGCGGACGTTGTGCTGGGCGAAGACCCGCTCGACCGCGACCAGGTCGGGCCGATGCTCGTCGAGCCAGCCCTCGATGCCCTGCTCGACCAGCAGCAGCCGGGGCCCGATGTCCGCCTCGGCGGGCGTGCGCACCACCCCGACGCCGACCATCCTCAGCGGCCGGCCCGGCGCGCCGTCGACCACTCCGATCCCGCACCTGGTCAGCCCCGGGTCCACACCCAGTACCCGCACCTCGACCCCGCCTCTCCGAAACGCGCCGCTCGCCGTGGCGACCTGCGAAGGCTACCGCCAGGGTCGGACAGTCCCACCGACGACACCGGCCCGGTGGTCGTGGGACCACCGGGCCGGGAAGTGGGAACGGTCACTCGGCGTCGAGCTGCGCACCGACCTCGTCGCTGATGTCGAAGTTGGCGAAGACGTTCTGCACGTCGTCGCTGTCCTCCAGAGCGTCGATCAGCTTCAGGATCTTGCGGGCGCCGTCGACGTCCAGCTCGACCTGCATGCTCGGGAGGAAGTTGGCCTCGGCCGAGTCGTAGTCGACGCCGGCGTCCACCAGCGCGGTCCGGACGGCGACCATCTTCGAGGCCTCGGAGACGATCTCGAAGGACTCGCCGAGGTCGTTGATCTCCTCGGGCTCCTGGTCGAGGACGACCTCGAACAGCTTGTCCTCGTCGACGCCGTCGGCCTTGGGGACGATCACGACGCCCTTGCGGTTGAACAGGTACGAGACCGAGCCCGGGTCGGCCATCGAGCCGCCGTTGCGGGTCATCGCCACGCGCACGTCGGAGGCGGCGCGGTTGCGGTTGTCGGTGAGGCACTCGATGAGGACGGCGACACCGTTCGGGCCGTAGCCCTCGTACATGATCGTCGAGTAGTCGGCCCCGCCGGCCTCCGCGCCCGAGCCGCGCTTGACGGCGCGGTTGATGTTGTCGATCGGGACGGAGCTCTTCTTCGCCTTCTGGATGGCGTCGTACAGCGTGGGGTTGCCGGCCGGGTCGCCGCCGCCGGTGCGCGCCGCCACCTCGATGTTCTTGATCATCTTGGCGAAGAGCTTGCCGCGCTTGGCGTCGATCACGGCCTTCTTGTGCTTGGTGGTAGCCCACTTAGAGTGGCCGGACATCGCCAGCTCCTTTACGTCGCCAAAGGGAAATGAACAGGACGGATCTTACCGGTGCCGCCGCCGGTGGGGTGCACACGGTCCGCGTGCGGCGGCGAAGCGTTACCGGGCCGCCGCCGCCAGGTGCTCCTCGACCATCCGCACGAAGTAGCCGTGCACCCGGTGGTCGCCGGTGAGCTCGGGGTGGAAGGAGGTCGCCAGCAGGTTGCCCTGGCGGACGGCGACGACGCGGCTCTCCGGACCGTCGGCGGCCGGCAGCTCGGCCAGCACCTCGACGCCCGCGCCGACGGCCTCGACCCAGGGCGCGCGGATGAACACGCCGTGCACCGGGGCGTCGTCCAGGCCGCGGAAGGCGATGCCGGACTCGAAGGACTCGTTCTGGCGGCCGAAGGCGTTGCGGCGCACGGTCATGTCGATGCCGCCCACGGTCTCCTGGTCGTCGCGGCCGTCCAGGATCTTGTCGGCCAGCATGATCATGCCCGCGCAGGTGCCGTAGACCGGCATGCCCCCGGCGACCCGCTCGCGCAGCGGGTCCATCACGCCGAACAGCAGGGCCAGCTTGGACATGGTGGTGGACTCCCCGCCGGGGATCACCAGCGCGTCGACCTCGGCCAGCTCCTCGGCACGGCGCACCGGGCGGGCGAGCGCGTCGGCCTCGGCCAGCGCGACCAGGTGCTCGCGGACATCGCCCTGCAGGGCGAGGACGCCGATGACTGGAGTGCTCACGGTCTCAAACCTCTTCGATCGTTACGTCGTGTGTACGTGGCGCGGCCCGCCGCGCGCCGAGGCGCTGCGGCGGGCCGGCGCTTGGCGCGGGGCCGACTACCAGCCGCGGTTGGCGTAGCGCTCGCTCTCGGGAAGGGTGTCGCAGTTGATGCCGACCATGGCCTCGCCCAGGTTGCGGGAGGCGTCCGCGATGATCTTCGGGTCGTCGAAGAAGGTGGTGGCCTTGACGATCGCGGCGGCACGCTTGGCCGGGTCGCCCGACTTGAAGATGCCGGAGCCGACGAAGACGCCCTCGGCACCGAGCTGGCGCATCAGCGCGGCGTCGGCCGGGGTGGCCACACCACCGGCGGAGAACAGCACGACCGGCAGCTTGCCGAGCTCGGCGACCTCCTTGACCAGCTCGTACGGAGCGCGCAGCTCCTTGGCGGCGGCGAACAGCTCGTTGTTGTCGTAGCCGCGCAGCCGGGCGATCTCGTTCTTGATCTGGCGCAGGTGGCGGACCGCCTCGACGACGTTGCCGGTGCCGGCCTCGCCCTTGGAGCGGATCATGGCCGCACCCTCGGCGATGCGGCGCAGGGCCTCGCCCAGGTTGGTGGCACCACAGACGAACGGCGTGGTGAACGCCCACTTGTCCGAGTGGTTCACCTCGTCGGCCGGGGTCAGCACCTCGGACTCGTCGATGTAGTCCACGCCGAGCGACTGCAGGACCTGGGCCTCGACGAAGTGGCCGATCCGGGACTTCGCCATGACCGGGATCGAGACCGCGGCGATGATCTCCTCGATCATGTTCGGGTCCGACATGCGCGCGACGCCGCCGTCCTTGCGGATGTCGGCGGGCACCCGCTCCAGCGCCATGACGGCGACAGCGCCGGCATCCTCGGCGATCTTGGCCTGCTCGGCGTTGACCACGTCCATGATCACACCGCCCTTGAGCTGCTCGGCCATGCCGCGCTTGACCCGGGCGGTACCGATCTGCGGCTGGTCTGCGGTGGTGGGGGTGGTGGACACGTGAGACCTCACTCGAAGATGAACCAGTGCTATCGCCCTATGGTAGGCGGAAGAAATGGTCTTTCCATGCGCCATCAAGTCCAGGCTGGCCGACGGGATACGACAAACAGGCCGGATCCGGGCGCACCCGGTCCGGCCTGTGAGACGCCCGCTCCTCAGGCCGGAGCACCCTCCGGGGTCAGCGCCGACGGCGGGGCGTCGTCCATCTCGAAGGCCATCGGGAACGGTGCCTTGCCCGCCAGCCGGAAGTAGCGCACCAGCCGGTGTTCGCGCACCGCCCGGGCCGCACGCACCGCGTCGTTGTGGAACCGCCGCGCCATCGGCACCCGGCGCACCGCGGCCGTCAGCTCCTTGACCGCCTCCTCGCCGCCCGGCTCGGCCACCAGCACCGCGACCTGTTCCGGCTCGGCGAACACCGCCCGCAGCGCCATGCTCAACTGGCTCTCCGCCACCTCGCGCTGCTCGTCGTCGGCCTGCCGGGCCGCGTGCGCCGCGTCCAGCAGCAGCAGCGAGGCCGCCGGGTCCAGCAGCGAGGAGGCCGCCAGCTCGATCGCGACCGAGGCCCGCCGGACCAGCTGCGCGTCCAGCGCCGCCCGGGCGGCGTCGATCCGGGCGTGCAGCCGGTCCAGTCGGCCGGCCGTCCAACTCAGGTACATGCCGAACAGCACCACGGCCACGGCGGCCCAGATCCAGGTAGTCACGGGGCGCTACGCTACCGGGTGCCCGGCGTCAGCCCTCGGCGGTGGCACTCCGGTAGCTGGCGCGGTCGATGTCCTCGACGTTCACCGCGGTGAACAGCCGGGTGCCCGGCGCCGGCGCGATCCGCTCCGCCAGCAGCGCCAGCACGGCGTCGCCGAGCGCCGCCTTCGCCTCCGGGGTACGGCCCGGGAAGATCTGGAACTCGACGTACACCTGGGCGTCGCCCGCGCCCTCGCCGTCCTCGACGCCCACCACGAACTCCCGCACCTCGCGGAAGACCGTCTTGCACGCCTCCGGGCTCGCGTCGATGGTCTTCACCACCAGCCGGTTGATCGCCAGGCCCAGCGCACGCCGGTCGAAGGCGCCGGACAGGCTCGGGGAGTAGTCGACGGAGATCTGCGGCATCCGGTGCCTCCAGGGTCACGATGATCGGTGGTTCAGGCAGCCCAACCCCGGACGGCCCCCGCCGATTCCCGGCCGACCGGCCCCCGGACGCCGGAGGTCAGTCCCGGGCCAGCCCGAACCGCCCGCGCCGGCCGCCGCGCTCGTCCTCGCCGATCACCGCCACCGCGCCGGCCGTCACCGTCTCGTACACCGACAGGATGTCCGCACCGACCGTCGACCAGTCGAACCGCCGCACGTGCCGGGACGCCGCCTTGCGCAGCTCCTCCAGGCGCCCCGGGTCCCCCAGCAGCCGCAGTGCCGCCGCGGCCAGCGCGTCCGCGTCCTCCACCGGGAACAGCTCCCCCGCGTCCCCGCCGTCCAGCACCTGCTTGAACGCGTCCAGGTCGCTCGCCAGCACCGGGGCGCCCGCCGACATCGCCTCCACCAGGATGATCCCGAAGCTCTCGCCACCGGTGTTCGGCGCCACGTACAGGTCGACGCTGCGCAGCAGCCGGGCCTTGTCCCGGTCGCTCACCATGCCGAGGAACTCCACCTGTGCGCGGACCTCCGGCGCCAGGCCGGCGACCGCCTCCTCCTCGTCGCCCTTGCCGGCCACCAGCAGCCGCACCCCCGGCCGCTCGGCCAGGATCCGCGGCAGGGCCGCCAGCAGCGTCGGCAGGCCCTTGCGCGGCTCGTTGATCCGGCCGATGAAACCGATCGTGCCGGGCTCGCCGGACGCCGCCCCACCCGTCCAGCGCGCGTCCGGCTCCGCCTCCGCGAAGAAGCCGACGTCCACCCCGTTGGGGATCACCACCGCGTCCCCGCCCAGGTGCTCCACCAGGGTCCGCCGGGCGTACTCGCTCACCGCGATCCGCGCCCGCATCTTCTCCAGGCCGGGCTGCAGGATCGGCGAGGCCGCGATCATCGCCCGCGACCGCGGATTGGACGTGTGGAAGGTGCCGACCATCGGCCCCGACGCCGACCAGGCGGCCAGCATCGACAGGCTCGGCGAGGCCGGCTCGTGCACGTGCAGGATGTCGAACCGGCCCTCGTTCAGCCAGCGCCGGACCCTGGCCGCCGAGAGGATGCCGAAGCTCAGCCGCGCGACCGAGCCGTTGTACGGCACCGCCACCGCCCGCCCCGCCGAGACCACGTACGGCGGCAGCGCCTCGTCGTCCTCCGCGGGCGCCAGCACCGACACCTCGTGGCCGAGGCCGATCAGGTGCTCGGCCAGGTCCCGGATGTGGAACTGCACCCCGCCGGGAACGTCCCAGTCGTACGGGCAGACGATGCCGATCTTCACTGGTTCCTCGTGATCCTGTAGGTGCGGCGGGTGCGGCGGGTCAGGGCCCGGAGGCCTCGGCGGCGGGCTCGCCGGCCGGAGCGGGGCGGGCGGCGCCGGCCGGCCGCGCCGGCTCCTCCACCGCCGCGCGGACCGGCAGGTCCGCCAGCCAGAACCGCTGCAGCATGTGCCAGTCCTCGGGGTGCTCGCGGATCCCCTGCTCCCAGACGTCAGCCATGGCCTGCACCATCGCCTGGGTCTTCTCCTTGCGGTCCCCCTCCGGCGGCGGAACGATCTCGGGGTGGATCCGCGCCCGCAGCAGCGGGCCGTCGTACCAGAGCGAGACCGGCAGCAGCGCCGCCCCGGTCCGCTGGCAGAGCGCCGCCGGACCGGCCGGCATCCTGGTCGCCTCCCCGAAGAAGGACACCTCGATCCCGGCCTCCGAGAGGTCCCGGTCGCCGACCAGGCAGACCAGCTTCCCCTCCCGCAGCCGGCGGGCCAGCGTACCGACGACGTTCACCCCGCCGCCGGTCAACGCGAGCACCTCCATGCCCAGGCTCTCCCGGAACGCCACGAAGCGGTCGAACAGCTTCTCGGGCTTCAGCCGCTCCGCGACCGTGGTGAACGGGTACCCCTCCAGCGCCACCCAGGCGCCCGCGAGGTCCCAGTTCCCCATGTGCGGCAAGGCGACGACCGCGCCGCGGCCGGACTCCATCGCCTCCCGCAGCTGCTCGAAGCCGGCCACCTGCACATCCCGGGCCACCCGCTGCCGGCTCCACACCGGCAACCGGAAGGACTCCATCCAGTACCGCATGTACGACCGCATCCCGGCCCGCGACAACTCCCGCAGCCCGGCCTCGTCCAGCCCCGGCCGGACCCGCCGCAGGTTCGCCTCCAGCTGGAGCACCCGCTTGCCGCGCCTGCGCCAGGCGAAGTCGGCGATCCGGTCGAACAGGCCCCGCGCCACCGGCTCCGGCAGGTGCCGCAGCACCGCCCAGCCCGACGCGTAGGCCGAGTACACCAGTCGGTCCTTCACCGAAGGCCCGCCCCCCATCAGCTCCCGGCCGCCGCTCGGTCGGCCTCGAACGCCTCGCGGCGCACCGTCAGCATCCGCTGGAACACCGTGACCAGGCTGCCCGCGGCCACCAGCCACAGCGCCACCGGCAACAGCCACTCCACATAGGGCACCCCGAAGGTGTGCAGACCCGTGACGCCGGCCGCGACCAGACTGATCACCAGCCGCTCGGCCCGCTCCACCAGCCCCGACACATCACACGGCAGCCCCTGGCTCTCCGCCCGCGCCTTGGTGTACGAGACCACCAGGCCGCTGGCCAGGCAGAAGATCGCCACGGCACAGAGCAGGTCGTTGTCGCCCCCGCCCGCGTACCACATCGCCAGCCCGCCGAAGATCGCGGCGTCCGCGACCCGGTCCAGCGTGGAGTCCAGGAAGGCACCCCACTTGGTGGACCGGCCCAGCTGCCGCGCCATGTTCCCGTCCACCAGGTCCGAGAAGATGAACAGCGTGATCGTGATGGTGCCCCAGAAGAACTCCCCACGCGGGAAGAACACCAGCGCACCGGCGACCGAACCGGCGGTACCGATCAGCGTCACGGCGTCCGGGCTCACACCCAGCCGGATCAGGAACGCGGCGAACGGGGTCAGGACACGTGTGAAGAAGGCACGCGCGTATTTGTTGAGCATGGCCTTCCGGACCGCTCCGATCTCCCTGGTACCCGCCTGCGGCGGAGTACGCGGCAGACGGCCGGACGGATCAGCCCACCCGGCGCACCCATCGTAGCCACGCCCGCGACACCCCTCCGCGCACCGCACCGCCCGCCCGCCCCCACCGCCCGCCCTCCCGCGACCCCTGGCGCACGGCCGCACACACCCGGTCACCGCGAACCCCCAGAACACGCGCCCCCGCGAACACCGCCCCTAGACTTTTCACGTCAGCCTCGGCGCGACGGGAGGAGACCCCGATGCCCGACCGCAGCACCGCACGATCCGGCCAGGCGCCCAGCGTCACCGACCCCGGACAGCTGCGCAACGTCGTCCTCATCGGCTGCAGCGGCGTGGGCAAGACCACCCTCGCCGAATCCCTCGCCCTCACCGCCGGCGCCCTCGGCCGGGCCGGCCGCGTCACCGACGGCAACACCGTCTCCGACCACGAGGACATCGAGCACCAGCAGCAGCGCTCCGTCCAGCTCTCGCTGCTCCCCCTCGAATGGAACGGCGTCAAGGTCAACCTGATCGACCCGCCCGGCCACCCCGACTTCACCGCCGACCTGCGGGCCGCCCTGCACGCCGCCGACGGCGCCGTCTTCGTCGTCTCGGCCACCGACCCGGTCACCACCCCCACCCGCGCCCTCTGGCGCGAGTGCGCCGCCGAAGGCATCCCCCGCGCCATCGCCGTCGCCAAGTTCGACATCGCCCGCAGCGACTTCGACGACATCCTCACGGCCTGCCACGATGCCTTCGGGCTCGGCCCGGACACCCTGCGCCCGCTCTTCCTCCCCGTCCACCACGACGGCCACCCCGCCGGCACCGTCGACCTGCTCACCGGCCGCACCTACGGCGAGGCCGAACCGCTGCCCGACACCGGCCCCGCCCGCGAGAGCCTCGTCGAAGCCATCTCCGGCCAGGACGACACCCTCATGGAGCGCTACCTCGCCGGCGAACCGCTCGACACCGACGCCCTCGAAGCCGGTCTGCGCCGCGAAGTCCTCGCCTGCGCCCTGCACCCCGCCCTGCCCACCACCGACCGCGGCCTCGGCTCGGCCGAACTCCTCGACCTCATCACCACCGCGTTCCCCGACCCCACCGAACGCACCCGCCCCGGCCCCGACTGCGACCCCGACGCCCCCCTCGCCGCCCAGGTCGTCCGCGTCACCGCCGACGCCTACGTCGGCCGGATCAGCCTGCTGCGGATCTACGCCGGCACCCTGCGCCCCGACACCCACATCCACCTCACCGGCCCCGACCACCCCGAGGACCAGACCGGCGACGAACGCGTCACCGGCCTCACCAGCCCGTTCGGCAAGCTCCAGCGGCCCGTCCCGCACGCCGTCGCCGGAGACCTCGTCTGCGCCGCCAAGGTCAGCACCGCCCGCCCCGGCGACACCGTCCACGAACCCGGCCACCCCGTGAAGCTCGACGGCTGGCCACTGCCCGAACCGCTCCTGCCGATCGCCATCGAGGCGCACGGCAAGGGCGACGACGACCGGCTCTCCCAGGCCCTCGCCCGGCTCACCGCCGAAGACCCGGCGCTGCGCCTGGAACAGAACCCCGACACCCACCAGCTGGTCCTCTGGTGCACCGGCGAGGCCCACGCCGAGGTCGTCCTCGACCGGCTCCGCGGCCGGCACGGCGTCCACGTCGACACCGTCGAACCCAAGGTCGCCCTGCGCGAGACCTTCGGCACCGCCGCCGCCGGCCACGGCCGACTGGTCAAGCAGTCCGGCGGGCACGGCCAGTACGCGATCTGCGAGCTGGAGGTCGAACCGCTGCCGGCCGGCGCCGGCTTCGAGTTCCGGGAACACGTCGTCGGCGGCGCCGTGCCCAAGCACTTCATCCCCTCGGTGGAGAAGGGCGTCCGCGCCCAGCTCGCCAAGGGCGTCGGCGCCGGGTACCCGCTCGTCGACATCCGGGTCACCCTCACCGACGGCAAGGCGCACTCCGTCGACTCCTCCGACTCCGCCTTCCAGAACGCCGCCGCCCTCGCCCTGCGCGACGCCGCGGAACACGCCGTCATCCGACTGCTAGAACCGGTCTCCGCGGTCAGCGTCCTGCTGCCCGACGACTACCTCGGCGCCGTCCTCGGCGACCTCTCCGCCCGCCGCGGCCGGGTCCTCGGCACCGAGACCGGCGGCCCGGGCCTCACCCTGCTCCGCGCCGAGGTCCCCGAGCTCGAACTCGCCCGCTACCCCGTCGACCTGCGCTCCCTCACCCACGGCACCGCCGAGTTCTCCCGCGCCCATCTGCGCCACGAACCCATGCCCGCCGCCCTCGCGGCCAAGCACACCACCTGACGGTCCCGCGGCCTCAGCGCCTCGGCAGCGCGCAGGCCGGCGTCCCGCCCGGCATCCGGTGCCGGTTCTTCGCCACCCAGCGGTACAGCACGTCCGCGAACGGCCGCACCGGCGCCAGCGCCAGTACCCCGCCCAGGTACGCCCAGACCCCGCCCGACCGCATCAGCAGCCGCGCCACCGCCTGCGCACCGCCGTACACCCGGCCGGCCGGCGTCACCCAGAGCACCTCGCGCCCGGCCCGCTCCCAGGACACCTCGCCGCGCCCGCCGGCCAGCGCGTCCAGCCCGGCGAGATCCGCGAACTGGAACGGCTCCGCCTCCCAGCCGCCCGACGCCAGGGTCTGGCGCAGGTACCGCTCCGCCCAGCCGGCACACGTCGTGCAGAACGCGCAGTCCCCGTCGAAAACCAGCACCGGATCCTTCATCACGGCTCCCTCCGTACGGCCCATGCGCCCATCGTGCACCATTGCGCCCGTCCACCCCCCGCACACGGGTATCGCCCGGCGCAAAGGTGGGCATCATGCCCCACGAGCGCGTACTGGCCCGAACGTGACGGCACTTCAGACGATCATCCGCGCGCCGGTACCGCGGCGCGGTACCCTGCCGCTGACAAGGGGAGGAGGGGAAGCCACCGTGACGACACTCGACATGACCCCGGGTGCGCAGATACCCCGGACCGACACCGGCCCGCAGACCGCCGTCACCCAGGCGCTCTCCTCGGCCGCCTACCGCGACGGCGAGGTCCGCGGCTTCGTCGAGACCGTCGCCAACGCCACCGAGAAGAAGGGCCGCTTCGCCCTCTTCCGCCCCAACCTCGGCGAGGCCTTCAGCCGCGCCGTGATCGGACGCACCCTCGGCGGCGACCGCAAGCCCCTCGTCCCGTCCTTCGGCATCGACACCCGGCAGATCGTCGAGCACTGCCTGGCCGCCGAGGACCTGCGCGCCGCCCGGGACCGCCGGCTCACCACCGTCACCCTCGTCACCGGTCTGCTCTTCCTGCCCGGCGCCCTGGTCTGGCTCGGCGCCTTCCAGCTCCGCGCCTGGCTCAAGCGGGACAGCCCCAGGAACGCCGGCGTCGTCGGCGCGGTGGTCCTCCTCGTGGCGGCCGCCGTCGGCGTGCTGCTCGCCCTCAAGCCGCCCGCCGGCGGCCTGTTGGGCGTCTACCTGCGCATCGTGATGCTCGCACCGGTCGTCGGCTGGTACCTCGCCAAGCGCATCGTCGTCGGCACCGCCGTCGACCTGCGCAACCGCTGGCGCGACCTCGTCGAGGGCAACGCCGTGGCCGCGACCGTCCCCATGGCCGTCCCGCGCGACGACCTGGACAAGAAGGCCGCCGACCTGCGCGCCAAGCTCGGCCGGCTCGAAGCCGAGCAGGACACCAACATCCAGCACTACGCCGGTCCCAAGGGGATCCTCGGCGCCGGCCGGCGCTGGGGCGAGTGGAAGATGGTCGACGCCCTGCGCCCGGCCGAGGGCCACGCCGACTTCCGCGCGTTCCACCCCTGGGACCTCGTCCGCAAGATCGCCGGGCACCTCAAGGGCCTCGGCATCAGCGAGGTCGCCAACAGCGGCATTCCCAACGTCGCCGTCAAGCAGTGGGTGGTCTTCGAGGTCGGCGAGGGCGCCGACGAGATCGGCCGCCCCGGCAACGCCGACATGGACGGCGACCGGATGCGCGACTTCGCCGTCCAGGCCATAGCGGACAAGCAGACCTTCCCCGGCGGCCCCCGGCACTACCTCGCAACCCAGTTCGTCACCCACGACGGCAAGCTGGTGCTCACCTTCACCGTCACCGTCGTCCTGCTCGCGCACACCATGAACGTCAGCGTGGCCGGCTACGCGCTCGGCCCGGTCAACGGCGTCTTCTCCGACAAGCCCAAGGACAAGGAGAAGTCCGTCCCGAAGAGCCTGAAGTTCTGGGAGGAGCGGACGGTCAAGCTCCCGCTGATCGACAACGACGAGGTGGTCCGGCAGGCCGTCCGCGCCCCCCTCCACCGCAGCCCCGGACTGCTCGCCTGGCTCGGCGGCGGCCTCGGCCTGCCCGAGCCGTTCGGCCTGCGCCACGTCTGGGCCGCACCGCCCTGGAACACCCGGTCGATGACCGACAACGCGCTCAACGCCGCCACCCCGGTGCTCACCGCCGTCCACGCGGCCGTGCTGGAGTTCCTGGAGGAGCACGACCTCGACACCGAGCGCTTCTTCAAGAACCGCGCCTCGATCATCAAGTCCGAGGCGCAGGGCACCCGGCCCTACAAGGTCGACCAGTACGACGCGGGCTGAGCGGCCCGACGCAGAGCAGGGGAAAGGGGCCCACCGGTTCTCCGGCGGGCCCCTTTCCCCTGTGGTCCAGCCCTGTGGTCCAGCCCTGCGGTTCAGCCCTGCGGCCAGGCCTCGGCCAGCATCTTGCGGGTGTCCGCCAGCAGCTGCGGCAGCACCTTGGTGTGGCCGACCACCGGCATGAAGTTGGTGTCCCCGCCCCAGCGCGGCACCACGTGCTGGTGCAGGTGCGCCGCGATCCCGGCGCCCGCCGCCGCGCCCTGGTTCATCCCGATGTTGAACCCGTGCGCGCCCGAGGCCGCCCGCAGCGCCGCCATCGCCTTCTTGGTGAACACGGCCAGCTCGGCCGTCTCCGCGTCGTCCAGCTCGGTGTAGTCCGCGACGTGCCGGTACGGGACCACCATCAGGTGCCCGCCGTTGTACGGGTACAGGTTGAGCACCGCGAACACGGAGTTCCCGCGCGCGACGACCAGCCCTTCCTCGTCGCTCAGCGACGGGATCGAGCAGAACGGACAACCGTCGTCCGGAGCCGGACCGGTGGGCTTGTTCTCGCCCTGGATGTAGGCCATCCGATGGGGGGTCCACAGGCGGCGGAAGCCGTCCGGCTCGCCGACGCCCCGCTGCAGTTCCGGCTCAGTCGTCATGCTGATCAGCATATTCGCCCGGCGTGGCTTGCAAAGCAGTGCGGGGCAGACTCCGTGTGGAGACTGCCCCGCGAACCCCGCTGACGCGGGGCGGGAGGTCACACCTGGACGCGACGCTCCACCGCGTCGACGATCTCGGCGACCGCCTCGGCGAGCGGCACGCCGTTCTTCTGCTCGCCGTTGCGGTAGCGGAACGACACCGCGCCCGCCTCGACGTCGTCGTTGCCCGCGATCAGCATGAACGGCACCTTGCTCTTCTGGGCGTTCCGGATCTTCTTCTGCATCCGGTCGTCCGAGGTGTCGACCTCGACCCGGATACCGCGCTTCTTCAGCTCGGCCGCGACCTCCAGCAGGTACGGCACGTGCTCGTCGGTGATCGGGATGCCGGTCACGGTGACCGGGGCCAGCCACGGCGGCATGGCGCCGGCGTAGTGCTCCAGCAGCACCGCGAAGAACCGCTCGATCGAGCCGAACAGCGCACGGTGGATCATGACCGGCCGCTGACGCGAGCCGTCCGCCGCCGTGTACTCCAGGTCGAAGCGCTCGGGCAGGTTGAAGTCGAGCTGAATGGTCGACATCTGCCAGGTCCGGCCGATCGCGTCCTTCGCCTGGACGGAGATCTTCGGGCCGTAGAAGGCCGCGCCGCCCGGGTCCGGGACCAGCGGCAGGCCCTGCTTCTCGGCCACGTTCGCGAGCACGGCGGTGGCCTCCTCCCAGGCCTCGTCCGAACCGACGAACTTGACCGGGTCCTTGGTGGAGAGCTCCAGGTAGAAGTCGGTCAGACCGTAGTCCCGCAGCAGGTTGAGCACGAAGGTCAGCGTGGAGTCGAGCTCCTCCGCCATCTGCTCACGGGTGCAGTAGATGTGCGCGTCGTCCTGGGTGAAGCCGCGGGCGCGGGTCAGGCCGTGCACCACGCCGGACTTCTCGTACCGGTACACCGTGCCGAACTCGAAGAGGCGCAGCGGCAGTTCACGGTACGAGCGGCCGCGCGCGTCGAAGATCAGGTTGTGCATCGGGCAGTTCATGGGCTTCAGGTAGTAGTCCACGCCCTCGTCGAGCTGCATGGGCGGGTACATACCGTCCGCGTACCAGTCCAGGTGGCCGCTCTTCTCGAAGAGCTTCCCCTTGGTGGCGTGCGGGGTGTAGACGAACTCGTAGCCCTCCTCCTCGTGCCGGCGGCGCGAGTAGTCCTCCATGGCGCGGCGGATGATGCCGCCCCTGGGGTGGAAGACGGCGAGGCCGGAGCCGATCTCCTCGGGGATGGAGAAGAGGTCGAGCTCGTTGCCGAGCTTGCGGTGGTCGCGCTTCTCGGCCTCGACCAGGAAGTCGAGGTGCGCCTTCAGCTCGTCCTTGGTCGGCCAGGCGGTGCCGTAGATGCGCTGCAGCATGGGGTTGCGCTCGCTGCCGCGCCAGTAGGCGGCGGCGTTGCGCATCAGCTTGAAGGCCGGGATGTGCCGGGTGGACGGCAGGTGCGGGCCGCGGCAGAGGTCGCCCCAGCAGAGGTCGCCGCTCTTGGCGTCCAGGTTGTCGTAGATGGTCAGCTCGCCCGCGCCGACCTCGACGTCGGCGCCCTCGCCGGCGGTGGCGGCGGAGCCCTTGAGGCCGATCAGCTCCAGCTTGTACGGCTCGGCGGCCAGCTCCTCGGCGGCGGCCTCGTCGGTGACCACCCGGCGGGAGAACTTCTGGCCCTTCTTGATGATCTCCTGCATCTTCTTCTCGATGGCCTTGAGGTCATCGGGGTGGAACGGCTTCTCGACGTCGAAGTCGTAGTAGAAGCCGTCCTTGACCGGCGGGCCGATGCCGAGCTTCGCCTCCGGGAAGAGCTGCTGCACGGCCTGGGCCATGACGTGCGCGGTGGAGTGGCGCAGGATGTCCAGGCCGTCCTTGCTGCCGATCTCGACCGGCTCGACCTCGTCGCCGTCCTGCACGGCGTACGCGAGGTCCTTGAGCTGGCCGGCGATGCGCGCGGCGATGATCGAGCGGTCGTCGGCGAAGAGCTCGGCGGCCGTAGTGCCCGTGGTCACCACGCGCTCTTCCCGATCGGGTTCGCGGTTGATGATTACCCGGACGTCCGTCACCGGTCTCTCCTGACGTGCTGGATTCATAGGACGCAACACGGCGCTGCGCGTGACGATGGTACCGAGAGCACCACCCCCACCGTGCACCTACGCCCCCGCTCCCCCTTCTCCCAGGGTCTTCAGCAGCCGCTCCCGCTCGGCCTCCTCCAGACCGCACGGCTCCAGCGCTCCCGGGTGGGTGAGCCGCCGGAACCCGCCGCGGCGCTCCAACCGGCCGCTGACCCGCACCGGAGCCCCGACCAGGTGGGCCTCGACGGCCACCCGGTAGGCGGGGTCGGCGAGCCGCACCCGGACCTCGCTGACCTCCGCGCCGCCGAGCACCTTCAGCCGGACGGTGCCCGGTCCGGCGGGGTCGGCGCGCTTGAGCCGGACGACCAGGCCGACCACGGTGACGGCGACCGCCGGTTCGATCCGCTCCAGCAGGGCGGCCGCCTCCTCCAGCGCGGGCAGGTCCCCGGGCGAGAACTCCAGGGCGATCCGCCGGTCGCCGAAACCGCCGGGCGGGCCGACGGCGGCCGACCAGGCGACGGACAGCTGGGCCGCCGTGGCGCCGCGCACCAGGTCCTCGACGGACTGCACCAGCTCCCGGCTGACGCCCGCCTGCACCGCGTTCTCGAAGGCCTCCGGGCCGCCGCTGACCCGCCGGTAGTCCACGGCGTCCCGCAGCGCCTCCAGGGCCCGGACCAGGGTGGTGACCACCGCCCGCCCCTCGGGCGCCGGGGTGTACGCGGTGAGTCCGGCGGCGCCGTCCGCCGCCGGACCGCCGCCGACCACCAGGACCTGCTCCAGGAAGTCCCCGGCCCAGGTGTCCAGCCGGGCGCCGAAGTAGGCGGCCCTGGTCCGCCCGGCCTTGGCGCCGGCCGCCAGCATCGCCCGGGCCGCCCGCTGGAGCCGCTCGGCGCCGTCCCAGGGCACGGTGCCGGCCGGCCCGGGGAGTTCGCGCCGCCACTGCAGCTCGTCCCCCGGCACCGCCAGGGCGAGCAGGATCGAGCGGGCGGACGGGCTGCGGGAGCGCGACAGTGCGGTGACGGCGTCGGCGAGCAGCTCGACGGCGTCGTCGAAGCCCTCCCCGGCCGGGACCAGCAGGCTGGTGCCCGGGTCGGAGTCGCCCGGGGGCGTCCAGCGGCCGTACCGGGCCGAGGGGCCGCCGCGCCGGACCCAGCCGTGCCGGGCGAGCAGCGTGGTGAGCACCGCCGGGTCGACGGCCGCCGGGTCGGGCAGCGCCCGGGAGGCCTCCTGCGGCCCGTGTGGCAGCGTCATGGTCCTGCTCCTCCCCGCCGGGGCGGGGCCGTCACGGGCTGCCGCCCGCGCCGACCCGCGCCATGATGTCGCACAGTGCCCGGTCGTCGAACACCTTCGCGGTGGGCACCCGGACGTTGGTCCGCCGCTGCCCGGTGACCGGGTGTCCGGCCAGGTTGACCCAGTAACAGCAGTGCCGCAGCTCCAGCGCGTCCGGGCCGGCCGAGAGCCAGCGGTCGACCCGGCGCGGCAGCAGCATCACGACCAGGATCCGGGGCACCGCGACCCGCTCCCGCGCGAGCTTGCGCAGGTGGTCGTTGTCCAGGGTGAAGCTGAAGAAGGGTCCGCGCGGATCGGGTGCGATCTGTGCGGTGGCCTTCAGCTGGATCTTGACGGTGACCTCGTCGTCCACCGCGTGGGCGCGCGAGCCGTGGCTGACCTGCCAGTCGATGCCGTTGTCGGGGAAGGGCTGGGACAGCGAGCAGCCGGCCGCCGCCGCCACCGCGTGCAGGTAGCCGACCTGCAGTGTCTCCATGCAGGCCGTCACGGCCAGATCGCCCCGCAGGACGGCCGCCGCCCCGTCGGGCTGCGGCTCTGTCAGCGTCATCGCCCCGTAGCCTCCCCCGGCCCGCGGGCCCGTCCGGATTCGAACGGGTCGTCTGATCGCAGGGTGCCCGGCCCGGACAGGGCCAAACGGTTGAAGGGGCGTCAGGAGCGGGTATCACCCGGGCGGGAATCGCAGTACCTGAGGGGCAGTCATGCAGCAGCACTGGTACACCGGTCCGCTCGCCTCCTTCGACACCGAGACCACCGGCGTGGACGTCGAGACCGACCGGATCGTCTCGGCCGCCCTGGTCGTCCAACTCAGCCCGGGCGCGGCACCGCGGACCACTTCCTGGCTGGCCGATCCGGGCGTGCCGATACCCGACGGCGCCCGGGCGATCCACGGCATCGGCGACGAGCGGGTGCGCGCGCACGGCCGCCCGGCGCAGACGGTGGTGGCGGAGATCGCCCGCGCCCTCGCCGAGCAGAGCCGCGCGGGGCACCCCGTGGTGGTGATGAACGCGCCGTACGATCTGACGCTGCTGGACCGGGAGTTGCGCCGCCACCGGGCCACCGCGCTGGCGGACGCCCTCGGCCCGGACGGGCTGCTGGTGCTCGATCCCCGGGTGCTGGACAAGCACGTGGACCGCTACCGCAAGGGCCGGCGCACGCTGACCGACCTGTGCGCGCACTACGGGGTGGAGCTGACCGGGGCGCACGACGCGGCGGCCGACGCGACGGCGGCCCTGGGGCTGGTCCGGACGATCGGCGCGCGCTACCCGGCGGCACTGGGCGGGCTGTCGGCGGCCGAGCTGCACCTGCGGCAGGCGGTCTGGCACGCCGCGCAGGCCCGGGGGCTGCAGAACTGGTTCGACCGCTCGGGGACGCCGGAGCGGGTGGACTTCTCCTGGCCGTTGCGCCCGGCCCGCTGCGGGTGCGGACGGCGGCTGTCGGCGGAGCACAGCTGCGAGGTCGCGGCGTAGCCGGACCGGATGCGACGGCCGGCGCTCGCCGGATCGGTCGCTCGGTCGCTCGGTCCACGAACGCAACAGGCCCCGATCGGTATCCGATCGGGGCCTGCGTGCTGTCCGGTGGGCGATACTGGGATCGAACCAGTGACCCCTTCGGTGTGAACGAAGTGCTCTCCCGCTGAGCTAATCGCCCGGGCAACGAGAAGAACAGTAGCACCATTCGGGGGGTGTCGTACAACTCGCACCAGCCCGGGCGGCCGGCGCATCGGCAGAACTCGCGCTCCGCGCGGAAGGTGACTGCGCCTCAGTCCGATTCGCCGGCGGCAGTTCACGGGATTACGGAAATACATGTGAGGCCCAGCCGATAATCGACTGGGCCTCACATATCACAATGCATTCCGGTGGGCGATACTGGGATCGAACCAGTGACCCCTTCGGTGTGAACGAAGTGCTCTCCCGCTGAGCTAATCGCCCGGGTGCAGGGAAAACATTACCGCATCCCCCGGGGTGCTCCGAACACGCCCGCCCCGGGCCCCCGCCCCGGCCCGTCACCCGAACGGGCCGCCACCGGTCGCCGCGGCCGGGTCAGTGCCGGTCGATCTTCCAGGGCATGGTGAGCCCGTACTTCCAGAGGTACCAGGCGCCGATCCCGGCGATCACCGCCAGACCGATCGCGGTGAGTGTGATGTTGCGGCGGCGGACCCTCGGGTCCATCGCCTTCTGCGCCGCCTCGGCCACCTTGCGGCGGGTCCAGCGCAGGGCCAGCTGGGCCCAGACGAACTCGGTGGCCCAGACGCCCATACCCAGGAAGATGACCACCCAGCCGGGGCCGGGCAGCGGCAGCATGATCACTCCGGCCACCACCACCGCCAGGCCGACCAGGAAGACGGCCACCTGCCAGCTCAGGTGCAGCGGCCTGGACCGCCGGATGAAGTGCGGCGCGCGCGAGCCCAGCGGCCGGCCGCCGTCGGCGCCCGCCGCGTCCTCCGCCCCGTCCCCGTCGCCGTCCCCGTCCGGCGTGTGTACCCCCGAGTCGTCCGGCACGACCGCATCACCCGTTCTCGTGTTCCCGCCCGCGTTCCCGCGCGCCTTGTCGCTTCGCACAGTCATGCCAGGAAACTAACCGAGAAGTGGCCCGGTAATGCCCCCGCGGGCACTCCGTGCCGATTCCGCAATGCGCCGTAAGGGGTACGACTCGGCCCCGAATCGGGACAGAGGGGTTTACATCGGTCGCGGAGGTGGGATGGTCCGTTCGCCGACGTGCGATTCCCCGAGCGCACACTGAGCGAAAGGCCATGGCGCTTATGAACACCACGGTCAGCTGCGAGCTGCACCTGCGCCTCATCGTGTCCAGCGAGTCCTCACTGCCCGTCCCCGCGGGCCTGCGCTACGACACCGCCGACCCCTATGCCGTGCACGCCACGTTCCACACCGGCGCCGACGAGACGGTGGAGTGGGTGTTCGCCCGAGATCTCCTTGCGGAGGGGCTGCATCGACCCACCGGCACCGGCGACGTCCGGGTCTGGCCCTCGCGCAGTCACGGGCAAGGGGTGGTCTGCATCGCGCTGAGCTCTCCGGAAGGAGAAGCCCTGCTGGAGGCCCCGGCCCGAGCGCTTGAGTCGTTTCTCAAGCGCACGGACGCCGCCGTACCGCCCGGCACCGAACACCGTCACTTCGACCTCGACCGGGAGCTGTCCCACATCCTCGCCGAAAGCTGACCCCGACCGGAGGCGGTCACGCCCCGCCGTCGGCGGGGCCGTAACCCCCTGCTGTCACCGCTGCCGTCCTACTCGGGGGCACGGCAGCACGACTCAGCCGCGCACGACGCGGACTCGGGGCCGGTGAAACGGTCCGCCCCCACCGGGGCGGGCCCCAGCACCGCAGGCGCCCGGCACTGGAGCCGGCCATCCGTACGGGTGGCCGGCCTCGCTGCCGGGCGCCGCTGTTTCCCGGCGGCGGGTGATCGGACGTTGCGGGTCCGCGACACGACCGCCCGCACACCCCGTCGCGATCCGTACACGCCTTCGACCGAAGCGGCGGCCCGCCGCTGCGGGGCCCGGTAAGGTCTGAGACTGACCGTAGACGCGGGGTGCCGACGGCCCCCTCCGCGCGAGGAGCCCCCACGTGCTGATCACCCATGACACCGAGTGCGCGCTGAGCATCCTCGTCGAGCTGCTCAACACGGCGCCCGAGGTGTGCGGCAGCGAGCTGCTGCCCGACGTGGCCGCGCTGGACGCCTTCGTGGTCCGCCAGGAGATCAGCGAGATCGACTCGCTGACCGAGGACGACCTGCGCAAGGTGCAGGAGCTGCGCACCCGGCTGCGGGAGGTGTTCGGCACCGAGTCCACGGCGGAGGCCGCCGAGCTGGTCAACGCGCTGGTCGCGGCCGCCGGCACCACGCCCCGGCTCACCAACCACGACCACCACGGCTGGCACATCCACTACTTCGCCCCGCACGCCGCGCTGCACGACCACCTGGCGGCCGAGCTGGGCATGGCGCTGGCGTTCATCCTCACGGCGGGCGAGCGCGAGCGGCTGCGCCGCTGCGAGGCGCCGGACTGCGCCCGCGTCTTCGTCGACCTCTCCCGTAACCGGTCCCGGCGCTACTGCGACAGCCGGACCTGCGGGAACCGGCTGCACGTCGCCGCCTACCGGGCGCGCCAGCGCTCGGCGGAGGCCGTGCCCTCCGCCTGAGCGCTCACCGGCCCCCGCTCGCCGTGACCGCCGCGTTCAGATGCCGCGGCGGCGCAGGATCTCCTCGATGTCGGCGAAGTCGCCGAGGCCGTCGTCCCGCTTGGCCGCCTTCGGCGCGGTGCTCCCGGGAGCGGCGGCCTTCGGGGCGGCGGAGGGCCGGCCGGCCGGTGCACCGGTGACGGCGGCCCGTCCCGGGGCGGGCCCGGCGGCGGCCGGCGCGGAGCCGGTGGTGTCCACCGCGCGGCGCCGGCCCGCCCAGCGGGTGGTGACCAGCAGGGCGGCCGACACCGCGAGCAGCGCGATGCCCGTCCAGACCCGGGGGTCGAACACCAGCTCGGTCGCCCAGTCGGCGAGCTCGCTGCCGATCGTGCGCGCCACCGGGAAGAGGCCGGTCAGATAGAGGCCGGCCGGCAGCAGCGCCACGGCGAACCAGCGGGTCGCGGAGAGGTAGCGCCGACGGTAGGCGCGCAGGCCCGCGACGGCCACGCCCGCAGCGGTGAGAATGAAGGAGACCGCCGCCGTCAGCACGGCGGCACTCCGTCACGTCCAGTTGTCCTCGTCATCGGGTCGGACCTCCCGTCGCTTCCGGCCGGCGCCCGGGCACACCGCCGGGACGGCGCGGTGCCCACTAGTGGAACACTGGGGGCATGATCGAAGGTTCCCTCCCCCGTCTCGAGTTCTGGTGCGAGCTCCAGTGCCCGGACTGCCGCACCGCCCTGGACGACGTCCGGGCACTGCGCGAGCAGTACGGTGACGCGCTCGTCGTCGAGTTGCGCCACTTCCCGCTGGAGAAGCACAAGCACGCGTACGCCGCGGCGCAGGCCGCCGAGGAGGCGTTCGCCCAGGGCCTGGGGTGGCCGTACGTGGAGGCCCTGCTGGAGCGGGTCGACGACCTGGCGGCTCGCGGCGAGGAGGTGCTGCTGGAGGTGGCCCGTGCCGTGGGAGTGGATGCCGAGGAGGTCGACACCGCGCTGGTCGACGGCCGGCACACGCTGATCGTGGACGCCGACCAGGCCGAGGGGAAGGCGATCGGGGTGCGGGGCACCCCGACGTATGTGATCGGCGGGAAGCGGCTGGACGGCGGGCAGAACCAGGACGGCCTGCGGGACCGGATCGTCGCCGTCATCGAGGCGGCGAAGGCGTCCTGACGCCAGGTCAGGTCAGCGGCTTGCCGTAGACCCGATTGGTGACCCGGTAGCCGAGCGACTCGTAGAGCCGGATCGCGACCGCGTTCCCGGTGAACACGTTGAGCCCGAGGTCCCTCACACCGGCGGCCAGGCACTCGCGTTCGGCGAGCAGCATCAGCGAGCGGCCGTGGCCGGCGCCCCGGTGGGCCTCGGCCACCTCGACGACCATCACCCAGGCGAGCGGGGCGCCGTCGGGCAGGTCCCGGACCCGCAGGGCAAGCCAGAGCGAGCCCAGCGGGTCCGGCGCGTCCCCGTAGAGCCGGCGCAGGGCCACGCCGGGGCTGTCGGCGCCCTGCGGCAGCAGGGACTGGTGGTCGGCGTCCGACTTGGCGCGGGCCTGCTCGGCGCCGAGGCCGGAGGAGACCAGGTCGGACAGGTAGCCCTCCTTGGCGTCGGCCAGCCACCCGGGGAAGGCCTCGGCGTCGATCCGGCGCGCGGCGACGCCGGCCGGGAGCGCGGGCGGGGCGGCGAGCCGCTTGGCCATGTTCCGCATCCGCTCGGCGTAGCCGAGGGCGACGGCGAGGCCGCGGGCGGCCGGCGCCGCCTCGGGGACGTCGGCGTCGACCCGGGTGCAGCCCCAGCCGCGGAGCACCTCCTCGGCCGCGAGCGCACCGAAGGTGCCGCGCCCCCGGCCGCGCCCCTCGTGCACCTCCAACTCCGATATCTCACCCCAGAGTTGATTGCCGCGGCGAATGGCGGTGGTGCGCAGCGCGCCGACCGGGCGGCCGTTGGCGCAGATCTGCCAGCGTCTGGTGCGGCCGCCGGCGGCGGGTGACTCCGGCCCCTCGGGGCGCAGCGTGGTGGTCATGTCGTGGTCCCTTCCCCGCCGCCCGGGTGTTCTATCCGCCGGGGGCCGCGAGGAGTCCGGGGCCGGTGTGGTGGGACTCAGGGGTCGAGGTCGTCGCCGCTGCGCTCGGTGAAGACGGCCAGGGCCTTGGTGGTGACGGGGCCCGGTCCGGCGAGTTCACGGTCGTCGATCCGGGTGACGGCCTGGACGTCGCGCAGGGTGGAGGTCAGGAAGATCTCGTCGGCCTCCCGGAGCACGTCCAGCGGCAGGTCCGTCTCCTCGGCGCCGCACCAGTCGACGACGAGCTGCCGGGTGATGCCGGCCAGGCAGCCGGAGGCGAGGGTGGGGGTGAGCAGGCGGCCACCGAGGACGACGAAGACGTTGGAGCCGGTGCCCTCGCAGAGCTGCCCGGCGGTGTTGGCGAACAGGGCTTCGGAGGCCTGGACGCGATGGGCGGCGGCGAGCGCGACGACGTTCTCGGCGTAGGAGGTGGTCTTGAGGCCGGCGACGGCGCTGTGCTCGTTGCGGCGCCACGGGACGGTGGCGGCGGCGGTGGTGTCGGGGCGGCGGGCGGCGGTGCCGAGGGAGACCACCAGGGTGGGGGCGTCCTGGCCGCGCTCCGAGCCGAGCGGGGCGATGCCGCCGGTGTAGGTGAGGCGCAGGCGGCCCAGGGGCATCGGGTTGGCGGCCAGCACCTGGGCGCAGGCTTCGCGGACCAGGTCGTGGTCGGGGTCGGGCAGGCCGAGGCCGCGGGCGGAGCGGGTGAGCCGGTCGAGGTGGCGGGTGACGGCGAAGGCCCGGCCGTCGACGGCCTTCATCGTTTCGAAGACGCCGTCGCCGGTGGTGAGGCCGTGGTCGAGGACGGACAGGGCGGCGTCGGCGGAGTCGACGAGTGACCCGTTGACCCAGCTCGTGGTGGGGTGCTGCATCGAGGGCTGCTCCTCAAGGCGGTTGCGCGGTGCGGTGAGCCTGGGTCGGTGGTGGCCCGGGGGCGTGCGTCCCGCTTCAGTCGGTTGCGGTGCCCGACGCTATCGCGACCAGGCGGGCGGCCTTCAGTTCGGTTTCCGCCCACTCGCGCGCCGGGTCGGAGCCCCAGGTGATGCCCGCGCCGGTGCCGAAGCGCAGCACGGGTGCGCCGGGGTCGGTCCGGTCGATCCAGAACGTGCGGATGCCGACGGCGAGTTCGCTCTCGCCGCGGTCGGCGTCGACCCAGCCGACGGCTCCGCAGTAGGGGCCGCGCGGGGCGGTCTCCAGGGCGTCGATGATCCGCAGGGCGCTGGACTTGGGGGCGCCGGTGACGGAGCCGGGCGGGAAGGTCGCGCCGAGGAGTTCGGGCCAGCCGGCCTCCGGGCGCAGGGTGCCCTGGACGGTGGAGACCAGGTGGACGAGGCCGGGGTGCTTCTCGACGACGCAGAGGTCGGGGACGGTGACGGTGCCGGTCTCGCACACCCGGCCGAGGTCGTTGCGGACCAGGTCGACGATCATCACGTTCTCGGCGTGGTCCTTCTCCAGCAGGTCGGCCTCGGTGCGGCCGGTGCCCTTGATCGGTCCGGAGGAGACGGTGCGGCCGTCGCGGCGCAGGTAGAGCTCGGGCGAGGCGGTCGCGATCTCGACGCCGTGTCCGGGCAACCGGACGGTGCCCGCGTAGGGGGCGGGGTTCCCGCGTGCGAGCAGACCGGTGAGGGCGTCGATGTCGGTGCGGTCCCGGTCCGGCAGCGGCGCGGAGAGGACGCGGCAGAGGTTGGCCTGGTAGACCTCGCCGGCCGCGATGTGGTCGCGGATGCGGCGGACGCCGGCCTCGTAGGCGGCGCGGTCCAGGGAGCTGTGCCAGCTGTCGGCGGCCGGGCCGAGCCAACCCGCGCCGGACGGGGGCGCGGGGGCGGGGCGGACGTCGTCGAAGCGGGCGCAGGTGAGGCGGCCCTCGAAGTCGTGGACGACGGCCCAGAAGCCGGCGGAGTCGAGGGCGGCCGGGTCCGAGGTGACGTCGCGCAGCCCGGTGGCGAGGCGGCCGCCGAAGCGGGCGAGCGGGCTGTGGGGGACGGGCTGGCCGGACACGGTTCTCCTGCGCGGGCTGGTGGGGCGGCGGTGCCTGAAGTGTAGGTCGGGGGCGCGGGCGGGGGTCGGGCCGCCGTAGGGGGCGTGAGCAGGTGCGGGCGTCGCGCGGGTGTGCGCCGGGTGGCCGGCGGCTGACCGTCGGGTGCGCCGCAGGTGGGGGCGGTGGCCGCCCGGAACGGCTGACGGGGCGGCACCCCGGGGGCACCCCCGCGGCACGCTGCGGGAACGGATTTTTAGCTGGCCCGGGAATCCGCTAGAGTTCAACACGTCGCCAGGGAGCGCAGCCGCACAAAAGCGGTGAGGCCCCCGGGAGACAGGCGGACGTGGCTCAGTTGGTAGAGCATCACCTTGCCAAGGTGAGGGTCGCGAGTTCGAATCTCGTCGTCCGCTCGATGGAGAACAGTGTAAGATCGTTCTTCGAGTGTTGCCTGGTGGAGTGGCCGAGAGGCGAGGCAACGGCCTGCAAAGCCGTCTACACGGGTTCAAATCCCGTCTCCACCTCCAAGAGGTACGACCGGTTAGACCGGGCGACCTCCCCGCGCGATTAGCTCAGCGGGAGAGCACTACCTTGACACGGTAGGGGTCACTGGTTCAATCCCAGTATCGCGCACGTCGGATCCTTCGGGGTCTGCTGCAGGACCGCCACACCAGGCGCGATTAGCTCAGCGGGAGAGCACTACCTTGACACGGTAGGGGTCACTGGTTCAATCCCAGTATCGCGCACGTCGGGCCCTTCGGGGTCTGCTGCAGGACCGCCACACCAGGCGCGATTAGCTCAGCGGGAGAGCACTACCTTGACACGGTAGGGGTCACTGGTTCAATCCCAGTA
>NZ_JBEXYC010000038.1:52346-59550 GCF_040630835.1 Kitasatospora sp. NPDC005751
GTATCGCGCACAGTAACCGGCCGGGGCCGTGATCCAAGGATCACGGCCCCGGCCTTCTGCGTTTCCGTGACCGCTGTCGCGGCCGGCGTGACTGCCGTTCCGCAGCGGGCCTTGGGGCCCGGGAAACGAAGAAGAGCCGTGTACGGACGCCCTCACCGACGTCCGTACACGGCATCTCCGCCTGCCGGGGTGCTCTGCGCACCACTCCCGCCCGTCCGCGGGTCAACGCGGTGCGCGGCCTTCCCCGGCGGCACTGGCTCCCCGTCCCCAGGGGATCAGTGCCCGTTCAGTGGCCGGCCGGGCTGGTGCGCCGGCCGGGATCACGGGTCGATCGGTCAGTGGGTGATCAGTTCGGCGACGGCCTGCGCCTGGTTCGCCATCTGCTCCCAGCCCCCGAAGAGGATGACCAGCAGCACGGCGCAGGGCAGGGCGATCGCCAGCGCCACCGCCGGGTGCCTGGTCGGCTCCGCGGCCTGGCGCTGGGTGAAGGCCGGCCGACGGCGGCGGGGCGACCCCGTGAGCTGCGATGCCATGCCCTCACTCCTGATTCCTGCGCCGCTCTGGTCGTGCGCTGCTCGTGCCGACCGACGGGTCTAAGTGGACGCGGTGGACGGCTTACCTCGGGGGACGAGCTCCCCGTCCACCGCTGAGGACAACGCTATGGCCCGAGGGGGTGGTCGGACGTCATGCCGTCGTACTGTTCTCCGGGCATCCCCGAGGATGACGCTCCGACTTGAGGAGTACTACCGAAGGGGGAGAGTCCCTCCACCGGACCCCCGGGGGAACCCTGAGAGCCGACCCCGAGAAGCGCTCCCGCCACCCCGCGCGCGACTGTCAGTGCAAGATCGGACAATCGCACGGAGGGTTCAGGTGTTGCGTATCAGCACACCGCAGCAGGCAGTCCGTAAGCTGTGCCCGACAGGAACTGACGATGCCCCAACCGACGGGGCCTCATCCACAGGCTGACGGGGAACGATGATGGCGATGATGCGGCTGAGGCGTGAGGACCCCCGCATCGTCGGGCCGTACCGGCTGCACCGGCGCCTCGGAGCCGGCGGCATGGGCGTCGTCTACCTCGGCTCGGACCGGCGCGGGCAGCGGGTCGCGCTCAAGCTGATCCGCGCCGAGCTGGCCGAGGACCTGGAGTTCCGCACCCGCTTCGCCCGGGAGATCGCCGCCGCGTCCAGGATCCGGGGCGGCTGCACGGCGCGGGTGGTCGGCTCCGACATCGAGACCGACCGGCCCTGGCTGGCCACCGCGTACGTCCCCGGGCCCTCGCTCTACAAGCGGGTCGGCGACGGCGGACCGCTGAGCTGGCCGGAGGCCGCCAGGATCGGCGCCGCCCTGGCCGACGGCCTGGTCAAGGTGCACGAGGCCGGGGTCGTCCACCGGGACCTCAAGCCGTCCAACATCCTGCTCTCGCCCCGCGGGCCGCGGATCATCGACTTCGGGATCGCCTGGTCCCGCGGCGCCAGCACGCTCACGCACGTCGGCACGGCGGTGGGCTCCCCCGGCTTCCTCGCCCCCGAGCAGGTCCGCGGCGCCGCCGTGACACCCGCGACGGACGTCTTCGCGTTCGGGGCGACGCTCGCGTACGCGCTCACCGGGGACACCCCGTTCGGCTCGGGCGCCTCCTCCGAAGTGATGCTGTACCGGGTCGTCCACGAGGAGCCCGACCTGACGGACGTCCCTCCGCAGCTGGCCCCGCTGATCCGGGCCTGCCTGGCGAAGGAGCCCGCCGAGCGGCCCGGGGCGGCCGCCCTGCACGAGAGGCTGAGCGAACTCGCGGCGCGCGGCACGGGCGACGGCCCGGCGCCGGAGCGGCCCGGCCGCGGGCCCGTCGGCCGCGCCGGGGCGGGTGCCCGGCCGAGCGCTCCCGGGCCCGGCTCGGCCGCCGGACCGGGCTCGGCGGGCGCCCCCGCACGCGGCGTCCCCGCGCCGGGGCGCGGACCCGACCCGGCGGGCGCCCCGCGTGCCCGCGCCGGGGCGGCGAGCCGGCCGGGCGGCCAGCAGCCCGTCGCACAGCACGGCGCCCACCCGGGTGCCCACCCCGGCGTCGCCCAGCGCCGGCCGCAAGGCCGGCCGGGGCAGGCCGCCACCGCGCCGATGCCGCGCCCCGAGGCCCACACCACCCGGCCGCTGCGCGAACGCCAGCAGACCCCGCCGCCGGGGCGCACCGGCACGCCCGGCGCCGCGGCGGGCCCCCGCGAGCGGGACCAGCGCCCGGACCGGCCGCGCGGGCAGGCCCGCGACCGGCAGCACACGCCCGTCCCCGGCGGCCGCCCGGCCACCGCCCGCCGGCGGTTGCTGCGGCAGCGGCTGGTGGTCTTCGTCACCGTGACGATCGGTGTGGCACTGGCGATCGCGGCGGCGCAGGGGTGCGAGAACCGGGACAACCAGAGCCTCGGTCCGGTCCGCGGCGCCGGGGCCACGGTCAGCGCCGGACCCAACGGGCCCGCCTGGCAGTCGGGCGCCGCCACGCAGGGGTCCGGGCTCTCGGCGGACGGCGCGGCGCAGTCCGCGACACCGCTGGCGGCGGCGGCCCACGGCAGCGTGGCGGGTGACGGCGCGCTGACGCCGCCGCAGGGCGCCGGGCCGGCGGTGGACTGGCCCAACCGCAGCTACCCCGACCCGGCGGGCGGCCCGGCGATCGCGCTGCGGGACGGCCGCTCGGTGGCTGGGGCGGGGCCCCAGGTCGCGCTCAGCGCCGTCCTCCCGGCCCGCTACAAAGGCGCGGCCGCGGCCCTGGTGGTGCTGCGCCGCGCGGAGGGCTCGGTGCCGGCCGACCTCGTCCAGCTGTTCGCCTTCAACGGGGACGCGCCGGTCGCGCTGGCGTCCCGCTCGTCCGCCGCCGATCCGCAGGCGACCGCCGCCTGGCGGCTCGACAACGGCGCGCTGGTCCGCGAGGAGCGGGCCAACCAAACCGGCGCGGTGGCCTCCACCCGCTACTCGGTGCGGTCGGACGGCACCATCGAGGAGTCCTGGCCCGGCGCCCCCACCACGATCGTCACCCCGCCACCCGCCGCCGCCCCGGCCCCGCCGACGGCCCCCACGGGCTGACCGGCGGGGCAGCCGACGCACCGGAAGTCGGCCGGGCCGACTTCGCACTCTCCCGGCTGGCTGAGGCGCTCACCGACAGCTCCGGTGGGGCGACCCTCGGCCACCCCCGAGCGCAGGAAGTCGGCCGGGCCGACTTCCTGATCCGCGGCTCAGGGTGTGAATGGCGTGGGCCATCGGGGAGCGAAGGCGGTGCCCCGCCCTGATGAGGGCGCGGCGGGGGTGCGGGGTGCGGATCAGGCCGAGCGGCCGGAGGTGCGGGCCTCGGCGAGGAAGCCGGCAGGTGAGGCCGTCGCCCTGCGGGGTCCCTCGGCTGGGTGCGGGAGCGGGGGGCGATGGGTCAGGCCGGGGCGGTGACGGCGTAGAAGGCCACGGCTGCGGCGGCGCCCACGTTGAGGGAGTCGATGCCGTGGGCCATCGGGATGCGGACGGCGCGGTCCGCGGCGGCCAGCGCCCGGCGGGTGAGGCCGTCGCCCTCCGCGCCGAGCATCAGGGCCGCCTTGGGCAGCCGGTGCGGGGCCAGGGCGGCCAGGTCGACGGAGCCCTCGGCGGGGGTCAGGGCGAGCAGCTCGAAACCGGCGGCGCGCACGGTGTCCAGCGCGGCCGGCCAGGGCTCCAGGCGTGCGTACGGGACAGCGAAGACGGCGCCCATGGAGACCTTGACCGCGCGCCGGTACAGCGGATCCGCGCAGTCGGGCGAGAGCAGCACGGCGTCCATGCCGAGCGCGGCCGCGCTGCGGAAGATCGCGCCCAGGTTGGTGTGGTCGACCAGGCCCTCCAGCACGGCCACCCGGCGGGCGCCGGCCAGCAGCTCGGCGGCGTCCGGGAGCGGGCGGCGCTCCATCGAGGCGAGCGCGCCGCGGTGGACGTGGTAGCCGGTGACCGCCTCGGCCAGCCCCGGTTCGACCACGTGGACGGGGGCGTCGGTGTCGGCGATCACGTCCGCCATCACGTCCAGCCACTTGGCCGTCAGCAGCATCGACCGCATCCGGTACCCGGCGGCCATCGCGCGGCGGATGACTTTCTCGCCCTCGGCGATGAACAGGCCCTCGGCGGGTTCGCGGCGGCGCCGCAGTTCGACGTCGGTCAGGCCGGTGTAGTCGCTCAGGCGCGGGTCGGCGGGGTCGGTGATGGTGCTGGGTTCGGACACCCTGCGATCTTGCCAAGCCGGGGTGGAGAAGGCCAAACGGCCCAGGGCGGGATGTGCTTGACCTTGGCCTGTAGGTGTGTGGAGTGCAAATATGACGTATGGCCCGTTTTCCGGGCCGATCATGGGCTCCGTCGGCCTCTGGCACTTTCGGCTCCGCTACGTCTTCCCGTGCCGCTGGTACCGCCGGCTCCTCCGGTGGGCGCCCACACGGTCGGCAACAGCAGCCGAAGGACGCTCGGCCGAGACCGGTACAGCGCCGGTCGGTGGCCGGGCAGGTCTTCGCGCTGCAGGTACTCGTGGTGCTGCTGCTGGTCGCCGCCGCAGTGGTGGCGCTGGTGGTGCAGTCCCGCAACGACGCCCGGCACGAGGCGACCAACCGGTCGGTGGCGGTCGCCCAGACCTTCGCCAACTCACCGGGCATCGTCGAGGCGCTGCACTCCCCCGACCCCACCGCGGTCCTGCAGCCGAAGGCCCAGGCCGCGGCGCTCAACGCGGGAGTGGACTTCATCGTCGTCCTCGACACCGACGGCATCCGCTACACGCACCCCAATCCGGCCCGGATCGGTCAGAAGTTCGTCGGCGACTACGAGCCCGCGCTGCACGGGCAGGTGGTGACCGAGCAGGTCAACGGCACGATCGGACCTCTGGTCCAGGCGGTCGTGCCGGTCCGGGCACCCGACGACTCCGTGGTCGGCATGGTCTCGGCGGGGGTCACCATCGCCAACATCAGCAGCGCGAGCGAGCGGCAGCTGCCCGTGGTGCTGGGCGCCGCGGCGGTCGCCATGGGGCTGGCCACCTGCGGGACGGCGCTGGTCAGCCGGCGGCTGCGGCGGCAGACCCACGGGCTGGGCCCGTCCGAGATGACGCGGATGTACGAGCACCACGCGGCGGTGCTGCACGCGGTGCGCGAGGGTGTGCTGATCGTGGCCGGCGACGGGCGGCTGCTGCTCTGCAACGACGAGGCGCGCCGGCTGCTGGCCCTGCCCGCCGACGCCGAGGGGCGGCTGGTGACGGAGCTGGGCCTGGACCGCGCGCCCGAGGAGCTGCTGACGGCCAACCGGCCGGTCACCGACGAGGTGGTGCTGGCCGGTGAGCGGCTGCTGGCCGTGAACGTCCGGCTGACCGACCGGGACGGCGGTCCGCCGGGCTGCGTCGCCACCCTGCGGGACTCCACCGAGCTGCTGGCGCTGTCCGGGCGGGCCGAGGTGGCCCAGCGGCGGCTGCGGCTGCTGTACGACGCCGGGGTGTCGGTGGGCAGCTCGCTCGACGTGACGCGGACGGCCGAGGAGCTGGCCCAGGTGGCGGTGCCGAGGTTCGCGGACTTCGTCAGCGTCGATCTGGCCGAGGAGGTGCTGGAGGGCGACGAGCCGCCGCAGGGCCAGCCGCTCGGACAGATGCGGCGGGCGGCGTTCAAGGGCGTCCGGGAGGGCTCGCCGTTCTATCCGGTGGGCACGGTGCTGGCGGTCGTGCCGTCGACGCCGCTGGCGGGCGCGCTGGACACCGGGGAGGCCGGGCTGGAGCCGCGGCTGGCGGAGGCGGAGGCATGGCGGGGGCAGGACCCGGAGCGCTCGGCGCAGGCGCTGGAGTACGGGGTGCACTCGCTGGTGCGGGTGCCGCTGCGGGCGCGCGGGGTGCTGCTGGGGGTGGCGCGGTTCTGGCGGGCGGACCGGCCGGAGCCGTTCGACGAGGAGGACCTGGCGCTGGCCGAGGAGCTGGTCTCGCACGCCGCGGTCTGCATCGACAACGCGCGCCGGTACACCCGCGAGCACGCGATGGCGGTGACGCTGCAGCACAGCCTGCTGCCGCGCAACCTGCCCGCGCAGAACGCGCTGGACGTGGCGCACCGGTACCTGCCGGCGCAGGCGGGGGTGGGCGGCGACTGGTTCGACCTGATCCCGCTGCCGGGCGCGCGGGTCGCGCTGGTGGTCGGGGACGTGGTGGGGCACGGCCTGCACGCGGCGGCGACGATGGGCCGGCTGCGGACGGCGATCCACAACTTCTCGACGCTGGACCTGCCGCCGGACGAGTTGCTCGGGCACCTGGACGAGCTGGTGAACCGGATCGACCAGGAGGAGTCGGCGACCGGCGGGGCGGCGGCGGTCACCGGCGCGACCTGCCTGTACGCGATCTACGACCCGGTGACGCGGCGCTGCACGCTGGCCAGCGCGGGGCACCCGCCGCCGGCGCTGGTCGGTCCGGACGGCCGGGTGGAGTTCCCGGAGCTGCCGACCGGGCCGCCGCTGGGGCTGGGGGCGCTGCCGTTCACGACCGCCGAGCTGGAGGTGGCCGAGGGCAGCCGGCTGGTGCTCTACACCGACGGACTGGTGGAGGACCGCGACCGGGACATCGACGAGGGGCTGGAGATGCTGCGGGCCGCGCTCACCGGGCCGCCGCGCACTCCCGAGCAGACCTGCGCGGACGTGCTGGGCGCGATGCTGCCGGCCCGGCCGCAGGACGACATCGCGCTGCTGGTGGCGCAGACCCGGGCGCTGGCGTCCGACCAGGTGGCGGAGTGGGAGGTGCCGTCCGACCCGGCCGCGGTCGGCGAGGTGCGGGCGGCGGTGGCGGAGCGGCTGGCGCAGTGGGGGCTGGACGAGGCGGCGTTCGTCACCGAGCTGATCCTGAGCGAGCTGGTGACCAACGCGATCCGGTACGGGCGCGGGCCGATCCGGGTCCGGCTGCTCCGCGACCGGGCGCTGATCTGCGAGGTGTCCGACGCCAGCAGTACGTCGCCGCACCTGAAGTACGCGGCCACCACGGACGAGGGCGGGCGCGGGCTCTTCCTGGTCGCGCAGTTCGCGGACCGCTGGGGCACCCGCTACACGGCCGGCGGCAAGGTGATCTGGACCGAGCAGCCGTTGGAGTGAGGCCGGGCGCGCGGGTCGCGGTGCGGAGTGGGAAGTCGGGAACGCGGCCGGCAGCGCCAGCGGCTCCTGCTCGCTGCCGTCGTAGTTCGGGCCGAAGTCGACGGTGTCCTCGTGGATCGACTCCACCATC
>NZ_JBEXYC010000039.1:0-58628 GCF_040630835.1 Kitasatospora sp. NPDC005751
GGCATCGGCCGGATCGGCCTGCCCACCCGGCCGGCGCCGGCGGTCTTCCCGGTCAACTACACCGTGGACGCCCGCACGATCGTCTACCACACGTCGGCGCACGGCACTTCGGCCCCGGCCGACGGCTCGCCCGTCTCGTTCCAGGTGGACCACATCGACGAGAGCCTCAGCCGGGGCTGGAGCGTGCTGATCCTCGGCCGGGCCCAGTACGTCGAGGACCCCGACGAGATCGCCCGGCTCAAGGAGCTGCCGGGGAGCACCCCCTGGGCCGGCGGCGGCCGCGACCTGTGGGTGCGCGTCCGCCCGGACGAGACCAACGGCCGCCGGATCACCTCCGGATAGGGCCGCCACGCCGCTGCCACCGACCGGGAGGCGATCCGGTCGTGCCCGGTCCGGGCGGCTGCGGTAGCGTCCTCGGCCCATGGGAACCCGTACAGAGCCCGAGATGATCGCCGTCCCCCCGGGCCGGGCCGTCCTGTCGGACCGGCGGACACGGCGTAGCTGGGAGGTCGGGCTCGCGCCCTACCTGCTCACGCCCCACCCGGTCACCCAGGCGCTCTACACCGAGGTCACCGGGCTGCGTCCGAGCGCCGCCCAGGGGGCCGGGTTACCCGTCGAGAGCGTCTCCTGGGGGGACGCCGTCCGGTTCTGCAACGCGCTGTCGCGGCGCGACGGGTACGCCCCGGTCTACCGGTTGCGGGCCGACGGCTTCCGGGCCGACGGCGAGGACGTCGAGTGGGACGCCGCCGCAAACGGGTACCGGCTGCCGACCGAGGCCGAGTGGGAATACGCCTGCCGCGCCGGCACCACCGGGCCGCGGTACGGCCCGCTCGACGAAGTCGCCTGGTACCGGGGGAACTCGGACGAGCGGATCCGGGAGGTGGGCGGCAGGCGGCCCAATCCGTGGGGCTTCCACGACATGCTCGGCAACGTCTGGGAGTGGTGCTGGGACGTCTACGACGCCGAGGTCTACGGCACCTACCGGGTGCTGCGCGGCGGCGGCTGGTTCGACGAGCACTGGAGCTGCCGGGCCTCCGTGCGACGCCGCAGCCACCCGACCTTCCGGGTCGACGACGTAGGGTTCCGGATCGCGCGCTCGGTGCTGCGCTGACCGCCCGGTGACGCCGCCGGGGGCCGGCCGCGGGGCCGGGGACGCAGGTCGGGGGAGGGGCGGTGACGGCCGGGGCGGGCGGTGGCCGGGACAATGGTGGCGACAATCCCCCGGAAGTACAGAGAAAGCGAACCCCCCACATGGATCTCGGCGTGCGCTGGAAGCTGCACGGTGACGGGCGTACGCCCGCACCGGGAGCGGTCGTCGCTCCGGACGAACGGCTCTCCTGGCCCCGGACGGCGGGGCTCGGCGCCCAGCACGTGGTGGCCATGTTCGGTGCGAGCTTCGTGGCCCCCGTGCTGATGGGGCTCGACCCCAATCTGGCGATCATGATGTCGGGCGTCTCGACCGTCATCTTCCTGCTGGCGACCCGCGGTCGGGTGCCCAGCTACCTCGGCTGCTCGCTGTCCTTCGTCGGCGTGGCCGCGGTGATCAGGGCGCAGGGCGGTACCAGCGCGACGGTCACCGGCGCGGTGTTCGTGGTGGGCGGGGCGCTGTTCCTGGTGGGCCTCGCCGTCCAGCGGTTCGGGGCGCGGATCATCCACGCCGCGATGCCGCCGATCGTCACCGGCGCCGTCGTCATGCTGATCGGCTTCAACCTCGCGCCCGTCACCGCCTCGACGTACTGGCCCCAGGACCAGTGGACGGCGCTGCTGGTGATGCTGTTCACCGGGCTGGCCGTGGTCTGCCTGCGCGGGTTCTGGTCGCGCGTGGCGATCTTCCTCGGGCTGGTCTTCGGGTACGGGATCTCCTGGCTGTTCGACCGGGTCTTCGGGCGGATCCACTCGGCGGACGCGAGCGGGCACCTGACGGACCACTGGCGCCTGGACCTCTCTGGCGTCGGCCGGGCGGACTGGGTCGGCCTGCCCGACTTCCACGGCCCGACCTTCCAGTGGTCGGCGATCCTGGTGGCGCTGCCCGTGGTGATCGCGCTGGTCGCGGAGAACGCGGGGCACGTCAAGGCGGTGGGCGAGATGACCGGCCGGAACCTGGACGACAAGCTGGGTACCGCGATCTCCGCGGACGGCGTCGGCTCGATGCTCTCCACCGTGCTCGGCGGCCCGCCGAACACCACGTACTCGGAGAACATCGGCGTCATGGCCGCCACCCGCGTCTACTCCACCGCCGCCTACTGGGCCGCGGCCGGCTTCGCGCTGCTGTTCGGCATCTGCCCGAAGTTCGGCGCCGTGGTGGCCGCGATCCCCGGTGGGGTGCTCGGCGGCATCACCGTCATCCTGTACGGCATGATCGGGCTGCTCGGCGCGCAGATCTGGACCAACGCGGGGGTGGACCTGCGCAATCCGCTGAACCTGGTGCCGGCCGCCGCGGGCATCATCATCGGCATCGGCAACGTCACCATGAAGTTCACCGACACCTTCAGCCTGAGCGGCATCGCGCTGGGCACCCTGGTCGTCATCACCGGCTACCACGTGCTGCGGGCGCTGGCCCCCGCACACCTGAAGACCCAGGAGCCGCTGCTGGACGAGGGCACCTCGTCCTACGACGCGGGCGCCGGGGATGGGGGCGGGGCTCTGCCGCACACCCGGTAGCGGGCCGGCCACTGCGGCGCGCCCGCGCGGACGGGCGCGCCGCAGTGGCCCCGGCAGGCGGCGGACCTGCCCGAAAGGGCCACGACCGGCCGGACCGCTTGGACAACGCTCCGTCAGGTGGTCAGATGGTCGGATCGCTCCATGCGTCCGGGCCGCCCCCACGGCCGGACGGCCTCCGTTCTCCGCCACTCATCCACCCGGGAGAGGCATGTCCCTTCTGTCCCAGCACCGCAAGACCGCCGTCGGCGCCGCGGCCCTCACCGTGCTCGCGCTCTCCTGCGGCTCGGCCGCCGCCAGCAGCCCGGCCGCCGCGGCGGGCAAGGTCCTCTGGACCCCGAGCACCGCCAAGGGCCCGTCCTCGTTCACCGGAGTCCAGTGCGCGGCGGGCAACTTCGGCGTCGTCAAGGACGCGGCGAAGGGCAGTGTGTGGCGGGCCTTCCAGGCCGCGGGCGAGGAGCGCTGCGAGACGCTCGGCCCCGACCTGAAGGAGGGGGACACCTTCTACCTCGGCTGGTCGTCCAAGGTGGACATCAAGGACGCGAACAGCCGGTACGTCTTCCAGCTGAAGTGCTCGCCGAGCACCGGCACCGCGAACCACCCGATCGAGATCGACGCGACGACCGGACGGATCCGCCTCCAGGAGTGGGACACCAAGCACGTCGCGCACCAGCTGTGGACCGCGCCGACCACCAACGACCAGTGGCACTCCTACGCGCTGAAGATCCGTCTCGGCCGCACCGACGGCACCATCGACTTCTGGTTCGACGGCGTGAAGCAGACGTTCACCACCGGCTCGGGCACCTTCAAGGGCACCACCTGGGACGGCACCCGCAACTACCTGAAGTGGGGCTCCTACCACCCGTCCTCGGGGGACGCCACGAACACCTTCACCAGCCCGGTCATGGCGACCACGCTGGAGGCGGCCACCGTGGGTTCGTGAGGACCCGGTGGTCCGGACCCGGGCGGCAGCAGGCCTGCCGCCCGGGCCCGGACCGTCACAGCCGCTCGGGGACGGGGTTGCCGACCGCCTCGATGGCGCGGCGGAGCGGGACCTTCGTCAGCAGGGCGAAGCCGATCACGAAGAACACCAGCAGCGAGATGATCGCCGAGCGGTAGCTGCCGGTGATCTGGTAGGCGAGGCCGAAGACCAGCGGGCCCATCCAGCTGGTGCCGCGGTCGCTGACCTTGTAGAGGCTGAAGTACTCCGCCTCCCGGCCCGCCGGTATGAGGTGGGAGAACAGCGAGCGGGAGAGTGCCTGGCTGCCGCCGAGCACCAGGCCGATCATGCACGCCAGGACGAAGAACCAGGCGGGCTGGTGGGCGGGCATGACGTATCCGAGGGCGAGGGTGACCACCCAGCCGACCAGCGAGCCGAGGACGGTCCGCTTGGCACCGTACCGGCGGGCGATCCGGCCGAGCAGCAGCGCGCCGCCGATCGCGACGATCTGGACCAGGAGCACGGCGGCGACCAATGAGGTCTGGTCCATGCCGAGCTCCTCGCTGCCGTAGAGCGAGGCCTGGGAGACGACGGTCTGGATGCCGTCGTTGTAGCAGAGGAAGGCGCCCAGGTAGAGCAGGGTGAGCGGGTGCTCGCGCATGCCGCGCAGCGTGCGGGCGAGTTCGCGCAGGCTCCCGGCGGTGGGCCGGTCGTCGGGTGCGGCCGCGGCGCGCTCGGGCGCCGCGCCGGCCCGGGACGGCAGCCGCAGCATCGGGACGATGGTGAACAGCGCCCACCACAGGCCGGCCGAGGCCAGGCAGATCCGCACGGCGGTGCCGGAGGACAGGCCGAGCGCGTCGTGGCCCTCGAACAGCGCGAGGTTGGCGACCAGCAGCAGGCCGCCGCCGGCGTACCCGTACGCCCAGCCCTTGGAGGAGACGGTGTCGCGTTCGTCGGGGGTGGCCAGGGCCGGCAGGTAGGCGTAGGAGAGCGCGACCGACACCGCGTACGCGATGTTGGCGACCACCAGCAGCGCGCCGCCGAGCAGGTAGCGGTCGCCGTCGAGGAAGAACATCCCCATCGTGGCGACCGCGCCGACGTAGGCGGCGCCGCACATCAGCTCCTTGTGCCGCCCGGTGCGGTCCGCGACCGTCCCGGTCAGCAGCATCGCCGCCACCGAGATCAGCACGGAGAAGGAGACCGTGTAGGGGAAGAACGATCCGGCGCGGATCGAGAGGCCGAGCGGGTGCACGTCGCCGGCCGCGTCGGCGGCGTTCTTGGCCACCGAGGTCAGGTACGGCCCGAGGAACACCGTCAGGACGGTGGCCGAGAAGGCGGCGTTCGCCCAGTCGTTGATGTACCAGCCGAACTGCATCCGGCGCAGGGCCCGGTCGTCGGTGGTGACCGCCTGGCGGTCCGGAAGGTGGGCCGTGGTGCTCATGAGGCTCCTGTCACCGTGCTGGAGCCGGTGCTGCCGTCGGTCCAGCAGCCGCGCTCGCCGAGGACGTCCCGCAGGACGTCGATGCGATCGGCCATGATGCCATCCACCCCGAGGTCGAGGAGAGCCCCGATCCGTGTGGGGTCGTCCACCGTCCAGACGTGCACCGGCAGGCCGAGCCGGTGGGCGGCGCGGACGAAGGCGCGGTCGACGACCGGCACGCCCCGGTGCCGCTCCGGCACCTGCGCGCACACCCCGGCGAACGGCGCCCCGGGGCCCCGCAGCAGCGGCCCGGCCAGCGAGCGCAGCCGCAGCCGGGCCACCTCGCGGGGGCCGAGCGAGGTGGCCAGCCGGGGGCCGGCGGCGGCGCGGACGGCCGAGAGGCGGCTGTCGGAGAAGCCGCCGACGCAGACCCGGTCCCAGGAGTTCGTCCGGCGGACCGCTCCGACCAGCGGTCCGACGGCCGGCATCGCCTTGACGTCGACGTTGAAGCGGGCCTCCGGGAACGCGCCGAGCAGGTCCTCCAGCAGCGGTACCGGTTCGGTGCCGCCGATCCGGGCCTGCCTGACGGTCTCCCAGGGCAGGTCGGCCACCGCGCCGGTGCGGTCGGTGACGCGGTCCAGGCGGGAGTCGTGGAAGGCCACCAGGACGCCGTCGGCGGTGGCGTGCACATCCGTTTCGAGGTAGCGGTACCCGAGGGCCACGGCGGCCTCGAAGGCCGCGAGCGAGTTCTCCGGACGGCCGAGGTCACCGCCCCGGTGTGCGAAGGCCAGCGGCCCCGGCTGGTCGAGGAAGGGGTGCATGTCGTGCTCCGAGCTCGCTGGGAGGGGCCCGTCGGTCCGGCGCCGCCGGCGCTCGGGCCCGTGCGCGTTACAGTATTACGCACCCTGTCAAGCAGTAATGCCCGCTGGCGTGGTGGGCAGGCCGGTATCGCTCAGCCGCGCACCCGGCGGGCCCGGAGGTACTCGCGGCCGAGCAGGCGGAGGGCGGCGGGCCTGGGCGGTGCGGCCGAACGGCGCAGCAGGGCTGGGACGTCGGCGCGGGCGGCGGCGCTGGTCAGTTCGTCCAGGCCGATCATGCAGCGGACCATCGGCCGGTGGGCGGGCGGGACGAGGGCGACCAGGGCGGGGCCCTCGGCGAGGGCGCGGTCGACCAGGTCGAGCTGTTCGGTGACCAGCGCCCGGACGGCCGGGAGGTTCTCGCCCCGCTCCAGATCGGCGCGGGTCACCCCGTGCCGGGCCAGGGTCAGCTCGGGGATCGTCAGACGGCCGTCGGCGAGGTCCTCGGCGAGGTCGCTGACGAAGTCCAGCCGCTGGCCGGCGTCGATGAAGGTGCGGCAGGCGCGGCGGTAGGCGGTCTGGTCACCGTCCGGGCCGAGCAGGGTGGCGACGACCATGAACGCGGGCAACGAGTAGGCGTCCAGGTAGCGCTGGTAGTCGGCCTCGGTGGCGAAGCCGGTGAAGTCGAGGTCGGCGACGGCTCCGGCGAGGTGCTCCAGCGCGCGGTCGCGCAGGGCGGGGTGCGCGGCGACGGTGTTCAGCAGCGGCCGCAGCTCGGGGTCGTCGGTCCGGCCGGCGGCGAGGCTGTCGGCGACCTCCCGTTCCCAGCGCGCGTACGCCGCCTTCCGGCCGTCCAGCGGGCCGCTGTCGAGCAGGGTGTCGGTGCGGTGCATGTAGGCGGTGGCCGCGATGACGTGCGGCACGAGCCGGGCGGGCAGCAGGAGTCGGGCGGCCAGGACGGCCTCCGGCTTGTACCGCGTCACCTGCCGGCGCTGTCGGCCGTAGTCCTCGCGCAGCCCGGGGTCGGTCACCCCGGCCGCGTCCAGTGCCCTGTCCCAGCCGCCCACGTGTCGCCCTCTTCCTTGATCGCCGACCCGCCGAGCCTAGAGGGTTCCGGCACCCGGGGCCCGCGGCAGGGAGCGGCTCGCTACGGCGCGGAAGCCGGGGTGCGCCGAAGCCGCCGGCTTCGAGGCCGGACGGGGACGCAAGATCCTGGTGAGCCCATCACGCCGAATGCCGGCCCCGTTCTGACCGCCTGGAAGCCCCGGAGGCCCCGGAGGGCCCGTCAGACCGCGTGGTCCACGGCGCTGGGTCCGCCCCGGGGGAAGGCAGGGTCAGCACGGCCTACGGCCCGACCCGCCGACCGGTTCACCTGCCCGGGAAAGTGGTTTGTCGGGTGCGGCGTCCGGTGGGTAGCGTCGCCGTCCATGAGGCAGACCCCGATCCTGCGCACCGAGCGGCTGCTCCTCGACCGCTACGTCCCCGAGGACGAGGAGGCCTTCGTGGCCCTGTTCCAGGACGCGCGGGTGTCGCGGTGGATGGGCGACGGCCCCGCCTCCGAGGAGGAGGACCGGGCCCTGTTCGGGCGGATCTTCACCAAGGTCTACGCGCAGGACCTCTTCGACGTCTGGGCCGTCCGCCGGGACGGCGCGTTGATCGGGCACGCCGAGATCAAGCCGACCGACGCGGTCGGGGGCCACGAGATCGTCTACGCGCTGGCTCCGGCGGCGTGGGGGTCCGGCCTGGGTACGGAGTTGGCCCGGGCCCTCGTGGGCCACGGCTTCGGCACCCTCGGGCTGCCCGAGGTGCACGCCACGGTGGCCGCGCCGAACAGCGCCTCGCTGACCCTGCTGACCAGGATCGGCTTCGCACACGTCCGGGACATCCAGGAGGACGACGGCAGCACCACCCGCGTGCTGACCGCCCGCCCGGCTGTCGGACCGGAGTCCGGCCGCCGGTGAGGCCGGACGGGCCGCTGTACCGTCGAATAACACTTGGGAGCCCCGCGCCTCCCGCGCGTAGGGTGCCCCGGTGGAGATCACCTACCGACGTTCCCTGCCCGACCGGCCCGCCGAGACGGACGCGCTGGTCGCCTTCCTCGGCGGCCACGAGTGGCCGTTCCACAGCACCGCCCGGGTCCACGCCGACCAGGCTCGCCGGTGGGTGGCGGACGGCCTGTTCGACGGTCCGCGGACCCGGACGTTCTGGATCACCGCCGACGGCCGGGACGTCGGCCTGATCCGCCTGGAGGACCTGGGCGACGAGACCCCGGTGTTCGACCTGAGGCTCGCCGCACCGCACCGCGGTCAGGGTCTCGGCAGCCGGGCACTGGACTGGCTGACGCGCTATCTGTTCGACGAGTTCCCGCAGGTGAACCGTGTCGAGGGAACCACCCGCCGGGACAACCTGGCCATGCGTCGCACGTTCCTGCGCTGCGGCTACGTCAAGGAGGCGCACTACCGGGAGGCCTGGCCCGCGGGCGACGGCCCGGCTCACGACAGCGTCGGGTACGCCGTCCTGCGCCGTGACTGGCTCGCGGGCACCGCCACACCGGTGCGGTGGGACGACGAACCGGACCTCACCCGCCCGCGGTCATGACCGGCCCCCCGGCTGAAGCCGTCGGAGCGTCAACTCAGTGGTGAGATGGGCGCATTGCCATCGAATGCGAACGCGAGGGCGGCTCGGGGGTGCACGCGCCCGGCCTGCCCCCGGCGGTCTTCTGGCGGCTCGACGTCCGTCCGCTGTCGGTCACCGAACTGTCCGGGCGCGCGGGGCGGTGGAACCTGCGCTGCGGCCGGGACCTCGGGTAGGGCCGGGCGCCGACGGCGGGCCGGCCCGGGGCGCGGCTCACATGTGGGCGCTGATCCGGCCGCCGGTGCTGAGCACGATGTACACGCCGTTGGCGACGGCGCCGTCGTCCTGCTGGTTGGCCTCCAGGGTGCCGACCTCCTCGTTCCCCATGCCGAGGATCTGCGCGCGGTAGTGCAGCTCGCCGACCTTGGTGACCTTCGCCGTCCAGCCGCCCGCGAGCTTGAAGGTGCCCGGCCCCTGCTGCGCGCCGCCCATCCAGGAGTGGACCTGGCCGTCCATCGAGAGCACGACGAACATGTCGTTGGCGTCCAGCCCGGTGTCGCTGTTGTTCGTCTCCAGCGTGGCCAGGACCGAGCCGCGGCTGACGATCTTGGCGCGGTAGTTCTGGTTGCCTAGGTCCTGGATCTCGGCGGTGCTGCCGTCCACCAGGGTCTGGGTGTGGCCGGGCGACGTCGCCTTGGGCGGTACGGCCGACGGGGTGGTCGGGCGCGCGGTGGGCGTGGCGGTCGGCTTCGCGGTGCCGGGCGCGGTGCCGGGCGCGGTGCTCGGTGCGGTGCTCGGCGCGGCGGTGCCGGTCGAGCCGGGGGTACCGGTCGGTGCGGGCGTCCCGGTCGCGCCGGGCGCCCCCGTCGCGGCAGTGGTCGGCGCGGCGGTGCCGGCGGCGGTACCGGGGGAGGAGGAGCAGGCCGTCGCGGCGGACACCAGCACGGCGGTGGTCAGGACCGTGCCGGCCAGCGAGCGGACGGCGGACGCGCGGCGGGTCGTCTTGAGGGACATGCGGGTTCTCCCGTGCAAGTAAGGGTGAGGACGGGCACGTTGTCCGCCCCCTCCCTGGTGGGGGCCGGGCTGCGGCGGTGCTGTGCGTGATCGAAGGTAGTACGAACAGTCGACGGAATGGATCATTCCGTGTCACCGGACTGCTACGGGCGCCGCCCGCCCGGTGCTGCTGGTCCGGTCGGGCGAGCCACCGTGTCGGCGTCGTTGACGGTGCATCGGCCATCCCGTACGACTGCCCAAGATGCCCGATTGACCTTGTATGTGACGATCAGTCATCCTTCGGTAATCCATCAGATGATGACATTCGAGCGATGCGCCGGTGCCGGTGCCGTCGCGGGCGGCAGCTGCCCGGTCCCGAACGGCATCCTCGACCCCCACGGGACGGACACCGTCGCGATCGCGGTGTGGAACCTCGACGGCTCCACCGGCGGGCTCGGCGAGGTCGCCCTCACCGCCTACGGCAGCTACGCCTCCTCGCCCGCCGTCCGGCAGAACGACAGCCCCCGCTACGACAGCGGGCGCTACGAGCCCTGACCCGTGCCACCCGAGCCCCGCGGGCGCGGTGGACGGTGCCCGGCGCCGCCCACCGCGTCCCCTCGGCCGTGACCACTCAGAGCGGCCCGCCGTCCGCGCGCGGTACGCGCGGGCCGCGAAACGGCAGCGTCCGGCTCAGGACGAGGTTGGTGGTCGTGCTTCCCAGCTGGGCCAGCGCGTCCACGACCTCTTCCAGATGGCCCATCGACGTGGTCGCCACCTTCAGGACGTAGCAGTCGTCCCCGGTGGTGCGCAGGCACTCCAGGATCTCCGGACGCTCGCCGACCAGCCGGCGCAGCGGCTCGTGCCGCGTCCCCGGCCCCGGGTACTTCAGCCGGACGACCGCCAGCACCGGATGCCCCGTCCGCTCCAGGTCCACCTCGGCGCGGTAGCCGGTGATCACCCCGGCCGTCTCCAGTCGCCGGACCCGTTCCGTCGTCGCCGACGCGCTCAGGTTCACCCGGCGGGCCAGCTCCGTGAAGGGCAGCCGGCCGTCCTGCTGGAGCTCGGTCAGGATGGCCCAGTCCGTCGCGTCGAGAGTCTCGGTCATCCGCTCAGATTACCGGTGAATCCACGGCCGGAGCTCCCCTGAACAGGCAGGAATCCCTTCTGACGGCCGGTCCGGCCTGGCTAGCCTGTGCGGTGTGAAGATCGGAATCAACGTCCCCAACTTCGGCCCGGGCACCGACCCGGGAGTCCTGCGCGACTGGGCCCGGACGGTGGAAGACCTGGGCTTCGACCTGCTGATGGTCTCGGACCACGTGGCCATCACGCCCGATGTCGCCGAGCGCTACCCCGCCCCCTTCTACGAGCCGTTCACCACGCTGTCCTGGCTGGCCGGTGTCACCGGCCGGGTCCGGCTCGGCACGACCGTCCTCATCGCCCCGTACCGGCACCCGCTGCTCGTCGCCCGGATGGCGGCCAACCTGAACGAGCTGAGCGGCGGCCGGCTGGTCCTCGGCGTGGGGGTGGGCTGGGCCCGGCAGGAGTTCGCGGCCCTCGGGGTCCCGTTCGAGCGGCGGGGGCGGCTGACCGACGCCCACCTGGCGGACCTCAGGGCGGCCTGGGCGGACACCGCCTCCTACGGGACCGCGCGCATCCCGCTCTGGGTCGGCGGCAACAGCGAGGCGGGCCTGCGCCGCGCGGTGCGGTTCGCGGACGCCTGGCACCCGCTGCGCTGCACCCTGCCGATGCTGCGCGGATCCGTGGCCTGGCTGGGGGAGCTCGCCGCCGAAGAGCGGCGCCCCGTCCCCGACTTCGCCCCCCGGATCGCGCTCCGGCTCACCGCGGAGCCGGTCACCGGACCGGAGCGGCTCGCCGGCGAGGGCACGATCGAACAGGTCATGGCCGACCTCGACCGGCTCCGGCTGCTGGGCGCCGACACCGTCGTCCTCGACCCCTACCACGGCGACCCGCGCGAGACCCGCCGTCCGCAGGCGGCCTGGCAGGCACTCGCCACCGTAGCCGCGCACATCCAGCCCCCTCTCACCCCTACGGAGCAGTCATGACCGTCCCCGACGACCACACCCTCCTCCGGCGGGCGATCGCGCTCGCGGCCGAGGCCCGCGCGAGCGGCAACCCGCCGTTCGGATCGCTGCTGGCCGGCCCGGACGGCGCGGTGCTCGCGGAGGAGCGGAACACGACCCGCACCGAGCGGGACATCACCGCGCACCCCGAACTGAAGCTGGCACGCTGGGCCGCACGGGAGTTGGACGCGGCCACGGCGGCGGCGACCACGATGTACACCAGCTGCCAGCCGTGTTCCATGTGCGAGGCGGCCGTCCAGCAGGCGGGGCTGCGGCGGGTCGTGTTCGCCCTGTCGAACGATCAGCTCCTGGGCATCCGGCCGGGCAGCGGCCGGCCGCCCGTCCCGCAGGAGGGCCCGGCCCTGTACGACGAGGTGCGGGCGGTGGTCGCGGGCTACTACCACTGACCGTCAGGACCGCGGCCCGGCGGCCCTGGTGGGCCCGGGCCGGTGTCCCAGGGCGGTGCGGGCCCGGGTGGTGCACTGGTCCCGGGACACAGGCAGGACCACGGCCTCATGCCCTCGCCCCGGCGGATTCCTACCGTGGGAGCACGCGGTGGGGTGCTCGGCCCGGGAGACCGGAGAGCGCCCCGCGCGGAGCGGGCCGGGAGCCTTCCGGTCCGTCGCTTCTTCAGCGAACTACGGGAGGTCCCAGATGAGTTGGAACCAATTCACGCTCTCCTCGGCCGGCAGCGCGTCGGTGTCGAGCAGGGTCGCCGCGGTCTCCCGGATCCCCGGGAGCATGGAGCTCTGGTGGGTCGCCCAGGACGGCTCGGTCCAGGGCGCGTACTGGTACGACGGGTCGCCGTGGCGGCGCTACGAGCTGGCGCCGGCCGGCAGCGCCTCCGTCAACGGCGGCATCGCGGCCGTCTCCCGGATCCCCGGGAGCATGGAGGTCTTCTTCGTCGGCGCCAACGGGTCGGTGCAGGACCGGTACTGGTACGAGGGCGCGGCCTGGCAGGGCTTCGAGCTGTCGGGCCCCGGCAGCGCCGCCCCCACCGGCGGGATCGCGGCGGTGTCGCGGATCCCGGGCAGCATGGAGGTCTTCTTCGTCGGCGCCAACGGCTCCGTCCAGGACCGGTACTGGTACGAGGGCGCGGCCTGGCAGGGCTTCGAGCTGTCGGGCCCCGGCAGCGCCGCCCCCACCGGCGGGATCGCGGCGGTGTCGCGGATCCCGGGCAGCATGGAGGTCTTCTTCGTCGGCGCCAACGGGTCGGTGCAGGACCGGTACTGGTACGAGGGCGCCGCTTGGCAGGGCTTCGAGCTGTCGGGCCCCGGCAGCGCCGCCCCCACCGGCGGCGTCGCGGCGGTGTCGCGGATCCCCGGGAGCATGGAGGTCTTCTTCGTCGGCGCCAACGGGTCGGTGCAGGACCGGTACTGGTACGAGGGCGCCGCCTGGCAGGGCTTCGAGCTCTCGGGCCCCGGCAGCGCCTCCACCCACACCGGCATCGCGGCGGTCTCGCGGATCCCCGGGAGCATGGAGGTGTGGTTCGTCGGCGCCAACGGCTCGGTGCAGGACCGGTACTGGTACGAGGGAGCCACCTGGCAGGGCTTCGAGCCGGCCCCGGCCGGCAGCGCCTCGATCACCAGCGGGGTCGCGGCCGTCTCGCGGATCCCCGGGAGCATGGAGCTGTGGTTCGTCGGCGGCGACGCCTCCGTCCGGGACCACTTCTGGTACGACACGTCGAGCAAGAACTTCGACCAGGACGTCACGACCGACATCGCCGTCGGAGGCTCGGCGCACGTCGTGATGCGGCAGGACGGGTTCTACTCGTTCACCACGCACGCCCACGACAGCGGCTTCGACAACATCGACTACACCATCTCGGCCGCCGTCATGACGCCGGACGGCACGGTGTTCACCTTCCAGCACTCCGGCCACACCGAGGGGACCGTCGCCGGACTGCCCTTCGGCACCCCGGACCGCAACGACGACTTCACCTTCGTCGGCAACAACCCGCAGATCACCGCCAAGTGGGACGGCATCCTCAACGGCACCTTCAAGGCCACCCTGGACGGCACCGACACCCTCGCGGCCGGCGTCACGGGAGCCCTGGGCGACCTGGTGAAGGCGATCGTCTCCGCGGCGGGCAAGGCCGCGGCCGAGGCGGTGATCAAGCTCGTCGCCTGAGTGTCCCGACCGCCCCGACCCGGCGGCGCCGGCCCGGCTCCCGAGGGGGGAGCCGGGCCCGTGCCCCGCGTTCCGCGCCCCGGTGCCTTCCGCTCAGCGCCGGACGGCGGACGCCCCTCCGGCGGCGTCGACCACGAGCAGCGTGCCCACCCGTCTGGCGGCGGCCGCCCGCTGGGCGGCGGGCAGATCGGTGCCGGTGACCAGGACGTCGACCTGGTCCAGGGTGCCGAAGACGGCCAGCCCGCCGCTGCTCCACCTGGAGCGGTCGGCGACGAGCACCACCCGGCGGGCGGCGTGCAGGAAGGCCCGCTGGGTGGCCGCCTCGGTGAGGTCGGCGAGGGTCAGGTCGCCCCGGCGGGTGATCCCGCGGCAGTCGAGGAGGAGCAGGTCCAGCCGGGTCGAGCGGACGGCCTGGTCGGCGATCGGGCCCACCAGGGCGCCGGAGGCCGTCCGGAGGCCGCCGGTGAGCGTGACGGCGGCGGTCGGGGCCACCCCGGGCGGACCGGCGGGGTGGGTGAAGACCCGGGCGATCCGGAGGGAGTTGGTGACGACCGCCAGGTGGTCCACGGCGGTCAGGTGCCGGGCGACGGCGTAGGTCGCCGGGCCGGCGCCGAGGCCGACGACGTCGCCCGGCCGGACCAGCGCGGCGGCGGCCCGGGCGATCACGTCGAGGTTCGGCAGCGGCCCGGTGTCCGGCGGAACCCGGCGTCCGCCCCCGCCCCGGGCGGCCTCGGAGCGGACGGCTCCACCGCGGGTCCGGTGCAGCAGGCCCTGCTCGGCGAGCGCGCACAGGTCACGCCGGACGGTGGCGGCGGAGACGCCGAACTCGTGGGCGAGCTGGTCGGTGACGGCGGTGCCGTGCTCCCGCACACTGGTGTGGATCAGCCGGCGGCGCTGTTCCGCCAGGAGGGTCGCCGGTGGCCGGGTGTCCTGAATCATGTCGTGGGCCTCCTGGTGCACGCGTGGCGGTGGGCACCGCCGTCGTCCTCGCCGGTGTGCGGACGCCGGTCCGGCTCCGGCCCCGCAGGCTGCCGCCCGCGGGGCCGGAGCCCCGGCGGACCAGGCCTAGTTGACGGACCAGATCTGCCGGGTCGACCCGGTGTCCGGCTGCTGGGTCACCAGGGCGCCGTTGGCGGTGCCGGCGGTGGTGAGGAGCAGGCCGCTCGCCTTCGAGGCGACGGTGTAGCCGCCGCTCACCGGGGTGAGGATCCAGCGCTGGTTGGTCGCGCCCGTGCAGGCCCACTGGATGATCGGGTTGCCGGCCGCGGTGGAGCCGCCGCTGTCGTCCAGGCAGAGCGCGGACTCGCGGTTGGTGAGCCGGTAGCTGCCGTCGGACTGCCGGGCGAAGGTCCAGCTCTGGTTGGTGCCGCCGTTGGCGGTCCAGGTGACGAGCTGGGTGCCCTGGGTCTTGGAGTGGTCGGGGACGTCGAGCGCCTTGCCTCCGGTGGTGAGCGTGTGGATCCCGTCGAGTGAGCCGCCGGTGTCACCGGTGGCGGTCAGGGTCAGCACCTGGTCGGCCGCGGTGGCGCCGCCGCCGACGGGGTTGCCGGTGGTGTCGGTCCAGCTGCGGGTGGGCGTGGTGCCGGTCAGCGCGCCGGCGGCGGACGTCATGCCGAGCACCAGTCCGCTGTAGCGGTTGACCAGCCGGAAGGCGCCGGTCGACGCGCCCGCGGCGGTCTTGCCGGGGATGACGAACCACTGCTGGCCGACGGCGGGCCCGCCCGGTCCGGCCGCGGTGACGGTCGGCGCCGTCCCCCAGGCGCGGTCGGCCTTGCCGGTGGAGCCGACGCCCAGCAGGCCGCCGGTGGCGGAGTTGACGACCCGGTAGGCGCCGTCGCCGGTGGGGGCGAAGCTCCACGACTCCAGGCCCGATCCGCCGGCGGCGGCCGTCGAGGTGGTCGCCTGGCTGCCGGAGACCTGGGCGAGCACCCGGCCGGTCCCGTTGGCGATCCGGTAGGTCTTGGCCGGGTCGACGGGCGCGGGCGCGGGGGACGAGGAGGTGATGCCGAGGTTGACGTACTCGCCGGAGGCGCCCGCCGAGCAGCCGAACGCGCAGTAGGCACGGAAGTTCTTGCCGACGATCGTCGAGTTCGTCCGGTTCGCGCTGTCGACGAACCAGCGGTACCACGAGGCGGTGTGGTAACTGCCGGTGTCGCCGATCGGGAACCACTTCTGGGTCGCGAGGTCGTCGGTCGCGTAGAGGTACTGCGGTGAGGTGCCGTCCTGGTTGACCGCCTGGGGCTCACCGATGTACAGGCCGAGGTAGGCGTTGTAGGTGATGTCCATGACGAAGAGCGGCGAGGTCGGCGGCATCTTCCCGGCGGCGATCTGCTGGGCCGCGGTGCCGGTGTTCGCCGGGTCGTACTCCTTGGCGACGGGGGTGTACCCCGTGCTGCCGGCCGCGTCGACCGGGACCATGTTGCTCTCCCGGCCGCCGACGCCGGGCTGCGACCACGCGCCGTCGTACCACTTCTGCCAGGAGCCGGGCGCCATCTTGGCGGACATCGGCGCCCGGGCGACGTGTTCGTAGAACGCCTTCCAGCTGCCGCCCTTGTCGACGATCCGCGAGCCGTAGTAGACGTAGAAGTAGCCGGAGGCGGTGTCCACGAAGAGCCGCGGGTCACCGTCGCCGTAGTCGTAGGTCTGGTTCGGGAAGGCGGCGGTGTCACCGCGTACGGTGCTGTACGGCGAGGTGATGACGTGGTTCCTGATGGTCCACGTCCGGCCCTGGTCGGTCGAGACCGTGTAGTCGATCGCGTCGAAGTGCAGGCCGTCCCCGAAGGGCTGCGGGGTGAACTCGTTGTGCACCAGGCCGTACCAGTCCCCGGTGTCCGGGTCGACCCAGACCCCGGTGAGGTCGCAGTAGTTCTTCTGGGCGTAGCCGGAGCCGCTCGGCGCGAAGCTCGACTCCCGGCCGGTGGGGCTGTTGTTGCAGCGCCAGGTCGTGTTGTTGTTCGCGTCCTGCGGGTTGGCGGGGTTCACCGCGTCGCTGATCGCGGCGGACCTGGTGGCGGAGTCGAAGTCCGCGCCGGTGAAGAACTCCCACTCACGCGGGTCGGTGGCCCCGTACAGCGCCGCGGACTGCTGGAAGTAGAAGGTGCCGTCCTTGTCGGTGTACGGGGCCGCCGTGGTGTCGGTCGGGGTGGGGTAGCGGCCGGTGGAGCCGACGCTGACGGTGTAGCCGGTGACGGCGGGGGCCGCCGACGCGGGTGGGGCCGCGAGGGCGCCGCCGGCCAGGGTGAGGGTGGCGGCCGTGAGGGTGGCCACGAGGGTTCTGGGAAGGGATGGCACGAGCACTCCTTCGGGGGTGGGGGCGTACTGCGGTGCGCGGACCCGGGGTCGGTCCGCGGCCGCGGCGGCCACGGTGGGAGGGCCGCCGCGGCTCCGCCCCGCCGGGGCGGGGCGGAGGTCGGGGGGTCAGGTCTGCGACATCCGGAAGTCGTAGACCGGCGGGACCGGCGTCCCGGGGTGGACGGCGAGCCAGAGGGTGTCCAGTGAGTCCTCGCCCTCGCGCATGTTGTCGACCTGGATGCCCTCGGCGAGCAGCCGGCGCACCCGGTCCTGGTCGCCCAGGGCGTGCGCCGCCCTCGCCTCGGCGAGGCGGATCCGGCCGTGCCGGCGGGCGCTCCCGGTCAGGCCCTCGACGACGGCCAGGGCCTGCCGGTGGCGGCCGGCCGCGGCCAGGGCGTCGAGGAACTCGACGGTGAGCTCCAGGAGGTCCGGGCGCAGCCGGACCGCCTGGGCCAGCAGGTCGGCCGACTCCTCGGGGGAGTCGGTGAGGAACGCCAGGGCGCGCAGCGCCCACGGGGTCGGCCGTTCGGCGACGGAGCGCTTCCAGGCGGTGCGGGCGGCGTCGTCCTCGCCCTCGGACAGGTACACGAGAGCGAGCTGGTGGAGCACGTGCCAGTCCGGCTCGGCGGCCTCCAGCCGTTCGCGCCAGTGGCCTCCGGTGACCGGGGCGGCCGGCGGGTCGCAGAGCGGCAGCCGGCCGGTGGCCAGCAGCTCGGCCCACGGCCGCTGTTCGGCCCGCGCGTCACCGAACGGCCGGGCGGCCGAGGCGGGCACGGCGCCGGCCGCGATCTCCAGCGCTCCCCAGCCGGACCCCTCGCCGAGCAGTTCCGTCGGTTCGCCGAACTCCGCCACCCGGGACAGCGCGTCCTCCAGGCGGCCGGGCGGGACGAGGGCGGCCAGCGCGGCCGCGGCGGCCGAGCGGGCCGTCCCCCAGTCGCCGTGCGCGGCGGCCGGGTCGACTTCCAGCAGCCCGTAGGCCTCGACCCAGGACCAGCTCTCGCCGGCCGGCATCGGCAGGTGCTCCAGCTGGGTCCTGGCCAGGCCGGCCTGGATCTCCAGGTAGGGCGCGTCGGGACCGGAGAGCCACTCCTGCCAGTGCGCGCCGCCGGTGGCGGTGCCCCAGTGGAAGAGCTTGCGGCCGCGCAGCCGGTCGGTGGAGGCCTGCACCAGGCCGGCGCCGGTGCCGTCCAGGGCGGTGATCCACCGGCGCTCGGCGTCCGGGATGTCCAGGAAGTAGTCCGCCGCGCGGGGCAGCCGGCCGGGGTAGCTGCGGTCAGCCCCGTCGTACGCGGGGAACGGGACGTGCCGCAGGTCGGCGGTGTAGTCGAAGTGGAAGGCGTGGTCGGCGGGGCCGACCACCCTGGTTTGCCCGGTCTCGGGGACGGCGATGTTGGACCACCAGTAGACCGGGACCTCGGCGTCGTTCGGGTTCTGGACGGAGACGTGGACGTACAGCACCGGCGAGCCGGCCGGCAGCCAGGCGTCGATCTGCAGCACCAGCCGCCGCAGCCGTTCGAACTCGTACATCCGCAGCACCGGCGTGCCGTCCGCGGTGGTGGTCCGGACGGCGTGCAGCGGCTCGCAGGTGAGCGGCCAGTGCCCGGTGGTGCCGAGGTTCCACTCCACCCCGCCGGCGATCCAGGCGTCCCGCAGGGCGAGGTTGGCGGGCTGCAGGACGGGGTTGCGGTGCAGCAGTTCGCGGCCGGAGGGGCGGTGCACCAGGGACCAGAGCCGGCCGCCGTAGCCGGGCAGGAAGGTGGCGGTGAGGTGCTCGTTCTCCAGGACGACGGTGGGCAGTTCACGCGTGGTGCGGGAGCGGTCGTAGCGGTCCTGCCGGGTGTAGGGCAGCAGGGTGTGCGGGCGGCCGTAGCCGAGGTTGCGGCGCATCTCGGGGTCGGTGGCCCCGGCGTCGTCGGCGGTGCGGGCGGGCAGTCCGCGCAGGATCGGGAGGCAGCCGGCGGCCGGGTCGGCCGCGCCCTCGATCCGCAGCAGGCCGGTGCGCAGGGTGGAGGTCATTTGCCGATCCCCACCGTCATGCCCTGGATGATCCGGGTGCCCAGCCAGGAGAAGAGGGCGAGCATCGGTGCGAGGATGAGGCAGACGCCGGCGAACATGGTCCCCCAGTCCATTCCGTTGAGCTGCTCGGTGGCGACGAAGTTCGCCAGCGCGACCGGCAGCGTGATCTTGTCCTCGCCGTGGTTGAGCACCAGGGCGAAGAGGGTCTCGTTCCAGGCCCCGATGACCTGGAGCAGGAAGGCGGTGATGAGTCCGCCCCGGGCGACCGGGACGATCACCTGGAGGAAGGTCCGCAGCGGCCCGGCCCCGTCGAGGGTGGCGGCCTCCTCCAGGACGGCCGGGACCCCGCTGAAGAAGCCGGTCAGCAGGTAGACGGTGAACGGCATCGCCAGGCCCACGTAGACCAGGCCGAGGCCGAGCAGGCTGTCCGTCAGGTTCACCTGGGCCAGGCCGATGAAGAGCGGCACGACCAGGACCTGCCCGGGGACGCCGAGTCCCATGGCGAAGGTCATGGTCAGCGCCGAGGAGGTGCGGGTGCGGCGCCGCGCCAGCATGTAGGCGGCGGGTGCGGCCAGGGCGACGGCCGCCACCGAGGAGAGCGCGGCGACGAGCACGCTGTTGAGCGCGGCCCGGCCGAAGCCGCCGTCGTCCAGCGCGCGCCCGTAGTTGTCCGGGTGCGGGTCGGTGGGCAGGCCGAAGGGGTGGGCGAAGATGTCGGTGCTGCCGCGCAGCGAGGTCAGGAAGACCCACAGGATGAGCAGCAGGTCGACGGCGACGACGACCCACACCACGCCTCTGGCGATCCGCATCGCAGGCCCCGCGGCTCTGTGCTTGGTACGCACGGGAGTTGCCTTTCTGAGGGGGTCAGTATTCGACGGCGGCGCGGCGCATCAGCCGGCGCAGCGCCAGCGTGATCACCCCGACCATCACCAGGCTGACCAGGGCGGCGGCGGTGGCCATGCCGAGCTGCGGCGCCGAGGTCTGCGGGAACGCCTCGGCGTAGACGTACATCGCGGTGTTCCAGGTGTCGACCGGGGGCTGGCTGGAGTTGCTGCCGCCGTACATCAGGATCAGTTCGAAGATCTTCACCGAGCTGACCGTCCAGAGCACGGCGCAGACCGAGATCACGTCCCAGGCGAGCGGCAGGGTGATGTGCCGGAACCGGCGGAAGGCGCTGGCGCCGTCCAACTCGGCCGCCTCGTAGAGGTATTCGGGGATCTGGTCGACCGCCGCCATGATGATCGCGGTGTAGTAGCCGGTGGCCGTCCAGACCAGGGTGGCGACGATCATCGGGAAGAGGTTGTCGGTGGCGAGCCACTTGGGCGGGGTCGCGGTGCCGAGCCAGTGCAGCACGGTGTTGACCGGCCCGTCGGGGGAGAACAGGAAGCCGGCCGCGATGCCGAACACCATCGCGTTCACCAGGCACGGGAAGAAGAGCACCGAGCGGGCGAACAGCCGGGCCCGCATCTCGCGCAGGACCAGGGTGAGCGCCAGGCTGATCGCGAAGGTGATCGCGCCGCCGACGAAGAGGATCTCCAACGTGTTGACCAGGGAGGTCCGGAACGCCGCGTCCTCGAAGAGGATCCGGTAGTTCCGCAGGCCGCGCCAGTGCTTGGCGCCCATGCCGTCCCACTTGTAGAGGCTGGTCCAGGCGGCGTAGCCGATCGGGACCAGGAACAGCACGCCGTAGACGAGCAGCGCGGGACCGACGAACGGCCAGAAGATGCGCCGGTGCTGGCGTTCCAGCGGTGAGGTGCCGGCGTTCACCGGCTGCGCGCGCCCGCCGCCGCGCACGGCGGGCGGGTCCTGGAGTGCGGTGGCCATCGTCGCCTCAGCCCTGGCTCTTCCAGAAGGAGGCCTGGTCGGACTTCATCTTCGCGACGAACTGCTCGGCGGAGGTCTTGCCGTGCCAGAGGTCGAGGAAGTTCTGGTTGAAGACCTTGGTGGGGTAGTCGCCGGCCACGCCGTCGTAGGTGAGGCGGACGGGCGCGGCGTCCAGCGCCTTCTGGATGTCGGTGAGCGCGGCCGGGGCGGGGATGTCGGAGCGCGGCGTGATGTTCCCGGCCTCGGTGGAGATCCCGGCGAGGGTCTTCTTCTGCAGGAAGTAGGCGATGAACCTCTTGGCCGCGGCGGAGTGCTCGGCCTTCTTCGGTATCGCGAAGCCGAACATCATCGAGTCCGCGTTGACGGCGCCGGGCGGCAGCATCGCGCCCATCTTCCAGTCCGCGGGGAGCTGCTTGGCCACCTCGTCGGTGACCCAGCTGCCGTCCGGGTAGAACGCGGCCTTGCCGGCGGCCCAGTTGGTCTCCTGGGCGGGGAACTTGGTGGCGTCGTAGCCGCTGATCAGGTGGCCGCCCTTCACCAGTTGCTCGGTCTGCCTGGCGGCGGTGAGCACGGCCGGGGCGTCCCAGCTCGCGCCGGACGGGTCGGAGCTCAGCGCGCTGAAGCCGACCCCGCCGGCGGACAGCAGGTAGTCCAGGATCAGGCCGTTCTCCCAAGCGAGTTCACCGTCGGAGGCCAGACAGGCCCGGCCCCTGGCCTTGAGCGCGTCGCAGACCTTGAGGAAGTCGGCCCAGCTCGCCGGCGGGCTCGGCATGGCGGCGGCGAGGTCGGGGTCGGCCGTGTTGTAGAAGAGGGCGCCCGAGGAGATCTCGTACGGGATCACGTAGTGGTTCCTGCCGTCCGGGTCCTTGGGCAGGGCGTCCAGGTACTTCGCGGGGACGACGTCGGACACCTTCCTGCCCTCGCCGGGCACCTCCATGCCGAGGACGTCGGACAGGTCGAGCGCCTGGCCGGCCTGGGCGGTCGCCCCGTAGACGCCGTCGGCGCCCTGGTCCCACAGGTCGGGGGCCTGGTTGGTGGCGATCGCCGGGCCGATCTTCTTCTTGACGTCGCGTCCGGCCCAGGTGATGTCGACCTTGATGCCGGTGTCGGTCTGGAACTGGTCGATCGCCGCCTTGATCACCTTGGCCTGGGCCTCGTCGGCCCGCCACATCGACCAGTAGGCGAAGCTGCCGGACGAGCCGCCGGCCGTGCTCTCGGAGCCGCTGCCGCAGGCGGTGGCGGTCAGGGCCAGCACCGCCACGGTGGCGGTGCCGAGGACCCGGGTGGTGGTCGAGGTTCTGCCCATCGTGTGATTCCTCTCCAGGGGACAAGCGGTGGAGGGGGCCTGGGGGGAAGGCCGCACCCTCGGGCTTGTTAGTTCGGCTAGTGTCTGAACTAAGGTGGGTATTGTCAAGGTCCAGCGCAGGCAAGGCCGTTATTCCGATCGCCGCGACAACTACCATGGGCGCCGTCGGCACCCTCGGGAACAGGAGAGACAGTGCAGGAAGCACGGGGCAGTGGCACCACCGGGGCCGCCGGCATCATGGCGGGCTACCCCGACGCCGCCGACAAGGGGTCGATGCGCCGCAACAACCTGGGCCTGGTGCTGCGCCTGCTGAGGGAGAGCGGCGAGCAGTCGCGCACCCGGATCGCCGCCGTCGCCGGGCTGCCGAAGGCCACCGTCTCGGTGCTGGTCACCGAGCTGATCCAGCGCGGCCTGGTCCGCGAGGGCGAGCTGGACCGGGCGGGCGCGGTGGGCCGCCCGCACCGCATGGTCACGCTCGACGGGCGCTGGGTCTGCGGGGTCGGCGCCGAGCTGGGCGTCGATCACATCACCGTGCTGGCGGTGGATCTGAGCGGCACCGTCGTCCACGAGCGGCGACGCGGGATCGACCTGCCGGAGCTGAGCCCGCAGGAGACGCTGCACGAGGTCGCGGGGATGGTCCGCGCCTGTCTGCGCGAGATCGGCGCCCGGGGGATGAGCGCGGCGGGCGTCACCCTGGTCACCCAGGGCGAGGTCGACGCCGGGTCGGGCACCGTCCTGGTGGCCACCAACTTCGGCTGGCGCGACGTGCCGGCCGCCGCCGAACTGCGCGCGCGGCTCGGCCCGGCCGCCCCGCCCGTTCTGCTCGCGAACGACGCCGAGTCCGGGGCGCTGGCCGAGTACCTCCGCGCGGCCGCCGACGACGTCCGCGAACTGGTCTACGTCACCGGCGGGATCGGCGTCGGCGGCGCCAGCCTCTCCGGCGGCAAGCTGCTGCGCGGCTCCGAGATCGGGCACATGCACGTCGACCGCCGGGAGCGCCCCTGCGCCTGCGGCCGGACGGGCTGCTGGGAGACCGCGGTGGGCCTGCAGGCCTTCCTGGACGCGGCTGCCGACCGCACCGACCGGGTGCACGACCGGTCGGTCGACCTCGCGCAGCGCCTGGACGAGCTGCTGGCGCGGGCGGACCGGGGCGAGCAGCGGACGCTGGCTGCGCTGGCCCTGATCGCGGACGACCTGGCCCTCGGGCTGGGCATCCTGGTGGACGTGCTGAACCCGCCGAGGATCGTCCTCGGCGGGTACTTCGCGGTCTTCGGCCGCTATCTGGTCGACGCCGTGCAGCGGGTGCTCGACGAGCGCCGGATCAGGCCCACCGCCGAGCGCGTCGTGGTGGCCGCCTCCACCCTCGGGCTCTCCAACGCGGCCCAGGGCGGGGCGTATCTGACCCTGGAGGGCATCTTCCTCGACCCGACGAGCGCGCCGGAGCGCCGGGTGGACGCGGGCGCCTGAGGAGGCCGGGGCGGGGAAGCACGCCGAGGGGCCGCGACGGCCCGTCCGGCCGTCGCGGCCCTGTCCGGTGCGCCCTCCCGCACCCTTCCGCACCCTTCCGCGCCCTCCCGCCGTCCACGGGGTCCACGGGCCGGGCCGGCCGCCGTCCGTCAGCCGCTGGAGACCGGGACGCCGCCCCGGTCCGCCGCGCCGACGGTCGTCAGGAGCTGGGCGGTGGTGTCGGTGACGGCCTCGCGGCCGGCCGCGAGGTAGTGGCGCGGGTCCACGCCGTTGGGGTCGCCGCGCAGGTGGGACCGGATCGCGCCGGTCATGGCGATGCTCAGGGCGGTGCCGATGTTGACCTTGCTGATGCCGACCCGGATCGCGCGCTGGAGTTCCGGGTCGCTGACGCCGGAGGAGCCGTGCAGGACCAGGGGGAGGTCCAGGGCGTGGTGCAGCGCGGCGAGCAGGGTGTGGTCGATCGTCGCGTCGCGGGTGGTCATGGCGTGCGAGCTGCCGACGGCGACGGCGAGCGCGTCGATGCCGGTCTCGGCCACGAAGCGCCGGGCCTCGTCGGGATCGGTGCGGGCCCCGGGGGCGTGGGCGCTCAGCGGCCCGGTGCCGTCCTTGCCGCCCACCTCGCCGAGTTCGGCCTCCAGCCAGAGGCCGTTGGCGTGGGCCCAGTCGGCGGCCCGGCGGGTGGCGGCGACGTTCTCCCCGTAGGACAGGTGCGCGGCGTCGAACATGGCGGAGCTGAATCCGCAGTCCGCGGCCTCGCGGAGCAGCGCCTCGCTCTTCACATGGTCGAGGTGCAGTGCCACCCGGGCGCCGCTGCGGCGCGCGGCGCTGACGGCGGCCGCGGCTATCGGGTGCGGGCGGCCGCCGTGGAACTTCACGGCGTTCTCGCTCACCTGGAGGATGACCGGCTCCCCGGTGGCCTCGGCGGCGGCGACGACGGCCTCGATGTGTTCCAGGGTGATGACGTTGAACGCGGCGACGGCGCCGCGCCGGGCGGCGGCTTCGGCGACCAGTTCGCCCGTGGTGCTGAGAGGCATGGCGGACCCTTCTCGGGGTGAGGGTGGGCGGTCAGGCCGGGACGACCTGGACCTGGGGGAGCAGACGCCGGTAGCCGTCGCGGTCGAACATGCCGGCGTAGCGGGCCTGGACGGTGGCGGCCGACAGCGCGACGGCCCGGGTCAGCGCGACCGGCAGCGGGGCGTGCTCGGCGAGGCCGACGGCGAGGGCGGCCACCACGGAGTCCCCGGCTCCGGTGGGGTTGCCGCTGATGCCGGCGTCCGCCGGGAGGAAGGCCCGCCAGGCCCCGGCCGGGTCGACGGCCAGCAGCCCGTCCGGTCCGAGGGAGGCGACGACCGTTCCGGCGCCCGCCCGCACGAGCGCCCGGGCGGCCGTCGGCGGATCGGCCGTCCCGGTGGCCTCCCGCAGTTCGGCGGCGTTCGGTTTGATGATCGTCGGCCGGGCGTCGAGGGCTTCGGTGAGCGCCGGGCCGGCGGCGTCGAGGATCACCGGGACGCCCCGGTCGCGGGCGAGCCGCACCAACTCGGCGTAGCCGCCGGGCGGAACGCCCCCGGGCAGGCTGCCGGACAGCACCAGGGCCCGGGCGGCCGGCACCAGGCTCGCCACCCCCGCGCGGAGCGCGGTCCACTGGAGCGCGGACAGCTCCGGCCCGGGTTCGTTGAGCATCGTGGCGTCGCCGTCGTGCACGACGGAGATCGTCCGTCGGGTCGCCGCTCCGGTGAGCGGGATCGTCAGATGGACGATCCCCGACCGGTCGAGGTCGGCCTTGACGGCGCTGCCCGCGGTCCCGCCGAGCGGCAGGACCGCCGTGGTCCGCCGCCCCAGGGCGTGCAGCACCCGGGCCACGTTGACGCCCTTGCCGCCGGCCTGCTCGTGGACGGTCTCCACGCGGTGGCTCTCGTGCGGCCGCAGCGCGGCGAGGGTGTAGGTGATGTCGAGCGCCGGGTTGGGCGTGACGGTCACGATCACGACGGTTGCCTCCCTGCCGCTGCGGTACGCCCGGCCGCGGGGACCTGGACGGTGGGGGTCACGCGTCGGCGAGGATCACGGAGCGCGTCAGGTTGCGCGGCTGGTCGGGGTCGAGGCCCCTGGCCGCCGCGACGGCGACGGCGAGGCGGTGCACGCGGACCAGCTCGGCCAGCGGGTCGAGCCGGCCCTCGATCCAGTGGGCACCGGTCGAGTCGACCTGCTCGGCGAGGCCGACCGGGGCGTCGCCGAGCATCCAGGTGGCGGTGGACGGCGCGGCGATGCTGATCGGGCCGTGGCGGTACTCCATGGCCGGGTACGACTCGGTCCAGGCGAGGGCCGCCTCGCGCATCTTCAGCGCGGCCTCGTTGGCCAGGCCGACCGTCCAGCCGCGCCCCAGGAAGGTGAACTGGCCGCACTCGACCAGGCCGGCCGGCAGGGGCTCCGCCAGGGCGCGGCGGGCGTCCTCCTCCACCGCCTCGGTGTGCAGGCCCAGGTGCGCGCGCAGGAACGTCAGCGCGGTGGTGGCGAAGCGCGTCTGCACGACCGACCGCTCGTCGGCGAAGTCCAGGACGACGACGTCGTCCGCGGCCGACATGACGGGCGTGTTCGGATCCGCCGTGATCGCACTGGTCCGGACCTTTCCGCGCAGGCCGTCGAGCAGTTCCAGTACCTCGGTCGTGGTGCCGGAGCGGGTGAGTGCGATCACGCGGTCGTAGGAGCGGCCGGTCGGGAACTCGGACGCGGCGAACGCGTCGGTCACGCCCTGGCCGCCGGTCTCGCGCAGGGCGGCGTACGCCTGGCCCATGAAGTACGACGTCCCGCACCCGACGACGGCGACCCGCTCGCCCGCGCCGGGCAGGGCGGGGTGGCCGGCCGCGGCCAGTGCCGCCGCGCGCGCCCAGCACTGCGGCTGGTCGGCGATCTCTGCCTCTACGTGCGTCATTGCTGACCCCTTTCAAGATCATCTGATGAAAGCTGAGCTAGATGATGCATATTTAAGCATCTTCAAGCATTTGATACCAGGGTGGTGCGGCCCGATGCCGACTTTGAAGTGCGCATGCAGAAGTTCCCTCGCGATCCGCCCTCGACCGCCCGTCCATCGGATCAACACCGTTGCATGGCGCGTGAGCTGGGGCGATCGCCCGTGCGTGGAGCGGCGAACGTTCGCCGAACGATGCCGTTCGCCGCCTCGGAAGGCGTGATTGTCCATGAGTCAAGAGTGAGAGTTTGCGACAGTATTGATCGCAGATTCACCTGAGGTCCGGGCGCGCGCCTGCGGGCCCCACGGAGCCGCGCCGGGTCCTGCCGGACGAGCGGCGCGGGCGGGGGCGGGGCGGGGGGCCGGCGGGGGCCGGTACGGCGGCCCGGTCAGTGACGGTCGGGAGCGCCCAGCGCTGTTCCCAGCCGGTCCACCGTGTCCCAGGCGTGCAGCCCGGCGCCGAGGCAGCCCGCCTCGTCGCCCAGCGCGGCGGCCACCAGGCGGGGGCGCCGGTGGAACGTCAGTCTCCGGTCGAGGCCGGCCCGCAGCGGGTCCAGCAGCAGGCCGTCCGACTCGGCGAGCCCGCCGCCGAGGACGACGACCTCGGGGGCGAGCAGCGTCACGGCGGTGGTGAGCGCGGTCGCCAGCCCGTGGACGGCGCGCTGCCAGACGGCCAGGGCGGCCTCGTCCCCCTCGGTGAGCAGGGCGGCGACCTCGGCGGCGCCGTGGACGGGCCGGCCGGTGCGGGCGCTGTAGGCCGCGGCGATGCCCGCCGCGGAGGCGATGGTCTCCAGGCAGCCCCGGGCGCCGCAGGGGCACGGCCGGCCGTCCGGTTCGACGACGAGGTGGCCGAGCTCGCCCGCGTAGCCGCCGGCGGTCAGCAGCCGGCCGTCGTGGACGATCGCGGCCGAGATGCCGGTGCCGATCGCGACGAACAGCGCGTCCCGGGCGCCCCGCGCGGCGCCCAGCCGGACCTCCGCCAGGCCGCCGGCCCGTACGTCGTGGCCCAGCGTGACCGGCAGTCCGGTGCGTTCTTCGAGCAGGGCGGCCAGCGGCAGGTCGCGCCAGCCGAGGTTGGCGGCGTAGACGGCCACGGCCCGCTCGGCGTCGACGATGCCGGGGACGACCACCCCGGCCTGGCGGACGGTGAGGCCGAGGTCCGCGGCCTGGCCGGCGAGGGACCGCAGGGCCGCCGTGACGGCGTCGACGACGGCCTCGGGCCCGGCCGCCCGGGGCGTGCGGCGCCGCTCGGTGAGCAGGACGCCCGACCGCCGGTCGACCAGCGCCCCCTTCATCCCGGTGCCGCCCACGTCCAGGGCGATGACGCACTCGTCGGGCCGGGCGTGCTCAGCCATCGCGCGCCTCCGATGCGACGGGGTGACGGGCTCTCGTACTGCTCTCGGGCACGGTGGGCTCCCTGGTGCTCGGGGGGTGGTCACAGCGGCCTGCCGACCGCCGGTCCTCGACGGTCGGCGGGTGCGGGCCGGCGGGCTACTTCACGGATCCGGCGGTCAGTCCGGAGACGACCTGGCGCTCGATGAAGGCGAAGAGCACCACGACCGGGAGGATGGCGACGATCGACCCGGCGAACAGGAAGTTCCACTGCACCGTGTAGTTGCCGACGAAGCTGTTGATGCCGACGGTGAGCGGCTGGCTGTCGGGCACGGTGGACAGGGTCAGGCCCATGACGAACTCGTTCCAGGCCGCGATGAAGGTGAAGATCACGGCGGTGACGACCCCGGGCAGCGCGAGCGGGAGCGTGACGCGCAGGAGCGCCCTGAACCGGCTCAGACCGTCGATCATGGCCGCCTCCTCCAGCGCCACCGGGATGGAGCCGATGTAGGCGCTGAGGATCCAGATCGCGAACGCCAGGTTGAAGGCGGCGTTGCAGAGGATCAGCGTCCAGACCGAGTTGAGCATGTCCAGCTGGTAGAACTCGCGGTAGAGGCCCACCAGGAGCGACGTCGGCTGGAACATCTGGGTGACCAGCACGAGCAGCAGGAAGAGCTTGCGTCCGCGGAAGGTCATCCGGGCCGTGTAGTACGCGGCGGGCAGCGCCACCAGCAGGACCAGCACGGTGGACCCGCCGGCCACGAGCAGGGTGACGCGCAGGTTCGAGCCGAGGTTGGACTCGCGCCAGACGTCGACGAAGTTGGACCAGGCGAAGTGCTCCGGGAGGTAGGTGTTGTCGCGCAGCTCGTCGGCCGGGCGCAGCGCGGTGATCACCATCTGCGCGTAGGGCAGCAGGAAGACGGCGGCCAGCAGCCAGGCGGTGGCCGCGACGACCACGGTCCGGGGGCGGAGGCGCCGGCCGGCCGGCGGCACGGCCGGGGCGGCGGGCCGGCGCCGGCGCTGCGCGGTACGGGGCTCGGTGAGGGTCTGCTGGGTCATCGGTTCTCCTCCTCGTTCCAGCGGCTGACCTTGAGGAAGAGCAGCACCATGACGACGACCAGGGCGAAGTTGACGACGGACATGGCCGCGCTCTCGCCGATGTCGGTGTTCTTCAGCTGGTACATGAAGACGGTGGTGGTGGCGGTGTCGCTGCTCGGCCCGCCCTGCGTCATGCCCCAGATGATGGGGAAGGAGTTGAAGACGTTGATCAGGTTGATGACGACACCGACGAGGAAGGCCGGGCGCAGCAGCGGCAGGGTGATCAGGCGGTAGGTGCGCCAGGTGCCGGCGCCGTCGACCTCCGCCGCCTCGTAGAGCTCCGCGGGCACGGTCTGCAGACCGGCGAGCAGGGTGTAGGTGGTGAAGGGGAGCGAGACGAAGATCGCCACGAACACCATCCACGGCCAGGCGGTGGACGGGTCGCCGAGCCAGTCCTTGGGGCCGTCGATGATCCCGAGGTCGACCATCGCGGTGTTGAGGACGCCGGCGGTCTGGTTGAGCATCCACTTGAAGCCGATGGCGGTCATCAGGACGGACGCCGCCCAGGGCGCGATCAGCGCCCAGCGGGTGAGGCGGCGGCCGGGGAACTGCTGGTTGAACAGCTGGGCGAGGGCCAGTGAGGCGACCATGGTGATGCTGACGACGACCACGGTCCAGACGACGGTGGCGGTCAGGACGTGTCCGAGGTCGGTCTCGTCGAAGAGTTTGCGGTACTTGTCGAAGCCGGCCGAGCCGCGGACGAAGCCGCTGGTGCTGATCCGCTGGAACGAGGTGTGGACCATCTCGTAGACGGGCCACAGGACGACGGCGATGATCAGCAGGACGGCGGGGCCGATCCAGGGGAGCGGGCCGAGGCGGTCGAGGCCGCGTCGGCGGGAGGCCTTCGGGCCGGGGGCCGGCCCGGCCGCCTTGGTGCGGGAGGGGTTGAGGGACACCGGAGGCGCCTTCCGTGCGCGTGCGGCCTGGGTGCCGCACGGAGCGGGACGGTGGTGGTGCGGGGGCGGCGGCGCTGAGTCAGGGCGGTCCGCCGCCCCCGCGGTCGGGGGGCCGGGGCGCCTACTTGGTGTCGGCGGCCGCGGCTTCGGCCTTCTTCTGCAGGTCGCCCAGCACCTTGGCCGGGTCCTCCTTGACGGCGGTGCCGATGGTCTTCTTCATCTCGGCGGAGACGGTGTCCCAGCTGGTCTTGCCGAGCGGGTAGAACTTGGCCTGCGGGAGCAGCGCGAAGAACGGCTCCAGGTCCTTGTGCTTGCCGCTGGCCGTCATCTCGGTCAGGGTGTCCTGGGTGACGGGCATGAGGTTGTAGAGCTCGTCGAACTTCAGCGTGTTCTCCTTGGAGTACGCGAAGTCCAGGAACTGCTTGATCTGCTCCTTGTGGCCGTTCTTCTTGAAGGCCATCGTCCAGTCGGCCACGCCGAGGGTGGACTTGAGCGCGCCGTCCTTGCCGGGGATCGGTGCGACGCCGTAGTCGACCTTGCCGTCGGCGGCCATCTGGATCAGGGACGGGTGGCCGTTGAGCATGGCGGCCTTGCCCGCGGCGAAGTCCGCGAAGGCGGTCTTGCGGTCGGTGGTGGCCGGGTTGGCGTAGGTCAGGCCGGGGTCGACCAGGTTGGTCTTCAGCCACTTGAAGGTGTCGACGTTGGCCGCGCTGTTGAGCGTGTAGTTGCCCGAATCGTCGGTGATGGCACCGCCGTTGCCGAACTCCCACATCGCGCTCTCGCCCTGGGCCTCCTCCGGGCCGAGGGGGAGCGCGTACGGGGTGACGCCGGGGACCTTGGCCTTGATCAGCTCGGCGTCCTTCTTGACGTCGTCCCAGCTCTTGGGGGCCTCGGTGATGCCGGCCTGGGTGAACAGGGCCTTGTTGTAGAAGAACGCGCGGGCCGAGGAGACGAACGGTATGCCGTACTGGACGCCGTTGACCTCGCCCGCCGAGGCGAAGGTGGAGATGAGGTTGGCCTTGGTCGCCATCGAGATGACGTCGTCGGCCTTGTAGAGCAGGTCGTCCGTGACCTTGTCGGCGTACCCGCCGGTCTGCAGGATGTCGGGCTCGTTGCCGCTCTGGATCATCGTCTTGACCTGCTTGTCGATGTCGTTCCAGTTCACGACCTGGACATCGATCCTGATCTTGGGGTTGGCGGCCTGGAAGCGCTGGGCGACGTCGTCCCAGTAGGCCTTGGAGCTGTTGCTCGCCTTGTCCCCGTAGTCGGCCGCCACCAGCTTGAGGGTGACCGTGCCGTCCGCTGACGCGCTGTCGCCGCCGCTGCTGCCGCAGGCGGTGAGGGCGAGCGCGCCGACCGTACAGGCGGACAGGAGCGTGAGCGCGCGGTTCTTCATGGGAGACCTCCTCTGGCCCCGGCGGCGATGCCGGGTGCCGGACGTGTTCTTCGAGCCACGGAACGGCGCATCCGGGCTTCTGGGAGGACCGTCGTCAGACCTGCTCGACCGACGGAGAGACTGCGACTTGCTGCGCGAATATGCGCAAATCTAGCAGTAATGAATCATCTTGTGGCGTCTTCTGATGGCTCAGTGTTCATCAGCCGTTCGAGCCGGTCCAGCCCTGTTGCCAGACCGTTGTCAATGCGACACCCACTATCGACCCTTGACGTGTCATTGCGATACACCCCGTGACGAGTCAGCTGCACTGCGCGCCTATGCTCGGAAATTGGCCTGACGAATCACAATCAATCACGCCAAGCGGCCCTGCGTCGTCGTCGCCGGGAGGGGCCGCGACGGCGCGTCCGCCCGGTGCCGGAACCGTCGGTCCGAGGCCCCCCGGCGGCGGCCGCCCGTCATACCGGCCAGGGGGCGGGCGCCGTAGACTTCGCGGCGATCGGAAGATCGGCACGGGGAACATCGGGGGACGCTGGTGGAGCTGCGGGACATCGAGATCTTTCTGGCGCTGGCCGAGGAACTGCACTTCGGCCGGACCGCCGAGCGGCTGCACATCTCCCCGGCCCGGGTCAGCCAGGCGATCAGGAAGCAGGAGCGCAGCGTCGGGGCGATGCTGTTCGAGCGCACCAGCCGGACGGTGCGGCTGACCGAGGTCGGCCGGCAGCTGCGGGACGACCTGCGGCCGTGCTACCAGGGCCTCCAGGACTCGCTGGAGCGCGCGCGGATGGCCGCCCAGGGGGTGAGCGGGCGGCTGCGGGTCCTGATGATGCCGTTCAACGTCGGCGACCTGCACGTCTACTGGAAGACGTTCCGCAAGCGCCACCCCCAGTGGGAGCTGCAGGTCCGGCTGTCGGTCCTGGACGACCCGTTCGGCAAGCTGCGCGACGGCGAATGCGACATCTTCGTCGCCTGGCTCCCCGTCGAGGAGCCCGATCTGACCGTCGGCCCCACCCTGTTCACCGACCCGCGCATCCTCGCCGTGGCGGCGGACCACCCGCTCGGCGGCCGGTCGTCGGTCCGGCTCGAGAACCTCGCCGACTTCCCGCAGGGCAGCGGCCGGATCGGACTGGACTACTGGGAGGAGGGGTACCTGCCCTTCACCACCCCCAAGGGCCGCCCGATCGAGCGCGCGTACCAGGTGACGCACTCCTCCGAACTGATCGACCTGGTCGCCATGGGCGACATCGTCCAGCCCTTCCCGAGCCACGTCACCCGGTACTGGGGCATGCCCGACGTCCGCTGGCTGCCGATCACCGACCTCGCCCCGCTCTCCTTCGCCCTCGTGTGGCGCACGGGGGCGGAGGACGACGCCATCCGCGCCCTCGCCGCCACGGTCCGCGACCTCGGCGTGTTCGCCTTCTAGGGTCCGCCCGGCGGACCGGTCGGGCGGGTGGTCCGCCGGATGCCCGGAGCGCCTCGGGGCGCCGAGAACCGGGCGACGTACTCGGCGAACGGCGGGACGCTTTCCCGGGGTCCGCGGCACGCCGTCCGCTTCACGCCTTCCGCGGCGGGGCCGCTCGCCCGACCGGATCGTGAAGCCGGGGGTTAACGATCGTTGCGAGAATCGCCGTTGTTCGCTCCCGGCACGGCGACCAGGCTGGACGGCATGAACATCACGTCCACCACCGTGGCGCTGGTGGTCGGTGACCCGGCCGCCTCCAGCCGTTTCTTCACCGAGCACCTCGGATTCCGTGAAGTCCTGCGCACGGACGGCTTCGTCCAGCTCGAACGGGACGACGCCGCCACCGACATCACCCTGGTCCTGTCGGACTTCGCGGTGGCACCGAACCCGCCGCTCGACGGCTACGTGTCGTTCACCGTCACCGGCATCGCGGAGGAGGCGGCCCGCCTGGTAGCGGCAGGGGTGAAGGTGACCGCGCCGCTGACCCTGCAGCCGTGGGGCGCGTGGACGTTCGGGGTGCTCGACCCCAACGGCATCGACGTCCAGCTCGCGGAGTGGAGCGAGCCCGGGGGAGCGGCCCGGTCCTCCGGCGTCCGCACGGGCGAGGGGGGCCGGCCGTGACCGACGTCCATCCGTCGCCGGTCGTCGAAGGGCCCGCCCCCGCCCTGCTGGACCCCGCCGTCGGTCCGCGGGCGCCCGGTGGCGACCGGAAGGCCCTGGGGGGAGGCGACTTCGGGGTGGTCGCCGACACGGTGTTCGGCCTGTTCGTCCCCGCGCCGCGGACGGAGCCGCCCCGGTGCGGATCCTGCCGGCCCTGACCGCCGGACGCTGCGCGCCCCCGTCGGCCCCGTCGCCCTCGGGCCCCCCGTCGCTCCCGCGGCGACGGGGTGTGGTCCGCGGGCCCGCCGCCGTCGGGCGCGCGGGCGGCGTCAGCCCGCCGTCGGGGAGCCGTCGCCGGGGAGCGGCTGCTCGGACCAGATGACCTTGCCGCTCGGCGTGATACCGGGTGCCCCAGCGGTGGGCGAGCTGGGCGATCAGGAAGATGCCCCGGCCGCCCTCGTCGGTGGCGGCGGCCCAGCGGAGGTGCGGCGCGGTGCTGCTCCCGTCGGACACCCCGCAGACCAGGCTGGTGTCGAGAAGCAGCCGGACCCGGACGGGCGGCGCGCCGTACCGGATCGCGTTGGTGATCAGCTCGCTGAGGATCAGTTCGGTGGTGAAGGCGATCTCGTCGAGCCCCCACTCGGTCAGGCGGCGGACGCAGGCGGCGCGGACGGGTGCCACCGCCGAGGGGTCCACGGGGACGTCCCACGCGGCCACCCGGTCCGGTGCCAGCCGACCGGTCCGCGCGACGACCAGGGCCACGTCGTCGGTGGGGTGCGGCACGGGCAGGGCCCGCATCGCGGCCCGGCAGGTCTCGTCGGGGGTGCGCCGCCCGTCGCCGGCGAGCGCCGAGCGGAGCCGCTCCAGGCCCCGGTCGACGTCCTCGGTACGGGCCTCCACCAGGCCGTCGGTGAACAGGACGAGCTGGGAGCCGGCGTCGAGGGGGAGTTCCGCGGTCTCGAAGGGGTGGCCGCCCACGCCGAGCGGCGGCGAGAGCGGCGTCTCCGGGAAGGCCACGGTGCCGTCGGGAGCGACGACGGCGGGCCCGAGGTGACCGGCGCGGGCGACGTGCAGACGCCGGAGACCGGGTCGTAGACCGAGTAGACGCAGGTCGAGCCGGTGATGGCGTCTGATCACCCCCCATCCATGGCGTTCGCCGATATGTCCAGCAACTCCCGGTCCGTCCCGGACGGGAGTGCCCCCCCGGGACCTGCGGACGCCTCCGGGTGACCGCCGACGACTGCGCCGCCCGTCGGCGGTCCGCCCGTTCCGGCCCCCCGGGAGCCCTTGCGTGCAACTTTCGGCTCATCCACAATGATGTGATCTGATCGAAGAGCCCGCGAGTGCTGCACAAGAGTGCAGATCTGCCGCGCCCAGCGCCCTCCCGGGGCCGCCCTGCTCCTCGCCGCACGATCGCCGCAAGAGAGGCTCCATGGACCACGCGAACGCTGCCCACGGCCCGGCGGGCGCCGCATGACCGCCACCCGCACCTCCCTGTCCGGGGCTCGCCTGGTGACCGCCACCGGCACCGTCGACGGCGGACGCCTCACGGTCGAAGGAGCCCTGATCACCGGGTTCGGGGGCACTCCCGAACCCGGTGACGTGGATCTGACCGGCCACCTGGTCGTGCCCGGCTTCGTCGACCTGCACGTCCACGGCGGCGGCGGCGCCTCGTACACCTCCGCCGACGGCGAGGAGGTGATGGCCGCCGCGCGGTTCCACCGCCTGCACGGGACCACCACCACCGTCGCCAGCACCGTCACCGCCCAGCTGGACGAGCTCTGCCACCAGGCCGCCGTACTCGCCGAACTCACCCAGGACGGCGTACTGGCCGGGGTCCACTTCGAGGGTCCGTTCATCGCCCGCGGCCGGTGCGGCGCCCACGCCCCCGCCCTGCTGCGCGACCCCGCCCCCGAACCGCTGCGCCGGCTGCTGGACGCCGCCAAGGGCCACGCCCGCATGGTCACCCTCGCGCCGGAGCTGCCCGGGGGGCTCGACGCCGTCCGGACCGTGGTGGACGCGGGGGTCGTCGCGGCGGTCGGCCACTCGGCCGCGGACTACCGCACGGTCCGCGCCGCCATCGACGCCGGGGCCACCGTGGCCACCCACCTCTTCAACGGCATGCCCGCCCTCGGCCACCGGGACCCCGGGCCGGTCGGCGCGCTGCTGGAGGACGACCGGGTCACCGTCGAGCTCATCAACGACGGCGTGCACGTGCACCCCGCGGTGGTCGGCCTCGTCCACCGCGCGGTCGGCGCCGGGCGGATCGCGCTGGTCACCGACGCGATGAGCGCCGCGGGCATGGGCGACGGCGCCTACCGGCTGGGGCCGCTGGACATCCGGGTCCGTGCCGGCGTCGCGGAACTCGCCGACGGCAGCTCCATCGCCGGCTCCACGCTGACCCTCGACCGGGCGTTCAAGCGGGCGGTGACGGTCGACGGGTTCACTCCCGAGCAGGCCTCGCGGTCGCTCTCCGCGGTGCCCGCCCGACTGCTGGGGCTGGGCGACCGCGTCGGCTCGCTGGAGACCGGCAAGCAGGCCGACCTGGTGGTGCTGGACGCCGCCCACGACGTCGTCGCCGTGATGCAGAAGGGCGTCTGGGTCGCCGGGGCGGGCCATCTGCCGACGCTCCGCGCGAAGTCCTGAGGCGGTCGCACGCGAAGGGGCCCGGCGGCTGCCGGGCCCCTTCGAACGTCGCGGTGCCGGGGGCGGTCAGACCGAGTGCACGTCCACGCCCTGGGCGATCAGCTGCTCGACGATCTCCTCCGGGGCGTCCTTGTCGGTGATCAGCACCGTGAACTCGTTGACCGCGCAGACCTGCGCGAAGGCGCGGCGGCCGATCTTGGTGGCGTCCGCGACGATGATCACCTTGTCCGCCCGCTCGGCCATGGCGCGGTTGGCGCTGGCCTCTCCCTCGTCGTGGGTGGCGGCGCCGTTCTTGGCGTCCACGGCGTTGACGCCGAGGATGGCGTAGTCGAGCGCGAGGCCCTGGAGCACCATGGTGGCCAGCGGCCCGGTCAGCTCGTAGGAGTTCGGGCGGGCCACTCCGCCGGTGACCACCGTCTTCACGTACGGGCGCACGGCCAGCTCGTTGGCGATGTTGATCGCGTTGGTGACGACGGTCAGCGCGGTTCCGTTGCTGTGTTCGGCGAAGTCGGGCCGGGTCGCGAGCTCCCGGGCGACCTCCGACGTGGTGGTGCCGCCGTTGAGGCCGACCACCGCCCCCGGCGGGATGAGCGCGGCCGCGGCCTTGGCGATCCTGAGCTTCTCGTTCGCCTGCCGGGCGGTCTTGTAGCGCAGCGGCAGGTCGTACGCGACACCGCTCAGCACCGCGCCGCCGCGGGTGCGCACCAGCAGCTGCTGGTTCGCGAGCTCGTCCATGTCACGACGCACGGTCGCCGCGGAGACGCTCAGCAGCTCGACGGCCTCGCCGACCTCCAGCCGGCCCCGGTCGCCCAGGATCTCCAGCAGACGCGTCCACCTCTCGTGCGTCCCCATGGTCTCTCCCTTACATGTCGTGTCGGCAGGTGAAGCCTATCGCGGACGCAGTGACCGAACCGCCAGAGATCGTGCATCTCTGTGATTGGATTGGCTAGACAGTTATCATATTCGATCACGGAGAGCAGGTGGAGATCACGGCTGCGGAGAACCCCGTGACCCACCGCGCCGAGGTCCCGAGCGCCGTGGTGATCGGGCTGGAGGTCGGCGTCGCGCAGATCCGGGCCGTCGCGATGGCGCCGGACGGCTCGCTCGTGCACAGCGGCCGGCGGCCGACCCGTGCCGACCGCGGACCGGACGCCGTCCTGGAGACCGTCCTGGAGTACGCCGCCGACCTCGCCCGGCACCACGCGCCGTCGGCGGCCGGCATCGCGGTGCCCGGCCTGGTCGGTGAGGCGACCGGCACCGCCGTCTTCGCCGCCCACCTCGGCTGGCGCGAGATCCCCGTCCGGCGCTGGCTGGCCGAGGAACTCGACGTTCCGGTGGCCTTCGGCCACGACGTCCGCGCCGGTGGCCTGGCCGAGGCCCGGCTCGGCGCCGGCCGCTCGTGCCGCTCCTTCCTCTACGTCCCGGTCGGCACCGGCATCGCCGCCTCGATGGTGCTCGACGGGCACGCGCCGGGCGGCGACGGCGAGCTCGGCCACGTCGTGGTCCGCCCGGGCGGCGACCCCTGCCCCTGCGGCGGGAGCGGCTGCCTGGAGACGATCGCCTCGGCCGCCGCGATCGCCCGCCGCTACCGCCTCGCCACCGGCGAGGCGCGCGTGACCGCCAGCGACGTCCAGGCCCGGGCCGCGGCGGGCGACGGGACGGCCGCCGCCATCTGGCAGGAGGCCGTCGAAGGCCTCGCCGAGGTCCTGGCCGCCGCGGTCGGTGACACCGCCCCCGAACGGATCGTCATCGGCGGCCCCCTGTCCCTCGCCGGGCGGACCTACCTCGACCCGCTCCGGAAGGCCCTGTCCGAGCGCCTGACCTCCCCGGACCCACCCCGCGTCGTCGCCGCCGCCCTCGGCCGCCGGGCCGCGGCACTGGGCGCGGCCCTGCTCGCCCAGGACCTGCGCCCACCCCGCCACCCGGCCGGCGCGGAGGCCGCCGGGCACCACTGCGCGTAGCCGGGGGGTGGCGAGACGCCGAACTCCCCATCGCCCGGGACCCGGTACCGGCGGACGTGTCCGGCCGGGAACGAGGGGGCGGTCGGCGGGTGACGAGGGGGCAGGTCCGGGGTATTCACGTAACGGTTGGCCCCAGGGTCTTCCTAAACGATCGTCGGAGCCACTAGACCCGAGGGACAAGCCGCGACGAAACGAGCAGGACGATGACGAACCCACCCTCCGGCTACGGCCACCCGTCGGACGAGAACCCGTACGGCAAGCAGCCGCCGCCGGCGCAGCCGGGCTACGGGGCCCCGCAGGGCCCCTACGACCCGCAGCCCGGCGCCGCCTACCCGCAGCCCGGCTACGCCCAGGGCGCTCCCGGCTACCCGCCGCCCGCGCAGGGTTACCCGCAGGGCGGCGGCCAGGCCCCGCCGTGGGTCGGCCCGACGGGTCCGTACGGACCGCCGCCGCCCGGGAGCCGGACCCTGGCCACCCCGGCCGACCGCTTCCTGGCCCGTCTGATCGACCTGGGCGTGCTGCTGATCCCGTTGATCGTGCTCCAGCTGGCCTTCACGACCGTGGCGGGTTCTATCCTGGCCGCCGTCATCGGCGCGCTGATCGTCTTCGCCTACGAGGCGGCGATGATGCTCAGCCAGGGCCAGCAGACCGTCGGCAAGAAGGCGATGAAGCTGCGGGTGGTCTCGGCGACGCACGGCGGCCGCCCGAGCGACAACGAGCTGTGGACCCGCAGCGCGGTCTACGGCCTGCCCCAGGCGGTCTACTGCGTCGGCTCGGTGTTCTCGCTGGTGAACGTGTTGTCGCTGCTCTGGGACAAGCCGCTCCAGCAGTGCTTCCACGACAAAGCGGCCAAGACCGTGGTGGTCAAGGAGTCCTGACCGCGGGCCGGTCCGCCCGGCGGGCCCGATGGAGCCCGGTCGCCCCGATCGTCGTCGGCGGTGACCGGGCTCCGTGCGTTCTGGTCGCACCGGGCAGCCCGGCAGCATGCCCCGACGAGGTCAGCTCGGGGCGGACGGGGCGAGCGGCGCTTCGCCGGCCAGGAGCCGGTCCTCGCACCAGGCCACCGCGTCGTCGCGGCTGGTGAAGGCCTGCCAGTCGGGGTGCCCGTCGGCCGCGCCCAGGAACGGCTCCTGGGCGGCGACGACGATCCGGTGGCCCCGCTGGGCGATGTCCGCCAGACCGGCGGCGAGCATCGCGGCGGAGCCGGGGCGGATGCCGGTGACGGCCATCAGGTCCAGCACCAGCCAGCCGGGTGTCGCGGGGACGGCCCCCTCGACGGCGCCCAGCAGCTGCTCGGTCTCGGTGAACTCCAGCTCGCCCTGGGCGCCGACGGCGATGATGCGCTGCCGGCTGCGGTTGAGCAGCGCGGTCTGCTCCGGGCTGCGGGTGCGGGAGGAGCGCGCGCCGTGCCCGGTGTCGGTGACGGTGGCCGTCAGGTGCACCGGTGCGTGCATGAGGTGGAGGGTGAGCCGCTCGGACATCGCGGTGAGCGCGGCCACGCCCCGCACGGAGTTGCCCTCCCGGTCCAGCGGCGGGCTGTAGACCGCGACCCCGAACCGGCCCGGGCTGGCCGCGATCAGCCCGCCGGCGACCCCGCTCTTGGCCGGCAGCCCGACGTTCAGCAGCCACTCCCCGGCGCCGTCGTACATCCCGCAGGTGGCCATGACCGCCAGGGTCCGCACCGCCACGCTCCGCTCCACGACCCGCTCGCCGGTGACCGGGTTGCGGCCGCCGTTGGCCAGGGTCGCGGCCATCACCGCGAGGTCGGCCGCGGTGACCAGGACGGAGCACTGGCGGAAGTAGGTGGCCGTCACGGCGTACGCGTCGTCGGTCAACGAGCCGGCCGAGCGCATCAGGTAGGCCAGCGCGCGGTTGCGGTCGCCGCTGGCGGCCTCGGAGGCGTACACCTCCTCGTCGTAGCCCAGTCGGCGGCCGGCGAACGCGGACAGGCAGTCCAGGATCCGGGCGGACCGCGCCTCGGGGTCGGCCGCCGCGACCAGGGCGGTGGTGGCGATCGCGCCGGCGTTGACCATCGGGTTGGCCGGGCGCCCGGTGACCGGCTCCAGGCTGATGGCGTTGAAGGCCTCGCCGCTGGGCTCGGCGCCGACCCGTCGGAGCATCTCGTCGGGCCCGAGGTCGGTGAGGGCCAGTGCGTAGACGAAGGGCTTGGAGACCGACTGGATGGTGAACTCGGTGTCGGCCTTGCCCGCCTGGTAGCGGCGGCCGCCCATGCTGGTGATGGCGATCCCGAAGTCGTCGGGGTCGGCCTGGGCGAGCTTCGGGATGTAGGAGGCGACTTCGCCGTCCGTCAGCCCGCTGATCCGCCGGTGCAGTTCGTTGAGCGCCTTCGTCACCGGGTCCATGCGCGCACCCCTTCCGTTCCCGCTCCGCCGTTCCGGCCTCCCGGGCCCCAGGGCGCCCGCTGCCGCTGCCCACCGGGAGGCCCACCCGGGAGGCCCACTGGTCGGGAGGCCGGTCGGGAGGCCCACCCGGGAGGCCCGGTCGGGTGGGGCCGGACGAAGCCGCGCTCAGCAGCATGCCAGGGGCGCGGCCCGCACCCGCCCGCGACGCACCGGCGGCGGTCGCCGCCCCGCCGCCCCGCCGACCGGGGGGTCGCCGGTGCCCGGGGCGCCCGATGCACGGGGCCCGCTCGGGCGCGGCAGCCGTTCCGCGGGTGCCGGGAACGGACGCTGACCGGCCTTGGTGTGATGAGCCCTCTATTCGGGACATCTCGCGGAAGGCTGTCCGGATCCCCCCGGCAGGCCCGATCCTGGACGGACGAGTGGTCACCCACCCCGGGGGAGTGCCGAATGTGGTCCGCAGCTGTCTCCTGGCCCCTGCCCGAGGGCGCCCCGGGCCCGTGGCAGGACGTGCTCTTCCGGGCCCTGCTCACCGCCGTCGTCCTGTCGGCCGCCCAGGAGCCGCTGCGCGGGCTGGGAGTCGGTGCGACCTGGCGGCCGGGCACGCTCGGCGCGCGGGTGGGCGACCGCCTCGTCGGGCCCGCGGTCCGGACCGTCCTCGCCGCCGTGCTGGTGCTCGCCGGGTGCGCGTTCACGGCCGGTATCCTCCCGGTGACGGCGACGGTGGTCATGGCCGCGGTCTTCGTGCCGGTCACCACCGTCCACCTGTCGCAGGAGTTCGCCGGGTACGTCACCGAGGACGACGACGGCACCCGCCACTTCAAGGTGCACCACCACCTCCACCTGACCGGGCTGGCGCTGCTCGCCATGGCGGGTGCCGGGCTCGCCGCCGCTCCCGGCGCCGACCCGCACCGGGTGACCGCGTCGATGGCCGGAGGGCTGTGGGGAGCGGTGGCGGCCCACTACGTCGTCTCGGCCGTCTCCAAGGTGCGCAAGCGCGGGCTGCGCTGGCCGGACCGCCGGCTCTTCCCCTTCTACCTCACCCTGTTCGACCGGTTCCGGACCGGGGACGGCGAGCGCGTCCGGGACGCCGGCCCGGTCCGCCTCCTGGTCCGCCGGCCGGGCGCGGGCGTGCCGCTCCTGTGGGCGACGCTGCTGCTGGAGGCCGGCACCCCGCTGATGCTCGCCGGGTTCTGGCCGCGCGCGGCGATCGGTCTGGGCCTGGTGCTCTTCCACCTGGGCTCGCGGTGGCTGCTCGCGGTCGACTTCCGGGAGAACGCCATGCTGGCGGGGCTGGCCGCCCTGCCGCTGCCGGCCGGTGCGGGGCCGGGCGTCGCCCCGGACTGGACGGGCCCGGTGGCGTTCGCGGTGTGCGCGGTGCTCTCGTTCGCCCTGGACGACCGGGTCTACCCCTTCTCGAACCTGCCCATGTTCGCGGACGCCTACCGCCCCTCGCCCGTGGTCACGCTCCGCTGCTCCAACGGTGCGGACATCCTGCCGGCCCCCGCGACGGCGGGCTGCTCCACGGCCGGACTGTCGCGCGAGTACGCCGCCGCGGACGGCGATCCGGACGCCTTCTGCGCACGGGTGCGCGAGCGGGTGGCCGCCACCGGAGCCGTCCTCCCGGCGGACACCGCGCTGTGGGTCGAGATCGTCGACGTCACGCCCGGCGGTACGGTCGCCGCGGCGCTGCGCCGGCTCCGGCCGCTCGCGCCGGCCGACGAGGAGCGGGAGCCGAGCCCGGGCGCGTGACCCGCCGTCGGGCCCGGTGCTCGGGTCCGGTGCTCCGGTCCGAGTACCGGACCGGAGGCCCGGGCCCGGTGCTCCGGCCCGGTCGGCAGGTCAGCGCCGGGGCTTGTGCGCGAACACCCAGCGGTTGCCCGCCAGCGCGTCGTTCTGCTCGGGCAGCGGGCCGCGGCCGTGCCGGTGGGTGAACTCGAAGGGGGTGCTGACGGAGGTGGTCCAGCCCCGGTCCGCCAGGGCGCCCGCCGAGTCGGGCCGGGGTTCGAGGTTGAACAGGGTGAGCAGGTCGATCCCGATCTGCTCCCTCGTCGCGGTGTAGAGCGGACTGTCTCGGTACCGCAGCAAGTCCGGTTCGAGCTTGGCCTCGTACGCCAGGGCGCTGCCGCCGGTGCTCAACCGGTCCACCGCGCCGACGAGGTGCGACTCGACGGCGCTGGGCAGGTAGAACAGCAGCCCCTCGGCCAGCCAGACGCTCGGGGCGGCCGGGTCGAAGCCCGCGCCGGTCAGCGCCCCGACCCAGTCGGCGCGCAGATCGGCCGGGACGGGTACGCGCGCCGCCCTCGGGACGGCGGACAGCCCGTCGAGGACCCGGTGCTTGAACGCCAGCACCCCGGGCCGGTCGATCTCGAAGACCACGCAGCCGGGCGGCCAGTCCAGCCTGAACGCCCGTGCGTCCAACCCGGCTCCGAGCAGCACCACTTGGCGGGCGTCGGTGCGGACCGAGCGGAGCAGGAAGTCGTCGAGGACCCTCGTTCGCAGACCGAAGTAGCGGGCGAACCGCCCCCAGAGCGGGTTCGCGTCCCCGCCCGGGGCCTCCCGCCCCCGGACCGGCCAGCCCGCGGAGGCCGGGGCGGCGCGCACGAAGTGCTCCGCGAAGGCGTCCTGGGCCAGGCTGTCCCGGCGGTGGGTCTCGATCGCCCGTGCGGCGGCGACCAGCAGCGCGGTGACCCCGACGCCCCCTTCCACGCCGCTGTTCCGATCCGTGGTGTCGGTCATGCGTCCCTCCCTGGGGTGAAGCCCTACCGCGATGGCGTGGTCGAGGACGGCGCTTCCGTCGCCGGCCCGGGCACCGGGTGGCCGGCGGTGCGGGCCGTGCGGGCCGTCGGCGTGGTGCGGGCCGGCGGCGCGGCACGGCGGCGACGCAGCGCCGCGCCGACGACCTTCCGCAGGACGGAGGGCTGGAAGAGCAGGGTGGGCGGCGCGACCATGTTGGCGACCCGGACGAACCGGGACCACACCTCCGGGTCGTGCACCGCCACCGTGAACACCTGGGAGTTGTACCAGTGGGCCACCCGGGCCGGCAGCGGCCGCCCGTCCGGGTTCCACATCAGGTCCGAGTTGCTCGACAGCGTCCAGGGCACCAGCAGCACGCGGGCCAGCCGGCGCTGGAACCGGCGGCCCAGTCCGTCCAGTCCCTCGCCCCCGGCCCGGCGGGCGGCCAGCATCCGCTGCAGGAGCCGGGCCTCCAGCGCCGCCACGGTGAGCCCCTGCCCGTACACCGGGTTGAACACGCAGACCGAGTCGCCGACGGCGAGCAGGCGCTCGGGCCAGTCCCTGACCCGGTGGTACTGGCCCCACTGGTTGTTCGGATTGACGTACCGGCGGGTCGGCTCCGGACGGGTGCGGCGCTCGATCAGCTCGGCCAGCAGGGGGTTCGCCAGGCTCCGGGCGAAGTCGAGGTACCCCTGGTCGTCGGTCGGCGGCACCTGGTCGTCGAAGCCGAACAGCGAGCACGTCCAGCGGTTCCGCTCGACGGCCAGGATGACGCCGCCGCGCGGGATGCCCGGCGCGAAGGTCATCTGGTAGGCGGCGTCGAAGTCCGGGCGGTCCCGCTCCGGCCTGGCGAAGACCATCGAGGTGTAGGTGATCTTCGCCTTCACCACACGCGGCGCGGGCACCCGCACGCCCAGGGCGTCGAGCCGGCCGTCCAGCCCGCCGGCGCGCCCCGAGGCGTCGACCACCAGGTCCGCCGCCAGGGTGGCCGGCTCCTCGGCGCCGGCCACCCGGTACACCACCCCGGTCACGGCCCCGGGACGCTCCGCGAGCAGGCCCTCGCAGCGTGCCGGGGCCAGCAGCCTCACACCGGGCAGGGCCAGCACCCGGCGCCGCAGCCGGCGTTCCAGCTCGTCCCGGGTGAACGACTGGATCAGCACGCCCGTCGGGTGCCGCGGGGCGAAGCCGGCCGGCTGCAGGAAGCTCATCCGCTCCCCGTAGTCGTAGACCGGGGCGCCGAGTTCACGCAGTTCCTCGCGCAGGCCCGGGAAGAGCGTCTCCAGCACCTCCGCGCCCCTGGCCAGCATGGCGTGCGCGTGGTGGCCCTGCGGGGCGTGCGGGTGGACGCCGGTGTGCTCGTCCACCTCGTCCCGCTCCAGGAGGACGACCTCGCGGAAGCAGTCGGTCAGCACCCGCGCCGTGACGAGACCGGCGTACCCGCCGCCGATGACCACGGCCCTCTCCCAGCGACGGTCCGACTCGTGCGCCCGCGTTCCCATGGACCCCTCCTCCGACGGCCCGGTGCCCGTCTCCCGCACCAGGGTGCAGGCGCGTCGGGACCGCTGACCAGAGCGACGCCCGCCCACTGCTTCCACGCGCCCCCATGTGCCCCGTCGCACTCCGTCGGTCGTACCGCGGCCGCCGGGGTCCGTCCGGGCGGGGTGGCGGGGGTCGGCGAGCCGTCCCGCCCGAACCCCGCCGGGCGGCCGGCGGTTCAGCGGCCGCCGCAGAAGGACGCCTCCAGGAAGGCCGGCATGACGGTGACCCGGGCCGCCTGGTCCGTCCAGTCGCCCCGGTCGGTGAACGAGAGCGCGACCTGGCGGTTGGCGCCACCTCCCTCACCGGCGCCGGCCGCGACCCGGCCGAGCCACCCCGCCGGGCGACCACCACGCTGCGCCTGCACGCCGACGGTCGGATCGACCTGCACCGCCACGGCGCCCAGGACCACCCCCACGGGAGCGCCGACCGGTACCTCGAACGGGTCCGAGGCCGGCTACCGGGGCACGGCGGCCCCGAACGGCCGCCCCCGAACGAGCTGTGACGTCGTGTCGGGACGCCGGTGCCCGCGCGTCACCCGGCCGACTTCTTTGTGTCATCCGCCAGTACGGCCGTCGCACCGCGCGGAGGAGACTCGTCGCCACGGCCCCGGCGGGCCTCCACCCGCCGCGTCCGGCGAGCCGGAGTGGCCGCGTACCGGACGAAGCACGGGCGAAGGACATCAAGGGGGCGGCACGTGAGCGTGCAGCAGTACGACGGGATCGGCGAGGCGTTCGAGGGTTTCAAGTCCCTGCCGCTGATGCGTTACGGGGAGGTGCCGAGCTTCCTCGGCATGGTCGGGGACGTGAAGGGCAGGTCGGTCCTCGACCTGGCGTGCGGCACCGGCTTCTACAGCAGGGAGTTCAAGCGGCGCGGCGCCTCCGAGGTGTTCGGCGTCGACATCTCCGTCGAGATGATCGCCGCCGCGCGGGACATGGAACGGCGTGAGCCGCTGGACGTGCGCTACGAGGTCGGCGACGTCGCCGAGCTGGCGCCGCTGGATCGGCGGTTCGACCTCGCGCTGGCCGTGCAGTGTCTCAACTACGCGGAATCCGTGGAGCAGCTGGAGCGGATGTGCCGCAACATCCACCGGAACCTGGTGCCCGGCGGCGAGTTCTTCGTGTTCGCCCAGCGGCCCGACTACGCGTTCGACTGTCCGTCCCTGGAGCGGTACGGGTTCCGCTGCGAGCCGATCGGCGAGGAGGCCGGGACCGGTCCGCGGGTGCGGGTCACGGCGCTCCTCGACCCGCGGCCGATCAGCATCGTCAGCACCGTTCCGCGTCGCGAGGTCTACGAGGAGTGCCTGCGGGCGGCCGGATTCCGTGACCTGGAGTGGGTGCCGATCCAGGTGTCCGAAGCCGGCCTCCGCGAGTTCGGCGCGGAGTTCTGGGCGGACCTCCTGGCCAAGCCGCCGCTGGTGATGCTGCGCTGTCGTGCCTGAGGTGCGTGCCTGAGGTGTGTGCCTGAGGTTGGTGTCGGGTCCGGTGCCGAAGAAGTTTCGGCACCGGACCCCGGGCAGTCCGGCCCTCAGAGCGTGAGGACGGGACGGGTCGAGAAGTCCTCGCAGAGACCGTCGCCGTCCGGGCCGTGCACGAACTCGGCCATGAAGGGGTTCCGGTTGGCCGTGGCCAGCGGCAGCCACCCCAGCAGGGAGCCGTACCCGCCGCACACCGACTCGCTGCCGTCCCCGCCGTGGACGGACGCGGTGTCGCTGCTCACCTCGGTGCGGTAGGTGTCGTAGGCGATGCGCAGCCCGAAGGCGTTCGGCCGGCTCTGCGGCCCGTCCGGCTCTCCGGAGGGGATGCGGTCGAGCGGGCAGTCGTCGCCCCAGCGGAAGAGCGTGGTGGCGCCGGCCCCGCAGGCGTGCTCCCACTCGTCCGGGCTCGGCATCCGTAGCCCGCGGGCCGCGAGGACGGCCGGCATGTCGCAGGAGGCCTCGGTCAGCTCCTCGTCCTCCACGGCCATCAGCACGGTGGCCAGGGTGACGGTCCGTCGCGGGCTGAGCACCTGGGCGAGGTGCTCCCGGAGGTCGGCGCCGTAGCCGAAGCCGTGCTCCAGGCTCGCCGCGTAGTCGGCGCTCTGCTCGGGCGTCGGCCGCCAGGCGTCGAGGTCGAACCCGAGCGTCACCCGGCCGCCGGGGATCAGCGCGAACTCCTGGTCATCCCGTTCGATCCGGACGCGGTGCAGCGGGGCGCCGAGGTGCTCGACGGTCTCCAGCGCGGTCACCCGGCCGCCCACCAGCTCCGCCGCCCCGTGGGCGACGCGGCGTGCGGTCGGCAGGTCGAACGACCGCCACTGGTCGAGGCTGAGGGCGCTGAGGGACATGTGCCGCAGTGTGCCACGGCCCTCCGACAGGGAGGCACGCCCCGACACCGGCCATGACCGAAGGCCCGCCAGGGCCGTTCAGCGGTCCAGCAGTTCCGCGAAGCGGTCCAGCGCGCGATTCGTGCGGTCGCGGTCGCCGGTGGTGGTGAGGTCGAACAGCAGGCCCCGGACGACGGCCATGATCAACGTGGGCGTCACGGTGTCGTCGGGGCCGCTGGAGACGTCGCGGAAGGTGGCGCCGAGCGTGTCGAACCAGTCCGTGATCGCCTCGCCCTGCTCGGGGTAGGCCTCGGGGTGAACCAGCCCGTCGGCGTGCACCTCGAAGAACAGCCGGACGAACGGGGCACGTTCCTCCGCGCTGATCCACGCCCAGATGCCGCGCAGCCGCTCCTGGACGGTGCCCGTCGTCGGCCCAACGTGCCCGGTCAGGCGCGCGGCACCTCGGCGCCGAGCCTCGGCGAGGACCGCCGCCACCAACTCCTGTTTGCTGCCGAAGTCGTAGAGCAGCATCCGCGGGCTGGTGTCGAGGGCCGCGGCCATCGGCCGCAGGCTGAGTCCGGTCAGGCCGTGCGCCAGCACGTAGTCGGTCGCCCGTGCCAGCGTGCGCTCCCGACGGGCGGGGTCGGCGGGTCTCCCCACGGTGGATCTCCGCTCGGTTTCTCGAAGTTGAGACAGCATCAGCGAGTATATGGTACGACTGTTTCACTAATGAGGGGAGATCACCTTGCACACCTTCGACCGAGCACTCGTCCTGGGCCCCGGGGGCCACGTCGGCACCGCCTGGATGGCAGGGCTGGCCCACGGGTTGCGCCTGCGCGGTGTGGAACTGGGCGGAGCCGACGTGATCGTCGGGACCTCGTCCGGCGCGATCGTCGCGGCGCTGCTCGCCACCGGCCAGGATCTGGAGCGGCTCGCGACGGCGGCCCGCCGGCCGGAGCACCGGGTCACGGCGGACCCCGGGCGGACGGGCGAGGTGTTCGCCGTGCTCGGCGACCGCGGCCTGGAGCCCGACGAGGCCCGCCGCCGCGTCGGCCGCCTCGCGCTCGACGGCGCCGACTCCCACGCCGAGGAGGCGCTGATAGCGGGCCGTGCCGCGCTGATCGGCGCGGACACCTGGCCCGAGCGCCGACTGCTGATCACCGCCGTGGACACGACCTCCGGTGAGCCCGTGGTGTGGGACCGCGACAGCGGTGTGCCGCTGGCGCACGCGGTGGCGGCGAGCAGCGCCTTCCCCGGGGTCGCGCCGCCCGTCGCCGTCGACGGCCGGCGGTACATGGACGGTGCGCTGCGCGCGGGGCCCAACGCCGACCTCGCCGTGGGAGCCCGCACGCTGGTCGTGGTCGAGCCGATGGCCCACCTGTTCCCCCGGGAGCTGCTCGACCAGCAGCTGGCGGCCGTGGGAGCGGCGCGCGTCGTGACCATCGGTCCCGATCCGGCCTCGGTCAGCGCTTTCGGCCCGGACCTGGGCGACCTGGCGGCCTGGGAGCCGGCCTACCAGGCGGGCCTTCGCCAGGCGGGCGACGTCGACGAGGAACTCCGCGCCACGTCGACGCCGGAGCCCGACGCGCGCTGACCCCCGACCACGTCGGCACACCGCCGGCGGCGACAGCCCACCGGACGGTCACGGCGTGGGCCGACCCGCCCTCCCCGAGCCCCCGGCGGGCCCGCTGTCCCGCTGTCCCGCCTCTTCCGGGGCCCGCTCGACCGGCCGACGACGGTGCCGCGGTCGGCCGAGCGGGCAGCCTTCCGGCCCGTCCTGGCGGAGGTCAGTCGTCGTCGGCTACCGCTCCCACGGGGCGCAGTCAGTGGTTCGCGTCCTGGGCCTGCCAGATCAGTCCCCGCCCGGCGGCCGCACTGGCGTAGGCGTCGTCCCAGTTGTCGTAGTACAGGGTGTCGGCCGCATCGTTGAACCGCGATGCGGCCCCCCGGAGGAGGTCCTGCAGCTCCTCGGTGAAGCACGGAGCCGCGTAGGACAGCTGGGCGGCGTCCGTGAGGCCGACGGCGGCGTTGCCCTTGTCCCGGTAGCTGATGGCCTGCTCGGCCTGGGCGGCGATGTCGTCGATGGTGTTGAGCGCGCTCCCGCAGGCAGGTGTCGCGGGGCGGGCGGTGGCCGTCGTGACGACGCTGCCCAGGCCGACGGCCATCGCCGCGGTGACCACGGCGAAGCGGCCGAGAGTCTTTCGCATCATGCTGCTTCCTCCACTCATGCCGCCGGAACCGTGCGCGATCTCCGGGGCTCGTTCCCGGTCGAGGTGTCCCGCCGGGCTCTCCACCTTCGCGAGAGCTCACGTTGTCCACAACAGGAACGGGCGGAACCGCAGTTCGGCCGCGGACAATGGCCATTGTCCGCGGCCGGAAGCCGTGCGTCCGCCGTCGGCGGCCGGGCGTGCCGGTCCGGCCGGACGCCCGCCGCGCCCCGTCGCGGCGCAGGAGGGCGCCGGCGCCGACCGACGACGGGCAGGATCACCGCCCGGCATCGGGTCTCCGCCCTCGGGTGCGTGGGGGCGGGTTTTGGGGGCAGGCGCTGGATACGGACTGGAAACGGACGGAGGATCGGGCCATGGGCGACGCGTCGGTGAGGGCCACGGGATGGGCCCGCTCATTCCCCATAGCGGGCGGTGTCCGGGCGGGGCGGCGGTGGACCCGGAACCACCTGCGCTCGCTCGCGTGGACGCGGGACGCGCCCGAGACCGTGGACGCCGTCCTGCTCACCGTCTCCGAGCTGCTGACCAACGCCCACATCCATGCCCACAGCAGCGCCGAGCTGGTGCTGGTGTGGGACGGCCGGTGCCTGCACGTGTCCGTCCACGACGGGAGCACCGCGGTGCCGGAGCCGCGCAGCGCGGGCACCGACGCTCTCAACGGGCGGGGGATGGCGATCGTGGACGCCCTCGCCGACGAGTGGGAGATCCGCCGCCAGCGGGAGGGGAAGACGGTGATCGCCTGTTTCCACCCGCCGGGCGAGCGGGACCCGCACCCGCGCGACACCGCCGGGCGGCTGTGCGGCCCGGCCTGAGGGCCCGCCGGGGCCCGCCCGCCGATGTCGCGGTCCGCCCACGTCACGGACCGCCGCTCAGCGGACCTTGATGGAGTCCTGGAGCGAGCGGTCCCGCCGTTCGATCGGGCCGTCGGTGTACAGCATGAGGGTGTCGCCGGTCTTCAGCTGGATCTCGCCCTCCTCGTACTCGGCCTGGTCGATCGCGCCGAGCAGGATGCCGGCGACCGCGGGCGGTTTGCGGGCCTGGCCGTCACGCAGCAGGAGCGGCGGCAGGTGGCCCGCCCTCGCCCAGCGCGGCACGTGGGGGCGCGGCTGGTAGAGCGCGCAGACGGCGGTGGCGGTCACGTTGTCGGTCAGGTGGTGCGTCACCCTGTTCAGCCAGGCGAGGAGCTGGGTGGGGCCGGCGCCGGTGGCGGCCAGGCCGCGCAGCGCGTTGCGCAGGGCGACCGTGCCGGTGGCGGCGCCGAGGACGGGGCGGGCAGGGTGATCGGCTGCCCGCCCGTGAGGGCCCTGGCGCCGGGGAGGCGGCCGGCACCTCCGGCGGCCCCGGGACGGCGCTGTGCCCGGTCGGTCGACGGGCTCCGTCACCAGTAGTGCTTGCGTCCGCCGACGGCGTGCCCGACCGCTCCCAGGATCCACAGGATCAGTCCCACGACGACGAGGACCGCTCCGATCGTCCACAGGATGCCGAGGCCGGTGAGGAGACCGATGACGAGAAGGATGATTCCGAGGACGATCATGCCGCGCTCCTTGGGCTCTGTGAGCTCTTCCCCCGCGCCGTGCGTCTGCCCGATTGCCGACGGGTCAACCGGCCCTCGCCGGTTTGTTGTCGCCCGGACGGGCCGCCCCACCCGAACGAGCCCGAGGTGCCCCCGCCGAGCCCCGGGCCGCCCGTCGGGAACGCCCCGCGACGGGGATTGGCCGCCGGGGGACCGGAAAGACGCGGGGTATGTCCATCTTGCGAGCCTGTGCCCGACCGATGCTGGCGTCGATGTTCCTCTACGGAGGCGCCGACGCCCTACTGAACCCCGCCCGGCTGGAGGCCGCCGCCGAACCGGTGGTCGACCCGCTCGCCGAGCACGTCCCGGCCGTTCCGCGCCGGCCCGAAACGGCGATCCGCCTCAACGCCGCGGCCCAGGTGGTGGCCGGCGCGCTGCTGGCGTCCGGCCGTCTCACCCGGCCCGCCGCGCTCGCGCTGGCGGCGACCCTCGTCCCGGTCACCCTGGCCGGCCACCGGTTCTGGGAGGTCAAGGACGAGGAGGAGCGCGCCCGGCAGCGCATCCACTTCCTGAAGAACCTGTCGATGTGCGGCGGGCTGCTGATCACGGCGGCGGACACCGGAGCGGGGCCGTCGCTGGCCTGGCGCGCCCGGCACCGGCGGTGGACCGGCTGACGCCCGCTCCCGGTGCGCCCGCCCACGACGGGCGGGCGCACCGGGGCGGACCCGGCGTCAGCCGGCCGCCGCGAGGCTCTCCCGCGCGGCCCCGGCCACGGCCTCGGCGGTGAGTCCGAACTCGCTGTACAGGCGCCGGTAGTCGGCGGAGGCGCCGAAGTGGTCGAGGCTGACGATCCGGCCGTGCGGGCCGACCAGCTCGCGCCAGCCGAGCGCCACGCCCGCCTCCACGCTCACCCGCGCCGCCACCGCGGGCGGCAGGACGCCGTCGCGGTACTCGCGCGGCTGCGCGGCGAACCACTCCAGGCACGGCAGCGACACCACCCGGCTCGCCACGCCCTCGCCGGCCAGCTGCTCCTGCGCCGCCAGCGCGAGGTGCACCTCGGAGCCGGTGGCCAGCAGCAGGACCCGGGGCGGGGCGCCGTCGGCCGGGTCGCGCAGCACGTAGCCGCCGCGGGCGGCGCCGTCCGCCGGTGCGCACCCGCCGGTCCCGCGGTCGAGGACGGGCACCTTCTGCCGGGTGAGGACGAGGCCGGTCGGCCGGTCGTGGTGCTCCAGCAGCGCGTGCCAGCAGGCGGCCGTCTCGTTGGCGTCGCAGGGGCGCACCACGTCGAGGCCGGGGATCGCGCGCAGCGCCGCGAGGTGCTCCACCGGCTGGTGGGTGGGGCCGTCCTCGCCGAGGCCGATCGAGTCGTGCGTCCAGACGTAGACGGTCGGGAGCTCCATCAGCGCGGCCAGTCGCACCGCGGGCCGCATGTAGTCGCTGAAGGTCAGGAAGGTGCCGCCGTAGGGGCGGGTCAGGCTCTGCAGGGCGATCCCGTTGAGGATGGCCCCCATGGCGTGCTCCCGGATCCCGAAGTGCAGGGTGCGGCCGTACGGGCCGCCCTTCCACTCCGCGGTCTCCACGCCCTCGGGCAGGAAGGAGGGCTCGCCGTCCATGGTGGTGTTGTTGCTCCCGGCGAGGTCGGCCGAGCCGCCCCACAGCTCGGGCAGGACCGGTGCGAGCGCGGTGAGCACCCGGCCCGAGGCGGCGCGGGTGGCCAGCCCCTCCCGGTCCGCGGGGAAGGCCGGCAGGTGGTCGGCCCAGCCGTCCGGCAGCCGGCGCTCCGTCAGCCGGTCCAGCAGTGCCGCGCGCTCGGGGTGCTCGTCGCGCCAGCGCTCGTAGCGCGGGGTCCAGGCCTCGTGGAGTTCACGGCCGCGCTCGCGTGCCCGGCGGGTGCGGGTGAGGACGTCGTCCTCGACGGTGAAGCTGCGCGCGGGGTCGAAGCCGAGCAGTTCCTTGGTGGCGGCGACCTCCTCGTCGCCGAGCGCGGAGCCGTGGGCCTTGCCGGAGTTCTGGAGGTTGGGGGCGGGCCAGCCGATGACCGTCCGCAGCACCAGCAGCGAGGGCCGGGTGGTCTCCGCGCGGGCGGCCCGGAGCGCGTCGAGGACGGCGTCGACGTCCTCGACGTAGCGGCCGGTGCGGGTCCAGTCGACGGTCTGCACGTGCCAGCCGTAGGCGCGGTAGCGGGCGGCGACGTCCTCGCTGAACGAGACGTCGGTGTCGTCCTCGATCGAGATGTGGTTCTGGTCGTACACCATGGTCAGGTTGCCCAGCCGCTGGTGGCCGGCCAGCGAACTCGCCTCCGCGGTGACGCCCTCCATGAGGTCGCCGTCCGAGGCGAGGACGTAGACGTGGTGGTCGAAGGGGCTCTCGCCGTCCGGGGCGTCCGGGTCGAGCAGGCCGCGTTCCCGGCGGGCCGCCATCGCCATGCCGACGGCCGCGCCCAGCCCCTGGCCGAGCGGGCCGGTGGTGATCTCCACGCCCCGGGTGTGCCGGTACTCGGGGTGGCCGGGGGTGGCGGAACCCCAGGTCCGCAGGGCTTCCAGGTCGGAGAGCTCCAGGCCGTAGCCGGTGAGGTACAGCTGGACGTAGAGGGTGAGGCTGGTGTGTCCGCAGGACAGTACGAAGCGGTCGCGGCCCAGCCACTGGTCGTCACCGGGGTCGTGGCGCAGGACGTTCTGGAACAGCAGGTGGGCCAGTGGTGCCAGGCTCATCGCCGTCCCGGGGTGGCCGTTCCCGGTGCGCTGCACGGCGTCGGCCGCGAGCAGCCGGGCGGTGTCCACGGCCCGGACGTCCACGGCGTCCCAGCCCGCCCGTGCGGCGACGGGGTCGGCCAGCGACTGGTGGCGGGTCGCGGGGTGCTTGTCGGGGGGTGTCACGGGTGTCCTCCCAGGGGGCCGGTCGGGGTCGGTGAGGTCGCCGGGGACGGTTCGGCGCGTCCGCGCGGCCTCCAGCGCCTACCCGGTGACCGGACCCGCATGGCCCGATCCGGTCCGGGATTCACCCGCCCGGTCCGGCCGGCGCGCGGCTGCCCCGTCCGCGACCCGAAGGGCGGGCCCTCCGCACTCCGGTGTCGGGGCGGCGCGCGGGGGTAGCCTCCGGACATGCCACACCACGATCTTGTCGTCCTGGGCGCGGGCTCCGGCAACACGGTGATCGATGACCGCTTCGGCGGCCTCGACGTCGCCGTCGTCGAGGAGGGGCCGTTCGGCGGGACCTGTCTGAACCGGGGCTGCATCCCCAGCAAGATGCTCGCCCACACGGCCGACGTCGCGGACACCGTGCGGGAGGCCGGCCGCTTCGACGTGGACGCCGCACCGGGCGTCCTGCGGTGGCCACGGGTACGCGACCGCGTCTTCGGGCGCCTCGACGGGCAGGCCGCGGAGGGGGAGCAGGGCCGGCGCGGCTCGGACTTCGTCACCGTCCACCGCGGCCGGGCGCGCTTCACCGGCGAACGGACGCTGGTGGTGGAGGGCGACGGGAGAGAGGTGCACATCACCGCGGACCGGGTCGTGGTGGCGGTCGGCAGCCGCCCGCTGGTCCCGCCGCCGCTACGCGACAGCGGGCTGCCCTACGAGACCTCGGACACGATCATGCGGCGCCCGACGCCGCCGCGGCACCTGGCCGTCCTCGGCGGCGGCTACATCGCCGCCGAGCTGGCGCACGTCTTCCACGCGGCCGGCAGCCGGATCACGATCATCGAGAAGCAGGAGACCCTGCTCGCCCCACAGGACGAGTCGGTGTCCCGCGCCTACACCCGGCTGGCCCGCTCCGCGTTCGACGTGCGCACCGGCGTCGAGCTGACCGGACTGGAGGGGGAACCGGGCCGGCTGCGGCTGCGGCTGGACGACGGCTCCGCGGTCGAGGCCGACGCCCTGCTGGTGGCGGTCGGCCGGACTCCCAACAGCGACACCATCGACGCCGACCGGGCCGGCATCGCCCTGCGGGAGGACGGCCGCGTGGTGGTGGACGCCCACCAGCGGACCACCGCGCCGGGCGTCTTCGCCCTCGGTGACGTGTGCACCCCCGTACCGCTCAAGCACGTCGCCAACCGGGAGGCGCAGGTGGTCGCGCACAATCTGCTGCACCCCGACGACCTGATCGCCACCAGCTACGACGCCGTCCCCGCCGCGGTCTTCACCCGCCCCCAGATCGCCCAGGTGGGCCGGACCGAGCAGGAGTGCCGGGACGCCGGCCTCGACTACACGACCGCCACCCGCCGGTACGCGGACGTCGCCTACGGATGGGCGCTGGAGGACACCGCCGGCTTCTGCAAGGTGATCGCGGACCCGGGGACCGGCCGCCTGCTCGGCGCCCACGTCCTCGGCCCGCAGGCGTCCACCCTGATCCAGCCCCTGGTCGTCGCGATGAGCCTCGGTATCGACGTCCCCACCCTGGCCGGCACCCCGTACTGGATCCACCCCGCCCTCACCGAGGTCGTCGCCAACGCCCTGCTCGACCTCGACCTCTGACGGCGGCGCCGGGACGGGCGGACGGTGCCCGACCTCTGACGGCGGGCCCGGACCGGCAGGCGGCGCGGGCGTGCGGAGGGCGCCGTCCGGACGGGATGCGCCGGCCCGGCCATGAAACGGCGGTGTCCGGGCAGACGGGGGACGTGACCACAGGGGTAAGGCGTCCGCTCCGAACGATCGCACCGGCACTGCTCGCCCAGACGGTGCTCATGGTGCTGGCCGGTCTCACGATCACCCACCCGCCGCTGCACCTCTGGCGGCCGGGGGAGAACGCGCTGACCGACCGGCTCGCCGCAGGCCGGGTACCCGTCCTCGACACCGTCACCGCGTGGCTCTCGGTCCTCGCGAGCACCGGGGCCGTGATCGCCGTGGCGGGCGTCGCCGTGCTCGCACTGCTGCTGGGCGCCCGGCGGTGGCGCGAGGCCGCCTTCCTCGGCGGCTCCGTGGCCGCCCAGTCCGCGGTCTTCCTGCTGGTCACCCTGTGCGTGGACCGGCCCCGGCCGACCGCGCCCCGGCTCGACGGCGCACCGCCGACCTCCAGCTTCCCGTCCGGCCACGTCGGTGCGGCGGTCGCGCTGTACGGCGCACTGGCCGTCCTCGCCGTCCTGCGCCTGCGGGGGCCGCTCCGGCTGCCGCTGTGCGCCCTGGCGGCGCTGCTGCCGGTGCTGGTCGGGTTCAGCCGGCTGTACCGCGGCATGCACCACCCGACCGACGTACTGGCCGGGCTGGTGAACGGCGGCGCCGTGCTCTGGATCATGTGGCGGGCTTTCCTCTCCGACCCCAGGGAGACCACCGTGGCAGCCGTACCCGATCACCCGTCCGCCGGCCGGGCGGTGGTGGTCTTCAACCCCGTCCTGGTCGACGAGGACACCCTCGACCGGATCGACCGCGTCCTCGCCGGCCACGGCTGGGCGGCGCCGACCAGAACCGCCACCAGCGAGGCCGACCCCGGCCGGGGCGCCGCGGCGGCCGCGGTCGCCGCCGGGGCCGACCTGGTGGTGGCCTGCGGCGGCGACGGCACCGTGACGGCGTGCTCGCACGCCCTCGCCGGTACGGGCGTCGCGCTGGCCATCGTCCCCTGCGGCACCGGGAACCTGCTCGCCCGCAACCTCGGCCTGCCGGCGGACCCGGCGCGGGCGCTGGCGGACGCCCTCGCCGGCGGGCCCCGCCGGATCGACCTCGCCCTGGCCGACGGCGACGGCATCACCGCCACGGTGGTCAGCGCCATGGCGGGCATCGGCCTGGACGCCGCGGCGATGGCCGGTACCAGCCGCCGCGCGAAGAAGCGCTGGGGCTGGCCCGCCTATCTGCCTCCGCTGCTCCGCCACCTCGGCGACCGCCGGATGCGGCTCACCGTCACCCTGGACGACGCGCGCCCGCTCCACCGGCGGGCCGCGATGGCCGTGATCGGCAACGTCGGCGCGCTGCAGGGCGGGATCCGGTTGCTGCCGGGCGCCCGGCCGGACGACGGCCTGCTCGACCTCGTCCTGGTCCACCCGCGCGGCCTCGCCGGCTGGCCGGCGGCGGCAGCGCGGCTGCTCACCGGGCGGACCGGCGCGGGGGGCGGGTCGGCGCCGTTCGAACACTTCCAGGCGCGCCGGATCCACCTCACCGCCGACCGGGACCAGCCGCGGGAGCTCGACGGGGAGTGCCTGCCGGCCGGCCGCACCCTGCGGCTGGCCGTCCGGCCCGGCGCCCTGCTGGTCCACACGCCCACGGCCGGCGGGCCCCCGGTCAACGGAGCTGCGGTCGGCGGGCCCCCGGGCGACGCAGCCGCGGGTGACGGAGCTGCGGGCGACGGGTCCCACCCGGTCGGAGCCGATCCCGTCCCGGCCGAACGGAGCAGCTGAGTGGGAACCGCCTCTCGCGTCGGCCACCGCGGCCGCGAGCCCGAGGAGCTCTCCGCCGACGAGGCCGTCACGACGCTGCGCGCGTACGGCCGGTGGCAGTTGCTCAGGGACGCCTTCCTGCGCTTCCGCTACGCCGACGGCTTCAGCCACGCCCGGGCCCTCGCCTTCCAGACCGTGCTCGCCCTCGTCCCGTTCGCGATCGCGGTGGTCGGCCTCTCGTCCGTGCTGCACACCCAGTGGCTCGGCCGGGTGACCGAGCTGACCATCGCCCGGCTCACCGCGGGCCCGAGTTCCGACCTGGTCGACCAGGTCCTGCGGAGCGGCCGCGAGCGCGCGGGAGACGGCGGGAGCGTCGCCCTGTGGGGCGGCGCCGTGTTCTCCCTCGTCAACGTCGCCACCGCGATGTGCCAGATCGAGCGCGGGGCCAACCGGATCTACGGCATCGAACGCGACCGGCCCTTCCACCGCAAGTACGCGCGCGGACTGCTGATGGCCGTGCTGGCCGGTCTGCCGCTCGGCCTCGGCTTCGTCCTGCTGGTGGCGGGCCGGGAGATCGCCGCGGCGGTCGTCGAGGCGGGCGGACCGGGGACCCATCGGGAGGCCCTCGTCTGGGCGGTCCTGCGGTGGCCGGCCGGCATCGTGCTCGCCCTGCTGTCCGCGAGCGTCATCTTCCACCGGGCACCGCGCCGCCGACAGCCCGGCCACACCTGGCTCGCCTTCGGCGCCGCCGTGTACCTGGTGCTGTGGGTCGGCCTGACCGCCCTGCTCGGCCTGTACCTGCGGCTGAGCAACTCGATCGACGCGGTGTACGGGCCGCTGAGCGTGATCATCTCGCTCCTGATGTGGGCCTACCTGACCGCGATCGCGCTCTTCCTCGGGATCGCCTTCGCCGCGCAGCTGGAGGCCGACCGGGCGGGCGTCGAGGAGCCGGTGCTGCCCGACCCCGAGGATGATCGCGCAGGTCGTGGGTAGACGAGCCGTGATGAAAGCTGACCGGAGGCCGCACCGAAGCCCCGCCCGTACCCGGGTCCCCGCGCTGCGCCGGCTCTCCCGGCGCTGGATCACCCGGCGCCGCTTCACCCAGCGCCGGGCCGACCGGCGCTTCGGGGAGCGCCTGCTCGGGGCCGTCCTGGCGTTCGCCGTGGCGGCGGTGCCGGCCGCCGTCCTGCTGGTGCTGATCGAGGCCGGCTGGGAGCCGCTGCGCGAGCTGGACGCCGGGGCGGCGGTGCACCTGAACGAAGCCGTCCGGCACCACCCGCTCCTGCTGGAGACCACGCGGGTACTGAGCAACTGGGTCTGGGACCCGGTCACGATGCGCCTGCTGGTGGCGGCCACCGTCGGCTGGCTGCTGTGGCGGCGGGCCTGGCGGCTGGCCCTGTGGGCGGCCCTCACCGAGCTGGCCGCCGGACTGACCGGCCTGCTGGTCAAGGTCACGGTGGCCCGGGTCCGGCCCCGGCTGCCCGATCCCGTCGCCCACGCGCCGGGCTTCTCCTTCCCGTCGGGGCACGCCATGACCGCCATGGCCTCGTGCGCGATCCTGCTGCTGGTGCTCCTGCCGGTCGTGCCCCGGCGGGCCCGCCCGGTGGCCTGGGCGATCGCCGCGGTGACCGTGCTCGGGACGGGGCTGACCAGGATCGCCCTCGGCGTGCACTGGGTCAGCGACGTCCTCGGGGGCTGGCTGCTCGGGTTCGCGCGATCCACGGTCCTTCGCGCCATCACCGAGCATCCGGTGCCGTTGCGTACGGACTTCGAACTGACCTGGGGAAAGGGCGCCGAGTTCGGCCACAT
>NZ_JBEXYC010000040.1:0-58372 GCF_040630835.1 Kitasatospora sp. NPDC005751
ACCGAACCGGTGGACCACCGCCGCCGCGACCGTGTCCCGCCGGGGCCCCGGGCCGCCCTCCGGAAGGAGCGCACCTGCGCCCGGCCCGCGCCGGCTGCCGGGGGAAGACTCCGGCCTCCGGCGCGGGCCGGGCGCGGGGCGGGCCGTGGATCCCGTAGGGTCGGCCAATGGCGAAGTACTTCGACGTTCACCCGCAGACCCCGCAGGCCCGCACCATCGGCACGGTGGCCGAGAGCCTCCGTTCCGGGTCCCTGATCGCGTACCCGACCGACTCCTGTTTCGCCCTCGGCTGCCGCATGGGCAACACCGAGGGCCTCGAACGGATCCGGACGATCCGGCGGCTCGACGACCGCCACCACTTCACCCTGATGTGCGAGAACTTCGCCCAGCTGGGCCAGTTCGTCCACATCGACAACGCCGTCTTCCGCGCCATCAAGGCGGCGACGCCGGGCAGCTACACCTTCATCCTCCCCGCCACCAAGGAGGTCCCGCGCCGGCTGATGCACCCGAAGAAGAAGACGGTGGGGGTCAGGATCCCCGACCACGTCGTCACGCAGGCACTCCTCGCCGAACTCGGCGAGCCCCTTCTCTCCAGCACCCTGCTCCTCCCCGGCGAGGACGAGCCCCTGACCCAGGGGTGGGAGATCAAGGAGCGCCTCGACCACGTGCTGGACGCCGTGGTGGACTCCGGCGACTGCGGCACGGAACCGACGACGGTCGTCGACTTCTCCAGCGGCGAGGCGGAGATCGTCCGGCGCGGCGCCGGCGACCCCGCGCGCTTCGAGTGACGCCCCGGCCACGGGCCGACCGGGGGGTCCAGGGCCGGTTCGCCGGGGGCTGAAAGCGGGCCGACGAGCGGTTGGCGACGTCGGGGCACAGGAGGGACCGGTACTCCGGTCCCTCCCGCGGCCGGCCGGGCGCCTGGGGAACGCGCCGTCAGTGGACGTCGTAGGTCACGTGCGTCGCGGTCGATGTCGCGAGGACGCTCCGCTGTACCAGGGTGCGCGGCACCGCGCCGGTGAACAGGGGTGTGCCGGCGCCCAGCAGGACGGGGGCCAGGTGCAGCGACAGCAGGTCGACCAGGCCGGCGTCCAGCGCCGAGCGGATCAGGGCGCCCCCGCCCATCAGGACGACGTCGAGGTCCCGGCCGCTGTTCGCGGAAGCCGCCTCGGCGTGCCGGCGCGCGGCGGTGACGGCATCGGGCAGACCGGTGGTGACGAACGTCCAGTCGAGGGCGCCGAGTCGGACGGACTCCGGCCGCGAGCTCGTCACGACGACGAACGCGGGTTTGCCGACCTCCGCGGCGCCGTAGCCGGTCTCGTCGTCCCAGCCGCGCGGCCCGTCGACCAGGTCGAAGAGCCGGCGGCCGAGGAGGACGGCGCCCGAACGGCCGGTCGCCTCGCGCAGGAGCCGACGGTCGTCGGGGTCGTCGGAGAACGCCCAGGTGTGCAGCGCCTCGCCACCGGTGCCCAGCCCGCTGTCCGGGCCCGGGTCCGGTCCGGTGACGAAGCCGTCGAGGGAGACCGAGATGTCCGCGATGATTCGTGTCATGTCGAGGTGGACTCCATCTGCCGCCTGCACTCATCCGTCATGCCGCAGTATGTGACGCACGCCACTCACTCTCAACGGGACGCGCTCGGGGTTCGCCGACCCGGGACGGGCGGGCGGGCGGCGGGGAGGCGAGCCACGGCCTGCCCCGGCGGCACCGTGCGGTTGCGCGAACGCGCACCCCGCGAAGGCCCGGTGAACCCCTCGGACCTGAGCAGCCGTCACCTCGACAGAGGAAGCCGTCCGCCGGACGGGCGGCTCCGGTCCGCGCTACTGAGGAGTACCCGTGAAGAAGATCAAGACGGCGGTGGCCGCCGCCGTTCTCGCCGGTGTCGCGTCGATGGCCGCGCCCGCCAGCGCGGTGGCGGAGCCGATGCACTGCACCAGCCCGGCCTGGGGCGGCGAGTACCTCTGCGGCGGCGAGTTCGGCCAGCCCGGCATGGCCGAGTACGGCTACCGGGACGGTCGCCGACAGGTGTTCGTCATCGGCACCGACCACGCCGTGTGGACGCGTTCGAGCAGCGCGGCCGGCAAGAAGACCGCTTGGACGTCCCTGGGCGGCTACCTGATCGGTGGCGTCGGCATCATCGCCTCGGACACGGGCGGGGGCCAGTTCGAGGTCGGCGCGAGGGGCACGGACGGCGGCCTCTGGGCCCGGAGCCACGCCGCGAACGGCAGCTGGACGGCCTGGGCCCGGATCGCCTAGCACCCCGACTCTCCCGGCCCGTCGGGCATGCGAGCGTGCGCGCGTCGACGTCGGCGGCGAGCCGCGGCAGGGCCGTGGCCGAGCCGCGTCGTCGTGCCATCGCGCCGCCGGCCGTGCCCTGGCGACGATCTCCCCGCCCGGTGTCCGGCGGGGAGTTCGTCGTTTCGGCTGCCGGGCGGTCTCACGGAGGGCCGCCGCCCCCGACGTTCACCGGCCTCCGCACCGGGACCCGGATCGTTGCGGGCCGCGCTGGAGGCCGGGCCGCACGAGTGAGGGGCCGTTCGCCCGGTGGACGCGGCCCCCGGCCCTGGGACATGGGGCCGGGGACCGCGGTCGGTGGGGCGACGAAGGGTCAGGAGGCGGGCATCAGCACGGTGTCGACGATGTAGACGGTGGCGTTGGCGGTCTGCACGTTCCCGCAGAGGACCTTGGCGGACCCGTTGACGGCGAACTCGGGCGTGGCACCCGTGACGGTGACCTCGTCGGCCTCCAGGGTCTTGTGCGCGCCGGTCAGGGCCGTCGGGGCCAGGCGCTGCGGGACGACGTGGTAGGTGAGGATCTTGGTGAGCTTGTCCTTGTCGGCGAGGACGGCGTCGAGGTCGGCCTTGGGCAGCTTGGCGAAGGCGTCGTTGGTGGGGGCGAAGACGGTGATGTTCTTCGCGGAGTTGAGGGTGTCGACGAGACCGGCCTTCTTGACCGCGGTGACGAGGGTGGAGAGCAGCGGGTTGTTGGAGGCGGCGGTGGCGACCGGGTCGGCGGCCATGCCCGCGAAGGAGCCGGCGCCGTCCTTGGGGACGGCGGTGCAGGCGACGCCGAACGGCTGCCCGGTCATCGCCTGTCCGGCCGTGCTCGCCCCGGCCGTGCTCTGGGCGGCCGGGGAGTCCGGCACGGGTACCGGGTTCGCGGCCCCGGTGGTCGCGGCCGCCGCGGTCGGCGCCGGGCCGGCCGCCGTGGAGCTGTCGTCGCCCCCGCAGGCGGTGAGCGTGGCGGCGAGGACGCCGCCGACGAGCAGGGCGGTGACGGGCTTGCGGCGCAGGATGGTGGTCATCGGTTTCTTTCTCTCTCGGATGGATGGTGCCGTCCCGCTCGGAGCGGGGGTCGGGCGGTTCACAGGACGGTGACGACGGTGCTGTGCCAGCCCGTCGCACCGGCCGGGAAGGGCGGTCTGCGGGTCTCCTCCTGGACGGCCCCGGTCGCGTCGGTGGCGCGGACCTCCAGGCGGTGCGTACCGGGCGCGGCCGAGCGCCAGGTGTGGTGCCACTGCCGCCAGACGTCGGGCCCGGCGTCGGCGGCGAGCACCGCCTCCTGCCAGGGCCCGCCGTCGACGCGGACCTCGACGGCGGCGACGCCGCGGTGGGTCGCCCAGGCCGTGCCGGCGACGGTGACGTCCCCGCCCGGCACCCGTGCGAAGGCGGCGGGAACGTCGATGCGGGAGGCGGTGCGCACCTCGCCGGTGCGGTCCCAGCCGCGCTGCACCCAGTACGGGTCGCGGGCGGCGAAGGTGGTGACCTCCAGGTCGACCAGCCACTTGGTGGCGGAGGTGTAGCCGTAGAGGCCCGGGACGACGGTGCGGCAGGGGAAGCCGTGTTCGACGGGCAGCGGCGCGCCGTCCATGCCGATCGCCAGCAGGGCGGCGCGGCCGTCCAGGACCGACGCCACGGGTGTGCCGATGGTCATGCCGTCCTCGGAGCGGCCGAGCAGCTGCTCCGCACCGGTCCGCAGACCGGCCCGGCGCAGCAGGCCCGGCAGCGAGACCCCGAGCCAGCGGGTGGTGCCCGCGTACGGGCCGCCGACCTCGTTGGAGACGCAGGTCAGGGTGTGGTCGAGTTCCTCCATCGGCAGCGCGAGCAGCTCGTCGAAGGACAGTTCCAGGGGCCGGTCGACCAGGCCGTGGATCCGCAGTGTCCAGTCGCGCGGGTCGATCCGGGGCAGGGTCAGGGCCGTGTCGACGCGGTAGAAGTCGGCGGTCGGCGTGCGCAGCGGTGGGAGTCCGGGGATCCGTGGCCCGGCGGCGGGCGGCAGCGCCGGCAGGGGGCGGGCCGGTGGCGGGAGGACGACGGCCGCGCGGGCGGCGCCGACGTCGGTCCGTCGGTCGGACAGGTACCGGGCGCCCGGGCCGAGACCGGCCGAGAGCGCGACGACGGCGCCCGCGGTCAGGACCTCCCGGCGTCCCGGACTGCCCGGGACGGGGGGCCGCCGTCCGGCGGTCCGGCGGGGCAGCAGGACGAGCAGGACGGCGGCGGCGGCCAGCGCGGCCGCCGCCGAGGGCAGGGCGTCGACGGGCCGTGCGCCCGGGCGGGCGAGTGCCGCCCAGACGCCGAGCGCACCGAAGGCGGCCGGCAGGACGACGGCCGCGGCCCGGCGGTGGGCCGCCACGGGCCCCAGGCCGACGGCGAGCAGTGCCATGACGGTGTAGATCCCGGTGAGGAGCACGGTCTTGTCGGAGGTGCCGAAGGAGCGCACCGCCCACTCCTTGACCGCGGTGGGCGCGAGGTCGATCGCGGCCGAGCCGATCGCGATCACCGGGGCCGCCTGCGGGCGCAGGAGGGCCGCCGCCGTCTCACCGACGGCGAGGGCCGCGCAGGTGGCGGCCGCGCCGAACGCCATCAGGGCCGGCAGCGCTCCGGCACGGTCGCGGCGCCCGGCGCGTCGGGTGGTCACATCGTTGCTCACACTCCCCATTCGGTCGGCTCGGCGCCGCGGATGGGTCCGTCGCCCGGGTTCACTCGATCGGGTGAGGGGGGCGACCGGATCCGTCCGAAGGCAATCCGCCGGCCTGCCGGGGGCGAATACCGTGCGACCGATGAACGACATTCCTGAAACCCCGAACCAGGCCCGGGCGGTCGCCGTGCCTGCCGCACGCGACCGTCCGGCCGGCACGCCTCGCCGGTGCGTCCGCCCGGCCGGTCACCGGAGTTGCGGATCGCGGGGGCGTGGCAGGTGACCGCCGTCGCCTTCCTGCCCGGCCGCTCCGAGCCGCCGGGCGAGCTCAAGGCGGTGATGGCGCTCGTCGCCGCCGGTGATCACGAGGCGTTCGCCCGGCTGTACGACGCGGTGGCCGGCCCGGTGTTCGGCCTGGTTCGCCGGATCCTTCGGGACGAGGCCCAGTCGGAGGAGGTGACGCAGGACGTGATGCTGGAGGTGTGGCGCGGCGCGGCCCGCTACGACCCGCTACGCGGGGAGGTACTGCCCTGGGTGATGACCATCGCCCACCACCGTGCCGTGGACCGGGTCCGGCACTGCGAGGCGGCGGCCGACCGCGACCGGACGGTGGCCGCCGGCAGCCGGGAGACGCCCTTCGACGAGGCCGCCGAAGGAGCCGGTACCCGGATGGAGCGACAACAGGTCCGGCACTGCCTGCGGCGCCTGACCGATCTGCAGCGCGAGTCCGTCCTGCTGGCGTTCTACCAGGGCCTGACCCACCGGGAGGTCGCCGAACGGCTGAGCACCCCGTTGGGCACCGTCAAGACCCGGATGCGCGACGGTCTCATCCGCCTGCGCGACTGCCTGGGAGCCGGATCATGACCGCCCCCGCCGACAGCGATCTCCACCTGCTCACCGGCGCGTACGCGCTGCACTCCCTCGACGCGGACGAACGTGACGCCTTCGAGGCCCATCTCGGCGGGTGCGAGAGCTGCGGGGAGGAGGTGGCGGGCTTCGCCGCGGCCCTGAGCCGGCTCGGTACGGCCCAGGCGGTCGAGCCACCGCCGCGGCTGCGGGCGGCGCTGCTGGCCCGGCTGGAGCGGGAACACCAGTTGCCGCCGCTCCCCCGGCACACCGGCGCGGCCGCGCCCCGGGTCGCGCCGCCCGGCGTCCGCCGGCGGGCCCGCTGGCCGCGGTTCGCCCTGGCCGCCTCGCTGGCCGCGACCACCGCGCTCGGTGTCCTCGCCGTGCAGCAGCACGAGCAGGCCCGGCGGGCGCGTTCCGACGCCGGGCAGTTGCGTGCCCGGCAGGCGGCCTTCGGCGAGTTGCTGACCGCCCCGGACGCCCGGGTGAGCACCGTCACCGCCGGTTCGGGTGCCGGCACCGTGGTCTGGTCGGCCGACCGCAACCGGGCCGGGTTCCTCGCCACCGGCCTTCCCGATCCCGGGCCCGGCCGCGTCTACGAACTCTGGCTCGACCACGCGGGCACCTACCTCCCGGCCGGTCTGCTGCCGGACGGCGACGGCGCCCTCCTGCTCACCGCGCCCCTGGACGGTGCCCGGTCCGTCGGCCTGACGGTGGAGCCCGCCGGCGGGTCGGTGCGGCCGACCGGCGAGCCCGTGCTGGCCCTGCGGCTGGGGCGGACCTGACGCCCGGCCGCCCGGCGCGCCGCCGGGCGGACCGCGCAGCGGATCTCGTGGCACGCAGCCCCGGGGGCCCGACCGCTGCGGTCGGGCCCCCGGGGCTCGGCTCCCGCGCCGGAGCCGGGGCGGGAGTCGGCGGTCGGCTACCGGTCGAAGTGGTGCCGGTGTTCGGCCAGGAAGGCGTCGAGGGTGCGGGGCGAGCGGCCGAGGACGTCGGCGACGGTGCTGGTGGGTGTCTCGGGGCGGGCGACGGCCAGTCGCTGGATCTCCACGACGTGGTCGGCGAGCCAGTCGGGCATGCCGGCCCGGTGGACGAGGTTGTCGCGCATCTCGTCCGGGGCGAGGTCGACGTACCGGATCAGGCGGCCGGTCACCGCGGTCAGCCGGGCGGCGAGGTCGGGATGGGAGACGGCCTCCGGTCCGGTCAGGGTGTAGGTGCCGCCCGCGAGGTGACGGCGGGTGAGCACGGCAGCCGCGACGTCGCCGATGTCGCGGCTGTCGACGTAGTTGCAGGGCGCCTCCCCCATCGCGCCGAGGATGACCCCCTCGGCCACGGCGGGCGCCAGGCGCAGGAGGTTCTGCATGAACGCGTAGGGCCGCAGGACGGTGCCGGTGAGTCCGGAGGCGCGCAGGTGTGCCTCGACGGCGTGGTGTCCGCGGGATATCGCGACGGGCGAGTCCGGCTCGGCGGCCGGGGCGGAGACCTTGACCACGTGTCCGATGCCGCTGACCACGGCGATGTCGATGACGCGGGTTTCGAGCGCGACCTGCGCGGGGCTGTTGGCCATGGCGAGGAAGAGCTGGTCGGCGCCCTCGAAGGCGGCGCGCAGCGAGTCGGGGTCGCCGGCATCGGCGTACCGGACCTCGACGAGCCGGTCGTGCCGCGGGCCGGCGGTGCCGGGGAGCGGCCGCTGCGGGGTGCGGGTGAGGGCGCGCACGGGTACGTCGAGTGCGCGGAGGCTGTGGAGCAGGGCGGTTCCGGTGGTTCCGGTCGCTCCCATGACAACGATCATCGGGTGTCCTCACATACCTGGTGTATTCCGCGGCGGCGGGTGCCGCCTGGTTCGGTGACGGCCGGGGCCGGGGCTACGGCCGGATTACGGCTACGGCCGGGGCTACGGCCGGGGCTGCAGCCGGATTACGGCTACGGCCGGGGCTTCGCGACGGTGCCGCGCCAGCGCAGGGTGACGATGGTGGTGGCGAGGACGGCGGAGACGGGCAGGTCGATGCGCAGCCGCCGCAGCCAGGGGGCGGCGGGAAGCGCGGTGTGCGCCGGCAGCCATGCGGCGACGAACCACCCCAGCCCCGCCGCCACGCCGGCGGTCGCGACGACGAGCAGCACGGTCAGCACGGGCCGCGGCAGGGCGAGCGTCCAGCGCCGTGGCTGCCCGCCGTGCCGCAGCCAGGCGCCGACCAGGAACGCCACCACGGCGGAGGTGCCGGCGATGGAGGTGCCGGCCGCCACCGTGAGGTCCGCCTGACCGGTGACCACCCCCGCGGTACCGGCCATCAACGCGGGAGCGGCGTAGGCGGTCAGCACCTCGCGCCACAGGACGAACGGCCGGGCGGCCGCCCGGCTCGGGGCGGTCCGGTCCTTCGTTGCGGGCATGTCGGCCTCTTCTTCTCGTTCGGGTTCCGAAAGGCGAAAGGGTTCGACCGGGCGGCCGGACGGGCCCACCCCCGGTCAGGTAATTAGTTGGCTAATTACTACTCCGTGAAAAGGGCTCCCGTCCACGGGACGGGAGCCCGGGCCGGCCTACGGCCGGGGTCGGCCGAATGGGCCGGGGTCAGTCGGCGGCCAGTCGGCGGTCAGCGCCGAACTGCCGCGCACGACGCGGGAGAGCAGGTCCAGGAACACCGTGCGCTCCTCGACGGTGAGCCCGCCCACCATCGCCTCCAGTCGCCCGAAGTGCTCGGGCGCCATGTCGCGAAGGCGCTGCGCACCGCGCGCGGTCAGGACCGCCACCGTGCCGCGCCCGTCCTCGGTGGACGGGCGCCTGGCGACCAGGCCCTCGCGTTCGAGTCCGTCGAGCAGGCCGGTGACCGTGGCCCTGGAGACGTCGAGATCGGCCGCCAGCTGCGAGGGGGACTTCTCTCCCCCGTGACCTTCGAGGTCGGAGAGCAGGCGGTAGCGGCCCGTCGAGAGTCCGAACCGGGCGAAGTGCGCCTCGGCCGCCCGGCCGACTCTCGCGCCCGCGGAGATCAGTCGCACGGCGACCAGCACCGCCTGCGGATCGACCTCCAGCCCGTAGTGCCGCAGCTGCCATCCGGCCTGCTCCAGCGTGGGCTGCTCACCGTCGCTACCGTCCCTCGTCATGCAGATAATATGGCAGCTAATGACTTGGCCCGTCAAGGAGCCGCCGGCATTCACCGAAAGGCGCCACCCGACGGCCGGACCCCGGAGTGACGGCAGGACGTGTGGCGGGAGGGTGAACCGCGCTCCGGCCCCAGCGGCCGGGGCCACCGCCCGGGTATGTCTCGCGGAATGTCCGACCGTCAGGACGGCGCCGGTACCCGGCCCAGAACAGGTGGATCCATGAGTTCGACCCCCAGAAGTCGTCGCGTCCGGGCCGCGGCCCTCCTCACCAGCCTCGCGACCGTGCTCGTCCCCGCGCTGACGCTCGGCACCGCCGCGCCGGCCGCCGCGCACGGTGACGAGCTGAGCGCCGAGATCCGGGCCATCATGGCCAAGCCCGGCTACGAGCACGCCCAGTGGGGACTGCTGGAGCGGGACGGCACCACCGGCGAGGTCATCCACTCCCAGTTCCCCGACCAGTTCTTCCTCCCCGGCTCGACGGCCAAGCTGCTCAGCGTCTCGGGCGCCTGGCACGCGCTGGGCGGCGACCACGAGTTCACCACCCCCGTGCAGGCCGTCGGGCAGCAGAACGGTTCGGCCCTGGACGGCAACCTGGTCCTGATCGGCCAGGGCGACCTCACCATGGGTGGCCGCACCGCGCCGGACGGCTCGGTCTCCTACACCCCGATCGACCACACCTACGCCAACGACGTGCCCGGCGCGACCCTCACCCCCGAGGACCCGCTGGCCGGGCTCGACCTGATCGCCCGGCAGGTGCGTGATGCCGGACTCACCCGGATCGACGGCGACGTCGCCGTCGACACCCGGCTCTTCAGCTCCTTCCCTGGCCTGGACCCGACTCCCACCCCGCTGATCGTCAACGACAACGTCATCGACCTGCTGACCACCCCGACCGCCCCGGGCCAGAGCGCGCAGCTGACCTGGCGTCCCCAGGTCGCGCCGTACCAGGTCGAGTCGACGGTGCGGACGGTCGCGGCGGGCAGTCCGACCGACCTGACGGTCTCCGCCTCCCCCGACGGCACCCGGATCACCGTCTCCGGCACGATCGCGGCCGACGCCCCGCCCACCCTGCGGATCTCCCCGGTGCAGGACCCGGCCGCGTTCGGGCGCACCGCCCTGATCGAGGCCCTCGGCCGCGCGGGCGTCACGGTCGCCGCCGCGCCGACCGGGCCGAACCCGACCGACAAGGTGCCGGACTCCTACGACGGCACCCGGCGGGTGGCCGCCTACGTCTCCCCGGTCTACGCGAAGTACGCCAAGCTGATCCTCAAGGTCAGCCACAACCTCGGCGCCAACCTGGCCATCTGCCTGATGGCCGTGACCGCGGGCAGCCACCAGTGCGAGGACGGCTTCCCCGTCCTCAACGCGTTCCTGCGCGGGGCCGGGATCGACCCGACCCAGGCCCAACTCCTCGACGGCCGCGGCGGAAACCCGGTCGACCGGGTCACCCCGAGGATCGAGACCGACATCGTGAACTACTGGCAGAACACCCCGGAGGCCGCCCGCTTCCGCGACGCGCTGCCGATCCTCGGCGTGGACGGCTCGCTGGCCGGCGCGTGCGCCGGCTGCCCCACCTGCCCCGGCAAGGGCAAGGTCTGGGCCAAGCCCGGCAGCGTGGTCGGCGAGGACGGGCTCAACCAGCGGCTCGCCGTCGGCGCCCAGACCCTGGGCGGCTACCTCGACGCCGGCCACGGCCGGCTGAACACCTTCTACCTGGCCGTGAACGGCGCGTCCACGCCCGACATCGACGGCATCCTCGACGAGATCAACGACCTGGCCCGGATCGCGGGCCTGCTGCAGCAGGAGGCCGAGGCACGCAACGGCTGAGGTCCGAGGCCGTCCGGCGGGCCCGGCCGGACGGTGACCGGCGGGGGTACGGCCGCAGCCGGGGCGCCCCCGGCCGTGCCCCCACCCGGGTGCCTCCGGGGTGCGGGTCAGGTCCGGGCCTCGCGGCGACAGATCCGGTCGTGCTGGCGGATGCCGATCAGGGCGGCTTCGAGGCGTGAGGCCACTGCGCCACGAGGAGGGCGTACTCCGGTCGGGAGAGCCCTTTCGCCGCCCGCAACAGGGTGAGGGGGTGTGCCATGGGAGAGCCTTGGGTTTCAGGACGGTGCCGGGAGAGGGTCTTCCGGTGCGGTTCCAGAGCCTAGGAAGCCCCTTCGGGCTGTGCCAGGCTTCGAGGCACCCCCCTGGGCACGCCCGGCCCGTAGGGGTTGCCCTCCGGGGCCGACTCTGCTGGCGCTTCCTCCGCAGGTGATCGGCCCGGCGGGACGGGCCGCAGGGTGGTGGGGTCGGCGATCAGCCAGGCGGTGTCCTTGTCCTCGCCCCACCGTACGTTCGCGATCCAGGGCAGCTCCGGGCCCGGGCGGCGACGCGCGGTGACCAGGCAGGAGCGCCAGTGGCCGCCGACCCGCGCCCAGGCCAGACGCCAGCACCGGTCGGCGCCGTCCTCGGCGGGCGTGCCGGCCAGCTCGGCGGGCACCGCAACCGCGTCCCGCCACCGACCGAGGAACGGCGCGGCCGGTGGAGGCGCGTCCTGCGGCTCGGGCAGCGGCCGGACGGTCTCCTCCGTGTACAGGAACCACCCCCAGGGCTGTGGGCTGTCCGTGTCGGGCGCCCAGCGCACGTGGACCACCCAGCAGGCGGCGCCGGGCGGGCGCCGCCACACGGTGAGCATCCCCGGGCGCCACTCCCCGCCGAGCCGGATCTCCACCAGCCGCCACCGCCGCACGTCCCGGGATGCTCCGGGCAGGGTCATCAGCTCGCGCGGCGCCCGCTCGGCATCGCCGGGCCGCTCGGGCGGGCGGACGGGGCGGGAGAACGGAACGGCCGAGGTCATGAACCCATTATTCGATTGTTTGTTCGAGTGATCAAACGTCAGCTGCGCGGGCCGCCGGATGGGGGACCTGTGCCGACGCGCGATAGCTGTCCCGTGCGCGAACTGGTGGTCACCAAGACCACACAGCCGATCCGTGATTCCTGAGTCGTGACGCGCTGGTTGGAACCTGGTCACGAGAGTGGGAACCGGTCCGACCGTCGCCGACGCGGAAGCGATCCGGACGTGGCTCGCCCGGACGGTGAACCGACCGCGGCTCCGGACTCCGGCTCCCGCCGCCGGCGGCCGGGTCAGCGGCGGCTCTCGATCCGCAGGCCGCCCGTGGTCACCCGACGGATCGGCTCGCTCACCAGCAGCTCGTGCGGCTGGCCGAGGGCGATCGCGCCCGCCGCGTCGAGCCGGGCCAGCTGGGCGTCCGTCAGCTCGACCGCCAGGGCGCCCAGGTTGTCCTCCAACTGGGCGCAGGTGCGGGCGCCGAGCAGCGTGCTCGTCACGCCCGGCTTCCGCAGCGTCCAGGCCAGCGCCACCTGGGCCGGAGTGTGCCCCAGCTCGTCGGCCACCTCCCGGACCACCCCGGCCACGCCGAGGCTGCGTTCGGTGAGGGTTCCCAGGGCGAGGTTGTGGCTCCGGCGGGTGCTCCCGTCGGGGCCGGCGCCCGTCGCGCCCACGTCGTCCCGGCCGTACTTGCCGCTGAGCACCCCGCCGCCGAGCGGCGAGTACGGGACCACGCCCAGGCCCAGCTCCCGGGCCATCGGGATCAGGTCGCGCTCCGCGGTGCGTTCGATCAGGCTGTACTCGAGCTGCAGCGCGACCAGCGGCGACCAGCCGCGCAGGTCCGCGATCGCCTGCATCCGGGACACCTGCCAAGCCGGGGTGTTGGAGATCGCCACGTACAGCACCTTGCCCTGCCGGACCAGGTCGTCCAGGCCGCGCAGCACCTCCTCCACCGAGGTCCGGAAGTCCCAGACGTGCAGGTACAGCAGGTCGAGGTAGTCGGTGCCGAGCCGCCGCAGGCTGCCCTCCACCGAGCCGAACAGCGCCTTGCGGTGCCCGCCCCCGGAGTTCGGGTCGCCGGGGCGGCGCAGGGTCGAGTACTTGGTCGCCAGCACCAGGCGTTCGCGCTCCTCGTGGGCGAACTCGCCCAGCAGGCGCTCGGAGCTGCCGTCGGTGTAGGTGTCGGCGGTGTCGAGGAGGTTGCCGCCGAGCCCGACGTAGCGGTCGAACAGCTTGCGGGCCTCGGCCCGTTCCGCGCCCCATCCCCATTCGGTGCCGAAGGTCGCGGTGCCCAGGGCCAGCGGTGAGACCCGCAGTCCCGAGCGGCCCAGCAGCCGGTAGTCGTCGAGGGCCAGTGCCATCGGGTTCTCCAGTGTTCGCGTGTGTTCGTGTTCCCTTGCCGGGAGCGAGTCTGCAGCGACGGCGGGTCCCGGATAAGGGAGGGACTTTCCTGGGAAGACCGGTCCCACCCTGGCGGTTGGACCGGTCATGACGACCCGCACCATGGACACCACCGAGGAACTGGCCGCCTTCCTGCGCGGCAGGCGCGAACGGCTGGACCCGGACCGGCTGGGCCTGCCCGCGCACCGGCGGACCCGGCGAACGCCCGGACTGCGCCGCGAGGAGGTCGCCGAGCTGGCCGGAGTCAGCACCGACTACGTGGTCCGGCTGGAGCAGGGCCGGGGGCTTCGGCCCTCCGCGGAGGTGCTGGCGGCGCTGGCCCGGGCCCTGCGGCTGGCACCCGGCGAACGCGACTACCTCTTCGACCTGGCCGGACGGCGCCGCCCCGGCAGCACCGGCGGGCCGGCCGCTGGTCCGGCGCCGTCGCTGGCCCACCTGGTCGACGACCTCTCCCCGCTGCCCGCCATGCTGCTGGACCACCGCTACGACCTGCTGGCCTGGAACCCCGAAATGGCCAGGCTGCTACCGGAGTTCGACGCCGTTCCGCCGGAGCGGCGGAACGCGATGTGGCTCTGCCTGCTGCACCCGCCGATGCGCGGCTTCTACGCCGACCGCGAGAGAGTGCTGCGGGACGGCGTCGCCCATCTGCGCGCGGCCTGGGCCGCCCACCCGCAGGACCGGGCACTGGCCGGGCTGATCGCCGAATTCACCGCGCAGGACGAGGACTTCGCCCGGCTCTGGGCAGAGCGGGAGGTCCGCGTCAACGGCCGCGGCCGCAAGCTGCTGCGGCACCCGGCCGTCGGGACGATCGCCGTCGACTTCGAGGTCCTGCTCCCGCTGGAGGACCCAGAGCTCCGGCTTCTGGTCTACCGCGGCGCGGACGACGAGAGCCGCGTAGCCCTGCACCGGCTGTGCGGCGGTGACGGGCGCCAGGAAGGCTGACAACCCACGGCTGGTGGCAGGAGGCGTGACCACTTGCGCTGGATGGTGTCGACGCCGAGGTGGGTGAGGACGCCGTGCCCGCCGTTCTTCCCCCCGGACGTGCAAGGTGTCCCTGGACAAGCGCCGCCTGCGCCGCGCCGTCGGGCCCGGGCTACCGGAGGGTCGGGGCCGCGCCTTCGGGCCCGGGCTACCGGAAGAGCGGCGCGACCGTGATCACTCCCGTCCGGATCTCCCCCGCCGTGCGGACGGGCCCGCTGTTCGGCGGGGAGGTCTCCGTGCAGAGCCCGGACGGCCGGCACGGACGCGACACCCGGCAGCCGTTCGACGTCGAGGTCGTCGAACGGCTGCCGACGGAGGGCCGCTACGACCGGCGCGGGCCCGCCGCGTCACCGGCGCAGCTGCGCGTTGAGCCAGGCGGCCTGCCGGGTGAGGTGGTCGCGTTCGGGGAGGGTGGGCGCCGACCGGGCGGCCTGGGCGTAGAGCCGTGCCGCGGTCGCCGGATCACCGTCGCGCTCGTGGAGGTACGCCGCGACGGCGGTGTACCGCGGCAGGGCGGGGTCGAGCTCCGCCAGGGCGGCCAGCCCCGCCCGGGCGCCGTCGGCCTCGCCCACCGCGACGGCCCGGTTGAGGCGTGCCACCGGGCTGTCGGTGAGCCGTACCAGCTCGTCGTACCACTCGACGATCTGCACCCAGTCGGTCTCCTCGGTGGTCCGGGCGTCGGCGTGGAGCGCGGCGACGGCCGCCTGGGCCTGGTACTCGCCCAGGCGGTCGCGGGCGAGGGCGGCCTGGAGCACGTCGACGCCCTCGGTGATCAGCCGGGTGTCCCACAGGCCGCGGTCCTGCTCGGCGAGCGGCACGAGCCTGCCGTCCGGGCTCGTCCGGGCCGGGCGCCGGGCGTGGTGGAGCAGCATCAGCGCCAACAGGCCCGCGACCTCCACGTGGTCGGTACCGGCCGCCAGTTGGCGGGTCAGCCGGATCGCCTCGGCCGCGAGGTCGACGTCCCCGGAGTACCCCTCGTTGAAGACCAGGTAGAGCACCCGCAGCACGGTGGCGACGTCACCGGGCCGGTCGAAGCGGACGCCGGAGACGGTCCGCTTGGCCCGGCTGATCCGCTGGGCCATGGTCGCCTCCGGCACGAGGTAGGCCTGCGCGATCTGCCGCGTGGTCAGGCCGCCGACCGCGCGCAGAGTGAGCGCGACGGCGGAGCCCGGCGTCAGGGACGGGTGCGCGCACAGGAAGTACAGCTGGAGCGTGTCGTCCACCGCCTCGCCCCGGTCGGGCACGGGCTCTGCCTCGACCAGGTCCTCGCGCCGCCGCCGGGAGGTGTCGGCCCGGACGGCGTCGAGGTACTTGCGCCAGGCCACCGTGACCAGCCAGCCCTTCGGGTCGCACGGCGGGTCGTCCGGCCACCTGCGCACGGCCTCGACCAGGGCCTCCTGTACGGCGTCCTCGGCCGCCGCGAAGTCCGCTCCGCGACGGACGAGGACACCGATCACCGCGGGCACCAGGGCCCGGAGCAGTGCTTCGTTCACTCGGTGGCCGTGCACTTCTGGCCGTAGAACGGGCGCACCTCAAGCCACTCGTGGATGGGCTCGCCCCCCGCGCCCGGGGCCGCCGACAGCTCGCCGGCCAGCTCGACCGCGCGCTCGTAGGTCTCCACGTCGATCACCATCCAGCCGGCGATCAGGTCCTTGGTCTCCGCGAACGGACCGTCGGTGACCGGGGGCCGCCCCTCGCCGTCGTAGCGGACGAACGTGCCCTCCGGGGAGAGCGCCTGGCTGTCGACGAACTCGCCGGTGCCCTCCAGCCGGGCGGCGAAGTCACGCATGTACTGCACGTGGGCCGTCACCTCCTCCGGCTCCCACTGGTCCATCGGCACGTCGTTGACCGCCGCCGGCGCGCCCCGGTAGTGCTTGAGCAGCAGGTACTTGGCCATGATGTTCTCCTTGGTGAGGTACGGCCCATTGTCGCCGTCTTCACCCCTGGGACGGAGCCGGGCGCGGGTTCTCGACATCCCTTCGCGAACTTTCTTCCACGGTTTTCGGGGCCACCGTGCTCCGGCCGGGGATCGTCCGGTGCTCGGCGTCGCCGTGGTGGAAGGTGTGACGGAAGGACCGGTCCGGGCAGCGGCACCGTGACGCGTCGGACGGGTCCGGCGGGTCCGGCGGGTCCGACGCGGGCGGGTCGGACCGGCCGTGGCGCCGTCCCCTCCTCCTCCGGGGCTCAGCGCTCGCAGGCGACGCCGTCGCCGTCGGCGTCGAGCCCGGCGCGGTAGCCCGGGTCGCCCCGGTGCAGCGGTGCGGCGCCGGCGGCCTTCGCGGCGGCGCAGTTCTTGTAGTAGGCCGCCGCCGGAGCCTGGGTGGTGGGTTCCGGCTCGCTGGTGGGGGGCTTCGGGGTGGTCACCGGCGGCTTGGTCTCCGGGACCGGCGGCTTCGGCGGAGCCGGGGCGGCGGCGGGGGTGCTGGGCGCGACCGGGACGGGCGCGGGCAGCGGGGGCGCGGTGGTCGGCACCGGGCTGGGTGCGGCGGGCGGCTCGGTGGCGGCGGGTTCGGGCGCGGCCGGGGCGGGCGGGGTGGTGGGCGCCGGCGGGGTGGTCCCGCCGGGCGGGGTGGTCCCGCCGGGCGGGGTGGTCCCGCCGGGCGGGGTGGTGGGCGCGGCCGGCTCGGCCGGGGCGGAGCTCACCGGGCCCGGGGGCTTGCTGTTCTGCTCGGCCTTGGAGTCGCCGGAGGCGCCGATCAGGATCAGCAGCCAGACGGCGGCCAGCACGGTGACGGCGAGCTTCGCGCCCTTGGTGAGCCGCTTGGAGCGCCACGCCCACAGTGCGCCGAGCGGCGGGAGCAGCCAGAGGGCGAGCACCCGCAGGGCCATCTGCCCCTTGGTGCGCGGGGGCAGGGGCGCCGCGGCGGGCGCAGGGGTGTGGACATGGGTCGAATTCACGCGGATTCCCCGGGTCAAGATCACAGGTGGTAGGCGCACATTGTGCCGCAACCGTGAACGGCTTCGACCGGTATTCCACACATCGGGCACCCCGGCCCCGGGAGTGGGCCCCGGGGCCGGGCGTTCCGTCAGTTGGCCACCCACCTGGCCACCCGCCCGCCGCCTACGATTCGGCGGAGGTCCGGCGGGCGGCCGCCTCGTCCCGCAGCACGCTGTAGCGAATGCTGTCGCGCCACTGCCCGTCGCGGAACACCACGTTGCGCAGCACGCCCTCCTGGGTGAACCCGGCCTTCTCCAGCGCGCGTTGCTCGGCGAAGTTCTCCGTCTCGGTGTCGGCCTCCACCCGGGCGACCGGCGAGTACGCGAACAGGTAGTCCACCAGCAGGATCTGGGCCCGAGTCCCGATGCCCCGCCCTCGCGATCCGGGGAGCAGCTGGATACCCATGCTCCAGTAGTACGAGCGCGGCACGACGTCCACCCGCCGCCAGCCGACGAACCCGTGGAACTCGCCGCCGGCAGCGACGGCCAGCTGTCCGCGGTCGTCGCCCAGCAGCCGGTTCTCGGCCCACCGCCGCCGCCAGGACCCGGGGTCGGTCCAGCCGAACCACTGGAACGTCCCGACCGCCTCCGGGTTCTGGACCAGTTCCTCCAGCGTGCCCAGCTCGCTCTCGGCCACGGGGCGCAGTGTCACATTGTCATATGGCATGCGGTGAAGTGTAGTTTCGGCCATCGGGCGCCGGAGAGGATTCTCACCGCAGGGTGGACGGGGCGGCGGAGCCCGCACCTGCTCCGTTTCGCTATGGGGAAAGTCCGCCCCGGTCCGGAGCGACGATCCGTACAGTCCGATCTCATGACGATGGTCACCACACGCACGGTCACCTATCCCGCCGACGGCCTGACGATGGCCGGGCACCTCGCGCTTCCCGCCGGGGTCGACCGCCGGCCCGCCGTCCTGATCGGCCCCGAGGGGCCGGGCCTGAACGACTTCCAGCGCCGCCGGGCCGACGCCCTCGCCCAACTGGGCTACGTGGCACTCGCCTTCGACCTCCACGGCGGCGGACACTGGTTCACCGACCCGCAGGAGATGCTGGCCCGCGTGATGCCACTGCTCGCCGACCCCGGCCGGATGCGGGGCATCGGCCACGCGGCCCTCGATGTACTGCGCGCCGAACCGCGGACCGACCCCGACCGGATCGCCGCCATCGGCTACGGAACCGGCGGCGCGATCGCGCTGGAACTCGGACGCGACGGTGTCGACCTGCGGGCGATCGGAACGGTCAACGCACTGACCACGGGCCGCCCGGGCGAGGCCGCGCGGATCCGTTGCCCCGTGTGGGCCGGGGTCGGCTCGGAGGACCCGATCATGGCCGCCGGGCAACGGGACGCCTTCGCCGCCGAGATGCAGGCCGCCGGCGTCGACTGGCGTCTGGTGGTCTACGGCGGGGCCCTGCACGCCTTCCACCACCCGCCGGTCGACCAGAGCGTGGTCCCCGGCGTCGGCCACCACCCGCGGCACGCGCGGCGGGCCTGGCGCGACATCGTCGGCCTGCTCGCCGAGTGCCTGCCCGTGACGGGGTGAGCGGGCCGACCGTGACACGGCCGCGGGAGTGTCCGGACAGGCCGTCGCCCTAGGACCAGGAGACCTGGGCCCGCGTACCGGCCGAACGGACATCCACCAGATCGAACCCGTCCTGCCGGCGGATCACATGACGGATGCCCTCCGGGGCCGAACTGCGGACGAACCCCACCCATCCGACGCCGGTCGCCTTCCGGAGGAGCCACTCCACCGCCTCCATCACCACCCCGAACTCGTCCTCGTGAACACCGGTGCGAAGGGTGAGCGCCCAGGGGGCGCGCCCCTCGGGATCCGCCCGATCGACGGCACGGACCAGCAACGCGGTGTCCGCACCCGCGAACGAGTGGCTCGCCGATCCGCCGTCGAAGACCGGCCACGGCTCGTGGCCGGAGTCCTCCCAGTCGACGGCAGCATGCGTCGCCGGTGCCCGGTCGGCCTGACCCAGGAGCCATCTCACCTCCTGTACGACCGACGCCGGGAGGTCCGACGGGAGATCCACAGCCAGGAACAGGTCGTAGTAGTCGCTCACCCCCCGAACCTAACCCCCACCACCGACACTCCCGGCCGGCGGACCGCACGGACCTGGGCCCCCGGGCGAGCGGATGGGCCGTCAGGTCACCGGCTCGGATGGAGTATCGTCCGGTGATCGCACCGGTTCGAGCGGTCCGCAGCGATCGGCGGTCCGTACCGATCGGCGGTCCGTACCGATCGGCGCCCGGGCCCGGTCGGCGAGCGTACCGGCCGTACCAGCGAGGAGAACCGTGACCCTGCGCCCACCCGCCCTCGGCCGCGGCCGGGCGGCGGCCCTGCTCGCCGCGACCTTCCTGGCGTTGAGCGGCTGTACGAGTCCCGGCGGAGGCAGCGGGCCGGAGGCGGCGCCGACGCCGGCCGGGCCGACGCTCGCGGGGCCCGGCCGGCTGGTGGTCGCCCGCTGCGAGCGGTGGGCCGCGCCGTCGCCGACCACGGCGGACCGCAAGGTGCACGTGGTGACCGCCACCGCCCACGCGGCCACCGACGGCAGGGAGGAAGCCCGCCGGGTCGCCACTCTGCCGGACCTGGCCACCAGTGCCACGCTCTGCGACCCGACCCTGACCACAGCCGTCTCGGCGACCGCCGACCGGCAGGCGTTCAACGCGGACTTCTCGCTGATCGCCGGCACCGTGGCACCGCACTCGGGGGCGATGAAGCGGGCGGCCGCCTTCACCCTGCCCGGCGGACGGGCAGCCTCCACCGCGCCGGCCGACGGGCCGGGCGAGGATCGCCGACCGCTGTTCCAGGAGGGCACCTCCGTCCTCTGGTACGAGACCGCAGGCCGGAAGCTGACCAGCCGTGACCTCGCCGTACGCGGCGCCGAGCCCGCGCCCCGGGGCACGGCCCCCGGCGAGGATTTCGCCCTGGACGGCGACCGCCCGTGGCCGGCACGCCCGTTCGGCACCAAGCCCGAGGGAGTCTCGGTCGCCCCCGGCGGCACGGTAGCGGCCGGGTACACCCAGCAGAACGCGGTGCTGTGGCGCGGCGACCAGGTCACCGGAAGCACCCTTGGCGTCGTCGAGCCGCTGCTGCTCGGGACGCCCGCCGAACCGGGCCACCAGGTCGTACCGGGTTCGGCGGGCGTACCCAGCGGCTGCGTTCCGAGGCTCTGGCTCGACGGCGGCCATCTGCTCTGCGGGACACGCGACAACCTCTACCGCGTCGGGTTCGCAGCCGACTTCAGCCGGGTCGAGGGCGTGGACGCACTGCTCCCGCCCGAGAAGCGCTTCGTCTCGGGAGCGGTGCTCTCCCCCGACGGCAAGGCGCTCGCCTACCTGTCCGCCGCCGACGGGACCGAGTCCATCCACCGGGTCGACCTGGTGCCGGACGCCGTCCCGGTCAAGCTGGCCGACCTGCCCCCGACCGCCCCCGCCACGGACGACCCCGAGAACGGCTTGCCGCACCTGGTGGCCTGGCTGTGAACCGGGACAACCGAGATCCTCAGCAGCCAGGGAACGGGATGAAACGGATTCAGCGGGTCACCGGCACGGTCGTCGGCTCGGCGGTGGGCGACGCGCTCGGAGCCCCGTTCGAGTTCGGCCCCCGCGGCGCCTTCTCCACGCGGTTCCCCGTACCCGGTGACGGTGTCAGCGCCGGTGGCGCCGGCGAGATGTGCGGAGGTGGCGGCTGGGATCCGGGTGAGGCGACCGACGACACCCAGATGGCCGTGCTGGTGGCGGAGTCGCTGCCGCAGCGCGGTGGACTGGACCTGCCGGACATCTTCGGCCGCTTCCAGCGGTGGGCGGCGTCCGACCCCAAGGACATCGGCCTGCAGACCGAGGACGTCCTGACCAACGGCATGGCCTGGGACATGGCCGCCGCGATCCACTTCCAGGTGAACCTGCGGGCGGCGGGCAACGGATCGCTGATGCGGGCCTCGACCTCCGCGGTGCACTTCGCCGGTGCCGGACGGGCGGCCACCATGGACGCCGCCCGGCGCATCGCCGCCCTCACCCACGGCGACCGGGCCGCCTGGGAAGGCACCGCGATCTTCCACGAACTCGTCCGCCTCACCCTGGAGGGCGAGGACGCCCTCGGCGCGCTCCCGGAGATCCTGGACCTCGTCGATCCCGATCACCGGCCGCGCTACGCGACGGTCCTCGATCCCGGCTGGGATCCGGACCGGGCGACCGAGTTCAACGGCGCCGTCTGGCCCTGCCTGGGATCCGCGGTCTGGGCTCTGCGCACCACCACGAGCTTCGAGAGCGCGGTACGCGCGGCCGTCGACCTGGGCGGCGACACGGACACCGTCGCCGCGGTGACCGGCGGGCTCGCGGGCGCCCGCTACGGGCTGGACGCGATCCCTGCCCGGTGGACCGCACCGCTGCACGTCCCGCTGCCGGGTTCCGGCGGACGGGTCCTGCTGTTGCCCGACCTTGTCGACCTGGCGCGCCGCCTCGGGAGGTGACCTTGCCCGAGTGCCCCCGGGGGTCCCGGTCGTGCCCGCGGCGCGCACCCGGGACCCCCGGAGGCACTCACCCGGCAGGGGGAGGGAGATCGTTCCGGCGGCTGACGGCGCACCGCCACGGACGGTGCACCGTGGGGAACATGACGAGTGCCGAACGGACGATGAGGACGCTCCCGAGCGCCCGGTGGCAACGGTGGCCGGGTTGGGTGGCCCGGGCCACCCTGCTGTGGGGGGCGCTGTACGCCGCCTTCGGCCTGGCGTGTGCGCTGAGCGGGACCTCCCTGCTCCCTCGCGGCGGTGACTCGGCCGCCGCCGCGCTGAGTTGGGCGGTCGTGGCGACAGGGGCGCTGGCGACGACGGCGAGCGGGGCGGTGGTGCGGTACGGACTGCGGCCCGCGCTACGGGTCCTGCTCCTGGTGACCTGCGGGCTGGCAGGAATCACCGCGTTCAGCCTGCTGATGGATGTGATCACGCTGCTGTTCGGTCAGGGCGTGGACTACCCGGCCGCCGCGGCGAACAAGGCCCTGGCAGCGGTCGGAGCGGGCCTGCTCGCGGCCACGACCCGCTCCGACCGGGCCGGCGAAGCCACCGGTGCCACCGGAATCGGCAGTACCGGCGGTACCGCTGTGCGGGCGCCGACCGCTGCGCCTCGGGCCGTCCAACTCGCCGCCTGGGCCGGGACACTGGCCTGTCTCCCGTACGCGGCGATGAAGCTGGTCTGGGCGTCCGGCGGGACGTTCGCGGGACTCACCGGTGCGGAGACGCTGGCGATCTCGGAGCGGAACGGCGCCTCGGGCGTCTTCCTCGCCCTGGAGTCCTGCGGCCTGGACCCCACCGCACTCCTGGCCGCGCTCGGCGTCTTCCTCCTCTGGGGCCTGGTCCGCCCGTGGGGACAGGTCTTCCCCCGCCCGCTGCCGTTCCTCCGCGGCCGGCGCGTGCCGCGCTGGCTCCCGCTCGCCCCGGCTCTGCTCGGCGCCGCCACGCTCGCCCCGTACGGCGTGGTGGGAGTCGGATACCTGGCCCTGGCCGCGGCCGACGTGGTGACGATCCGGCCCGGTGACTTCCCCTCCTCGGGCGACGCGCTGCTGGTCGGCTGGATCGGGCTGGTCGCCTTCGCCGTCTACGGCCTCGCGCTGACCGTCGCGGCCCGCTCCTACTGGCTCCGGACGCGACCTGCCCGTCGGGCGGGTGTCGGCGCGGAGTGATCGGTGGCGTCCGGCCTCGGCAACAACGGTGTCGAGCGGCTGGACGAGCTGGTCTCGGTCGACGGCCTGTCTCCGCTGGAAGCGGCCGCGCGTCACCCGCACGCGTGGTGGGCCCGTACCCCACCCTCGACCCCTGCGGGACGAGCCAGTTCGGCGGCCGAGGAAGGACCGGTCACGATCGAGTAACGCGTCGGGCGTCGGCGCCGACGGTCCACTCCTTTCCAGAGCAGCCGATCGGATGTGGAGCAGCTCGATGCGCCCCAGCTCATGCGACCCCGTACCGGGGGGCCGGATCACCGACCTCGCGCGCCCCGCGCTCCCGGCGGTGGGTGTGTCCCGGCGCCCGAGGCGCCGTTCGGGGCGGTGCTCCGTCGGGCGACCGAACCGGCCCCGCCCAGGGGACGGGTCGTGACCGTGAGAGCGGTCGAGGTCAGCAGAGCGGTCGTGCCCGGCGACCGGAAGCCGGCGGCACGGAGACAGCCTCCCGCGCGGCCGCTGAGGTCCGAGCGCGTGCGGGAGCGGGCCCCACCGGCCCGGCGCCCGCGCCGCCGACCACCGACTCCCCAAGGACCCTCATGCCTACCTCCCTCGCCGCCGCCCTGCCCGACTCCGCCCTCTGCGACCTCCTCACCCGGGAGGTCACCCGGCGGGAGGCGGCCGAGGAACTGATGCGCAGGCACGGTCAGACGACCCTCGCCTACACCCGCGTCCTGTGCGGGAATCGGCAGGACACCCATGTGCTCATGGCGGAGACCTTCAACCGCACGCTCGACGTCTTCTGCGACCAGAACCCCCCACGCACCACCTGGATCACCTGTCTCTTGCACGAAGCCCGCCGGTTGGCCGCCCAGTGGGCCGACAGCGGGCGGCACGCCGCGCTGTCACCCCACTTCCTCCACTGGCTGCGCCAACGCGGCGGCGACACGCCCGCCGGCTGTGTCCGGGCCCTCTGCGGAGCCGAGGCCGAATCGCGCGCCCCCGTCACGCACGACAGCGGGGCCAGGGCGGCCCTCGAACCGTAGGCGGCGCGGCGGCGTCGGGCCGGGGGGGAGGGCACCTCCGGTCCGGCCGGCATCGATCGCCTGACACGCCGTCGGCCTTGTCCGGTGTCCGCAGTCCGGTCCGCGGGAGTATGCGGTGTGACCCCGTCGACGAAGCTGGGCCGGCGTGCGGGAACTGGCGATCACCGAGGCGCCTCCGTGCTCGGGCTGCGCCGACCCCCTCGGCGAGGCGGCCTCGATGGACCTCGCTCTGGCCACCGGCCGGGGCCCGCGATTCTCCCGGGACGAACGGCCCGGTGCTCGGATCAGAGCAGCTCTGATCATTCGATCGTCAGGTTATAGTGCGCACGTCAAAGTGTCCGGGCAGGCCTCTGCGGGGCCGCCCTGACGTCGGATCACCTCCGCCGTCCCGAAGCAGGAACCGATACGACGTTGCCCAGAACGCGAGTTGCCGTCCCGGTGACGGCGCGGAGAGTCGAACTCACCCGCCCGGACACGGTGCACGGATCCGCGTTCCGCCGCCTCCGCCGCCCACTCGCGGGCGGGGCTCCTCGGTTCCTCGCCGCGGCCCGCGGCCCCGGTCGCCGGAGACCCCGCCGCCGCTCGGCCCCCGTCTGAGAGCGAAGTCGGCCGCTCACCCCTTACGTCACCGTCACCCGGCGCTCCTCGTGCGCCCGCGCTCTCCGAGAGGTCCGCCCCGTCATGGTCGACCCCCGCTTCAGCATCCTGTCCGGGGACCGCGCCGCCGAGCACGCCCCCGTCAGCACCGCGGACGGTACGCACACCACGGACCACCGCCGGCACGAGGAAAGAGGAGCCGCCATGGCAACCGTCGGAGAGCGGCTGAGCAGCGCCCGGGTCCGGGCCTTCATCGGCCGCGACGAGGAGCTCGCCCACTTCGCGCGCGCCCTGGCCGGGGACCCGCAGGCGCCGTTCGCGTTCTACCTGTCCGGTCCGGGCGGCATCGGCAAGTCGACGCTGCTGCGCCGCCTCGCGGACCACGCCCGCGCGGCGGGACGGCCCCTGCTGGAGCTGGACGGCCGCTTCGTCAGCCGGGACCCGGCCGACTTCGAGCGCGTCGCCGCCTCCTTCCTGACCGTCCCCGGCACGGTGCTGTTCCTCGACTCGTTCGAGCACTGCCAGTGGCTGGAGAGCTGGCTGTGGCAGCGTTTCCTGCCCCGCGCCGCCGCCGACACCCTGGTGGTGCTGGCGGGCCGCCTCGCGCCCCAGCCGCAGTGGGCGGCCGATCCCGCCTGGGCCGGACTCCTCCACGTCGGTGAACTGGGGCAGTTCACCGAGGAACAGGCCCGGAGCCTGCTCACCACCGCGCAGGTCCTGCCCGAACTGCGGGAGCGGGTGCTCCGCTTCGCCGGCGGCAACCCGCTGGCGCTCTCCCTGGCGGCCGCGTCCGGCATGGCGGACTGGACGAGGGAGGAGGTCTGGGCGCCCTCGGCGGATGTCCTGCGCACCCTGCTGTCGGGCCTGATCGGCGAGGTGCCGACGGCGGCCCACCGCCGCGCGCTGGAGCTGGCCGCCCAGGCCTACTCGACCTCCGAGGAGCTGCTCGCCGCCGTCCTGCCCGAGGAGGACGCCCACCCGCTCTTCACCTGGCTGCGCGACCTGCCGTTCATGGAGTCCACCCACCGCGGGCTCCACCCGCACGACGCCGCCCGCGAGACGCTGGCCGCCGACCTCCGCTGGCGGGCCCCCAACGCCTTCGTGACGATGCGCCGGCGGCTGGCCGAGGAGTACCTGCGCATCCTGCGGGAGGCGCCGGAGGAGCGGGTCTGGACCGTCACCGACGAGCTGTTCTACCTCTTCCGCGAGGGGGAGATGGTCGCCCGTCTGCGCACCTTCTCCCGCGAGGACGAGGTGCACGACCGGCCCCTCCACCCGGACGACCTCGACACGGTGCTGCGGATGGCCGAGCAGACCGAGGGCCCGGCCTCGGCGGAGCTCGTCCGCTACTGGGCGCGGCGCCAGCCACAGGCCTTCAGCGTCTACCGCCTGGTGAGCACGGGCCGCATCGTGGCCTTCACGGCCCGCCTCGCCCTACCCGCCCCCGCCGACCCGGAGGACCTGGCCGCCGACCCGGTCGTGGCGGCCGCCTGGGAGTACGCCGAGGCCGCCGGGCCGGTCCGGCCCGGCGAGCACATCGGCGTCAGCCGCTTCTCGGTCTACCCCGAGCGGTACCAGGTGCCCTCCCGCGTCATCGACCTCAGCAGCTCCCGCGCCCAGGCGGAGTCCGCCCGCGCCCGCGGCCGCGCCTACGGCTTCGCCGTCTGGCGGGACGCCGAGACGTGGTCGGCGCGCGTCAAGGGCAGCCTCGCCGACACCGGCGCCCGGCCGCGGGTCGGCGAGCACACCTACGGCCTGTTCGCGGTCGACTGGCGCCAGGTGCCCGTCGAGACCTGGCTCCGCCACTTCATAGCGGCCACCGCCGTGCCCACCCGGGCCGGGCCGTCGGGCGTCTCGCGCGCCGCGTTCGACCAGGCCGTCCGCGATGCCCTGACGCACTGGCGCGACGCGGGCGCCTTCGCCGCCTGCGCGCTGCTCCGCACCCGCCTGGCGGCCGACTTCGGCGAGCCCGTCGAGGAGTTGCGCGCCCTGCTGCGCGGGAGCGTCGACGACCTCGCCCGCGATCCGCGCGGTGTCCGCGCCCGCGACGCCGTGACCGCGGGCTACTTCTCCGGTGCGCCCACCCAGGAGGCCGCCGCCCGCCGGCTCGGCCTCCCCTACGGCACCTACCGGCGCCATCTGCGGCAGGGGCTGGACCTGCTCAGTGAGGCGCTGTGGCGGCTGGAGCTGCACGGTCCCGGTCCCGAGTGAGGCGGCGCGTGCGCACGCGTGTGCCGGCCGCCCCCTCCCGGCACCGGCAGAAAGCGGCTGGTCACGGGCGCTGGACTGTGGTTCCATGCCGCGATGAGAATTGAGAGCGGGTCCGGCCCGGGGGTGCGGTGTCGTGACGACCGTGACCTCGCCGCGTGCGTGCGGGTCCTGGCGGAGGTCCATGCGCGGGACGGCTACCCGGTGAACTGGCCCGAGGCGCCGACGTCATGGCTCACGCCGCCCGTCCTCATCGGCTCGTGGGTGGCGGAGCTGGACGGCCGGATCGCCGGCCATGTCGTCCTGTCCCGCAGCGGCGCGGGCGACGCGGCGCCGGGGCTCTGGAGCGCTCGGGCGGGGGTGGGCGTCGACGGGACGGCGGTGGTCAGCCGGCTGTTCGTCGCCCCGTCCGCGCGTGGCCGCGGGATCGGCGCGCTGCTGATGGCGCGGGCGGCCGAGGAGGCCCGGGCCCGCGCTCTGCACCCGGTGCTCGACGTGGTGGCGTCCGACACCGCCGCGGCCGCACTCTACGAACGCCTCGGCTGGCGGCTGCTGGCCACCGTCGAACAGCGCTGGAGCCCGGAGCAGCTGGTCACCGTCCGCTGCTACGCCGCCCCGTAGCGCGCGGCGACGGCGGACGCTCCGCCCGGCCGCGAGGAGGCCCGGGCGGGCCCCGGTCTCACCGGCCGTAGGCCGTGTCGATGTGGGCGAGCACCGGGGCGGCGCCGTCCTCCGTGGCGATCCGCCGGGCGAGTTCGGCCGCGCGGCTCCGGTGGACCGGCTCGGTCGTACAGGCCGTGATCGCGGTCCCGAGGGCTTCGGCGCTCAGCTCCTCGAACGGCAGCACCAGCGGGGCGACGCCCAGCCGGTGCAGCCGGTCCGCCCAGAAGGGCTGGTCGGCCATGACGGGGACCGGTACGGCCGGTACCCCGGCGCGCAGCCCGGCCCCGGTGGTACCCGCTCCGGCGTGGTGGACGACGGCGGCCGTGCGGGGGAAGAGCCAGTCGTGCGGTACGTCGCCGATGGCGAGGACGTCGTCGCCACCGCCGCCGAGGTCGGCCCAGCCCGCCTGGACCACCGCGCGCACCCCCGCCCGCTTCACCGCCGCGGCCACCAGGTCACTGAGCCGTTCCCCGTGACCCGGGGCCATGCTGCCGAACCCGATGAACACCGGTGGCGGCCCGGCCTGGAGGAAGTCGACCAGCTCGGCCGGGGGCCGCCAGCCGTCCGGCCGGGCGGGCCACCAGTAGCCCGGGACCTCGACCCGGGTCGGCCAGTCCGCCGGGCGCGGCAGCACGGAGGGGCTGAAGCCGGCGAAGACCGGGCGGCGGTCGGCCTCCGACGGTGCCGGTGCCGCTTCGGGGAGCCCGAGGCGGGCCCGCAGCCGGGTGGCGGCGCCCGCGAAGAGCTGGTCCCGGCGGCGCACCACGTCGTGGCCCGCGGCCAGGTTGCCCTCCGGTCCCAGGCCCGCGGCGTCCGTCGCACCGGGCAGCGCGAACTCCCGGGTGGCGAACGCCGGTACGAGGTGGGTTTCGAGGACGGGCACGCCGAGCGCCTCCCCGGCCGTCTCGCTCAGCGGAGCCGGGGCGAAGGCGGTGAGCACCAGGTCGGTGCCGTCCGCCACGGCCCGCTCCACACCGTCGGCGAGCCCGTCCACGTACGCCCTCGTCAGTGCCCGGGCCTCCTCCCGCGACGCCGCCCGGGACCAGCCGCGGATCAGCTCCTCCGGGTCCCCCGGCAGCGGCCGGTACCCGAGGCCGCACCCGCCGAGGAGTGCGGCGAAGGCCGGATGGGCCGCCACGGCGACCTCGTGTCCGGCGTCCAGCAGGCGTCGCCCCAGGCCGGTGAACGGTGCGACGTCGCCGCGCGACCCGGCGGTGATGATCAGAATCCGCATGCCGCGATTCTCCCCGACGGCCGCCGCCCCGTTCACCGTTCCCGGGAGCCCACCAGCCGCTCCGGGCGGGAGGCGGTACCGGCACCTCTCGTCGGCTGCCCCGGCCCGCGGGTTTCCCGGGGAGCGGCGAGCCGGGAGAATGCGGGCATGGTGATCACGGCGCGCGCCCTCAACCGCTCGACCCTCGCCCGCCAGTTGCTGCTGGCGCGGGAGCCGATCGACGCCGCCGACGCGGTGCGGCGGGTGGTCGCCCTCCAGGCGCAGGAGCCCGCCTCGCCCTACCTGGCACTGTGGAACCGGATCAGCGGATTCGACCCGGTCGGACTCGACAGCGCCGTGGCCGGGCTGCGGGTGGTGCGGTCGACGCTGATGCGGATCACGCTGCACCTGGTCCACAGCGAGGACTACCGGGCCTTCCGCGAGGCCGTGGAGCCGACCCTGCGCGCCTCCAGGCTCGGCGACGCGCGCTTCACGGCGTCCGGGCTGAACGCCGCCGACGCCGACGCCCTGCTTCCCGAGCTGCTGGACTTCGCCGACCGGCCGCGGACCGGCGCCGAGGCCCAGGCCTGGCTCGGCGAACGCCGCGGCACACCGGTCGAGCTCCCGGCGTGGCGGATGCTGCGGCAGTACGCGCCGCTGTGGCACGTGCCCGCCGGCGGGCCCTGGTCGTTCGCCCCCCGGCCGTCGTACGTCGCCGCCGCCACGCGGCCGGTGCTGACCGACCCGGACGCCGTCCTCGACAGCACGGGGCCGCTGATCCGCCGCTACCTGGAGGGCTTCGGCCCGGCCTCGGTGCCGGACATGGCGCAGTTCGCCATGATCCAACGGGCCCGCGCCAGAAAGGCCGTGCAGGCACTCCGCGACGAACTCGAAGAGCTGGAGGGCCCCGACGGCACGGTGCTGTTCGACCTCCCCGGCGCGCCCCGGCCGGACGAGGACACCCCGGCGCCGCCCAGGCTCCTGCCGATGTGGGACAGCACCCTGCTGGTCTACGCCGACCGCAGCCGGGTCCTCCCGGCCGCCTACCGCAAGCTGGTGATCCGGGTGAACGGGGACGTGCTGCCGACCCTGCTGGTCGACGGCCACGTCGCCGGCGTCTGGCGGAGCGTCGACGCGGGGATCGAGGCCACCGCCTTCCACCCCCTCCCGGAGGAGGTCTGGGAGGCGCTGGCCGCGGAGGCCGGTGCGCTGTTCGCCTTCCTCGCCGACCGCGACCCGCGGGTCTACCGGCGCTACGACCACTGGTGGGTCAAGGGCCTGCCCGCCGCCGAGACGCGTCTGCTCACACCGGCCTGATGCAATCTGATCCATCCATCGATAGTGAGCGCATGATCCGTCACCGGGGCGGCCGAAACTCTGTGCACCCGTGATGCGCTCGCGGGGGGCGGGGCGGCAGGGATCCGCACGGTTTCGACGCCGGCGGAACGCGGAGGCGTACCGTACATCCGACAAGCCACGGTGATGACGCGCCCGATTGGCGCAGCTCGCCGAACCGGCGGGCCGGTACCGATCGGCCGTGCTTCCGAGGGTGCTCCGGAAGCTCCGACGGCCCGCGCGGCAGCGCCGCCCACGAACGACAAGCTACGGCCGCGTAGGTCTTGACACCTTTTGACCTCCCTGACACCTTCATGGTTAAAGCTGCTCACAAGGCGCTTGATTCAATCATCTACAAGCAGATTCGGCGCGCTCTTGCGTCACGTGCCCAATGCCGCCGCCCCACCGCGCGGCACCCGGCACGGCAGGAGATCCGGCGCTCCGCTCACCGGCGCACCGCCGGGGGGGATGCCTCGGGGCCCGACACCAGCTGCCGAGACCCCGAGTCACCATCCCCGCCGACACCCACCACGCGCCTCCCCGACCGTCCACCCGGTGTTCGGTCCCGTGCCCTCTTGCCCGAGGAGTCAACATGCGCAGGTCGCACCGACGAGGCAGACGCCTCGTCGCACTCGCCACAGCCGTCGTCACCCTCCCGCTCACGGCCACGCTCTCCCAGGCCGCCGCCGCTCCTCCCGCCCCCAACCCCGCCCCCTACGCCCTGGTACCGCAGCCGGTCTCGCAGCAGGCAGTGGCGGGCGCCGGGTTCACCCTCACCCCGCGGACCCGCATCGCCGTCCTCTCCCGGGACTCGGCGGCGGTGGGCGTCGGCACCTACCTCGCCCAGTTGCTGGCCCCCGCCACGGGCTACACCCTCGCGGTGGACAAGGACGACCGGGCGCCGAAGAACGCGATCGTGCTCGATCCCGACGGCCCCAAGAGCCTCGGGGACGAGGGCTACACCCTCACCTCCGACGAGCGCGGTGTCGTCGTGAGGGCGCACGGCGCCCAGGGCCTGTTCCGCGGCGTGCAGACGCTCCGACAGCTGCTCCCCGCCGCGGTCGAGTCCCCCACCAGGCAGTCCCGTGCGTGGACGGTGTCGCCCGCGAAGATCTCCGACTCGCCCCGCTACGAGTACCGCGGCGTGATGCTGGACGTCGCCCGCCGCTTCTACCCCGTCGCCCAGGTCAAGCGCTACATCGACGAGGCGGCCGCGTACAAGATCAACACCCTCCACCTGCACCTGACGGACGACCAGGGGTGGCGCATCGCCATCGACGGCATGCCGGAGTTGACCTCGATCGGCGCCAGTACGCAGAGCGGCTTCACCGGCGGCAGCGACTGGTACTACTCGGCAGCGGACTACAAGGAGATCGTCTCCTACGCCACGTCCCGCTTCATGACCGTGGTGCCCGAGATCGACGGACCCGGCCACACGGAAGCCGCCCTCGCGTCGGTACCGGGCCTGAACTGCGATGACAAGGCGAAGGCCCCCTACTCGGGCTTCGACGTCGGCATCAGCCTCTACTGTCTGGAGGACGCGGCCCACATCGGAAACACCAGGCGCTTCCTGGCGAAGATCATCAAGGAGGTCGCCAAGCTCACCCCCGGCCCCCACATCCACCTCGGCGGCGACGAGACCCCGGACGCGTCCCCGGAGGAGTACGCCGCCTACGTCAAGGCGGCCACCTCGGCCACCACCGGCCGCGACAAGACCGTGATGGGCTGGCACCAGCTCGGCCAGTCCGGCGTCCCCGCCAACAGCCTCCTGCAGTACTGGGGTGAGGACGAGGACCGGGGGAGCATCGGCACCACCGAGGAGACCAAGAGCATCCGCGAGGTCCGCCAGGGGGTCGCGCAGGGCGCCAAGTTCGTGATGTCCCCGTCCGACCACGCCTACCTGGACATGAAGTACGAGGTCGCCACCCCGTACGGCCTGAGCTGGTCCGGCTACGTGTCGGTGCAGCGCGCCTACGAGTGGGACCCGACGACCAGCACCGCCAAGCCCGACGGCACCGGCTCGGTCGTCCCGGCCGAGAGGATCGCCGGCGTCGAGGCCGCCCTCTGGGCCGACCGTGCCTACGAGGGCAGTAACGGCCTGCCGACCCCGGACACCCACTGGCCCGCACCGCAGGACTACGCCGACTACATGAGCTTCCCCCGCCTCCCCGCGCTCGCGGAGGTCGGCTGGAGCCCCCGGTCCGCCCACGACTGGAACAGCTTCCGCCAGCGCCTGGCCCAGCAGGGCCCCCGCTGGACCGCCGCCGGGATCGGCTACTACGCCGCCCACGGCATCCCCTGGCCCGGCGTCGTGAAGACGGTGCCGGGCGTGCACAGCGTCGAGACCGGGGGCAAGGCGCTCGACAACCCCGGCGGCTCCACCACCGACGGCACCGCACCGGTGCTGTGGTCGCCGAACCGCGGCCCCAACCAGACCTGGACCTTCGCCCCCCAGCCCGACGGCTCCTACACCATGACCAACAAGTCGTCCGGCAAGTGCGCCGAGGCGACCGGCGCCGCCGGCGGTGCCGTCGTCCAGCGGACCTGCGACAACCAGACCGGTCAGCGCTGGAAGATCACCCCCGGCGACAACGACCAGTACACCATCGCCTCCGCCGCCACCGGCCTGCTCGTCACCGCCGCCTCGGCCGCCAACGGCGCCAAGGTGACCCAGCAGCCCGACACCGGCTCTGCCCTGCAGCACTGGTCCATCGACTGACCGACCACGCCCCGGACCACCGCCCGCCGCCGCTCCCGACGCCCCGACCGGAGCGGGGGCGGGCGGTGCCCGTTCCCTGACCGCCGCGCTCCCCGCTGCCGCGTCGGGCGCAATAGGGTCGGCGCATGCTCCTGTGGATCAACGGCCCCTTCGGCGGGGGCAAGACGCAGACCGCGCACGAGATCCGGCGGCGGCTGGCGGGCAGCGTCATCTGCGACCCCGAGCACGTGGGTTTCGGCCTGCACCGGATGATGCCGCCCTCGCTGCGCGGGGACTTCCAGGACCTTCCCGCCTGGCGGCAGGGAGTGTTCGAGGTGCTGGACCGTGCTCTGACCGAGCACGACGGCGTGGTGATCGCGCCGATGACGGTCGTGGAACCGGCGTACCTCCGCGAGACCGTCGGTCGGCTGCGGGAGCGCGGCCACGACGTTCGGCACTTCGCGTTGCTGGCGGAGCGGGCGACGGTGCTGCGACGGCTGCGCGAGCGCGGCTTCGGGCACGTCGTGCAGTTCGTCGCCGGGAAGGACACCGCTCCGCGCCGGGAGAGCTTCGCCCTGTCGAAACTCGACGTGTGCCTGGAGCGCCTGCGCCAGGACGAGTTCGCCGAGCACCTGTGGACCGACCGCCTCACCGTCGCGCAGGTCGCCGAGCACATCGCCGCCGCCTCCGGACTGACGCTCGCCCCGAACACCGACAGCGCGCTCCGCGGACGCCTTCGGCGGATGTGGACGGGTGTGCAGCACAACCGGTTCGACTGAGCCGCCGCTACCTCCTCCCCGGTTCCACGGCCCGCCGCCCGGACTGCCGCGGCGCCCGAAGCCCTGTGCGCTGCCGACGACCTGACGCCGCACCCGCACCCGCACCTGTTTCCGACCCAGGCCCAGGCCCAGGCCCAGGCCCAGGCCCAGGCCGACGGAAAACGGCTTGCCTTCGAGCGGTGACCTCGATCAGGATCGGCCGCATGGACCTGTAACGGCTGCCACGTAGCGAGAACCACCCTGTCGCGCGATCGATCTCGGAGCCTGATGGCTCGGCCCCGAGGCGATCAGTCGCGCCCGCGTGTGCATCCGTCAGATCCAGGAGCCGCAGCACCGCCTGCGAGAGCTCCTGCCGAGTCCTGAAAGCAATCACCTCCATGCATACCGACCGCAAGGCCCTGTGGGCCGTGCGCCAGTCCGCCCTGCCCACCATCGTGCGCCCGTGCCCGGACTGCTACAGCACGCGTCACCGTCCCTCGGGCAAGATCCGCGTCAACGCGAACGGCAAGCTCCTCGACGTCTGGCTCCTCCTGAGTTGCGCGGGGTGCGACCGGACGTCCAAGGTGCCCGTCCACGAGCGCGTCCACGTCTCGTCGCTGGAGCCCGCCCGCCGGGTGGCGTACGAGACGAATGACCCCGCCGTGGTGCGGGAGTTGACGATCAGTGCGGCACTCGCCGCGAAGACCGGATACCGCCTCGACTGGACCGGCACCTGGGGCCTGGAGACCCGCACGCCCCTCTACGCGCTCGACGACCTGACCCCGCTCAGGGTGCTGGTCACCTTCGAGCTGCCCGCGCCGGTCCGCGTCGAGCGGCTCCTCGCGCTCGGGCTCGGGCTGAGCCGCGCGCGGATCCGGCGCATGCTCGGGGACGGGCGCATCCACCTGCCGTCGGCCCTGGGCGCCAAGGCGCACCGGGACTTCGAACTCACGATCCAGCGTCCCGGCTCCGTCGACGTGGCGAAGCCCGCGACGCTCCTCGGCACCGCTGCGCCGACCGGCGCGCGCACTGCTCCGCACCCTCTCGGATCGGTCGACACGGCGCGGCAGCTGTCGCGGTCGGCGGGAGCGTAGGAGAGAAGCGGTGGGGCCTCCCTTCGAGTCGTCGGGAGGCCCCACCGCCGCGGCACCCGACCGGGCGCCACCGTTGCCTCCTCGCAGCACCGCGGCCGGTCCCGTTCCGAGGCTGATGGCGCGGCGCGAGCTCGCGCCGCACCGTGCGGGGCGGGGCGGGGCAGGGCAGGGCAGGGCAGGTTCCCCGGTCCCCCGCGGCACCCCTGGGTCGCCCCGGTCGCAGGGCCCCGTCTCTGCGCCCCGTCGCTGTGCCCCCGCAGGTTCTCCCGGACCAGTGGCCCGGGGCGGCCGTACCCGGAGGCGTCGGCAGTCGTTGTCGAAACTGTCGACCCATTCCACACGAAGGCAGGCGGACACCGTGACCGACATCGACTGGGACCACCCCAAGGACCCCGCGCCGGGCACCTGGCAGCTGGACCACGTCAAGCAGTACGTGGGCTCGAACGGCGCCGAGGGGCAGCACTGGAAGGGCACCCAGACCCTCCTGCTGACCACCGTCGGCCGGGTCTCCGGGCAGGCCGTCCGCACTCCGCTCATCTACGGCGAGGACGGCGGCCGCTACCTCGTCGTCGCTTCCAAGGGCGGGGCCGACGACGCGCCCCTGTGGTACCGGAACCTGACGGCCGACCCCCGGGTCCGCGTCCAGGTCGGCCCGACGATCGTCCAGGGCACCGCGCGCACCGCCACCGCCGCGGAGCGGGCCGCCTTCTGGCCGGTCATGGTGGGCCACTGGCCCGCGTACGACGAGTACCAGGCCAAGACCGACCGCGAGATCCCGATCGTGGTCATCGACCCCGCCTGACCGGCGCGTGGGCGCACCGCGGGCGGGCGGGTGGCCCCCGGTGCGCTCCACGCCCACCGCGGGCCGAACCCGGCGCGACGTCCGCACCGGCTCCAGGCCGGCACCACCCTCGCCCGGGTGGCCGCCGGTGGATCGGTACTGTGGCCGGACACCCCGTCGAGAGGCGCCCTCCCCATGGCCAAGAACGCCGCCGAACCACGTGCCGCGGCTCGCAAGCCCCTGCTGCAGCTGACCGGCGTCAGCCGCTCGTACGGCGAGCGGGAGGTGCTGCACCCCGTGAGCCTGTCGCTGGCCGCCGGAGAGTGCGTGGCACTGCTCGGCCACAACGGATCGGGCAAGTCGACCCTGCTCAGGGTCGCGGCCGGACGCGACGCCCCCAGCAAGGGCACCGTGGTCTTCGACGGCATCCCGATGGACGAGAACGACCCCCGGGTCCGGGCCCGGGTGGCGGTGGTCGGCGACACCGTCGCCTGCTACCCAGACCTGACCGTCCGCGAGCACCTGCTCCTGGTCGCGGTCGCGCACGGGGTCGCCGACGCGCCCGACTGGGTCTCCCAGGTACTGACCGACCGGATGCTCACGGCACGGGCCGACGCGCTGCCCTCGGCCCTCTCCTCCGGACAGATGCAGGCCCTGCTGCTGGCGTGCGCGCTGGTGCGCCCGCGCGACCTGCTGCTGCTGGACGAGCCCGAGCAGCGGCTCGACCCGGACGCCCGCCGACACCTCGCCGACCTGCTCAGGGCGGAGCTGGCCGACGGCGTCGCGGTGCTCCTGGTCACCCACCACACCGACCTCGCCCTCGACGTGGCCGACCGGGTGGTGGTGCTGGAGGACGGCAAGATCCTGAAGCAGGGCGCGACCCGCAAGGTCCTGGCAGCGGATCTCGCGGCCCGCACCGCCGCCGGCTCGGCGGGTGCCCGGTGACCACGACCCACCCGGAGGCCGACCGCGACCTCGCCGTCGAGGCCTGGACGGACGACGACGACTGGACCGACGAGACGCTCGCCCTGCTCCGCGCCCTGCGGGCCCCCCACCGGCGCAACCGTGCCAAGTCGGTCGGCTTCGCCGTCTACTGCGTGGTCCTCATCCTGATCATCTGGGGCGGCGTGCCCAGCCTCGGCCTGTTCCTCCAGGCCTCCATGGGCGCCGACTACACCGGCCACGGCGGCGATCTGCTCGCCGCCATGCCCGCCGGGATCACCGCGATCGGGCTGCTCACCTTCGTCCTGCTGGTCCGGGACGGCCTGTGGCGCGGCCCGGTGGTGCCGCCCCGGGCGGCGACCGACTGGCTGCTGATCCACCCCGTCCGGCCCCGCCCGGTGCTCCGACCGTGGTTCTGGCTGTCCTGCGCCGTGGCCGCCTTCCCCGGCCTGGTGGCGGCGGTCGGCGGCATGGTCGCGCTCGGGCTGACCGTTCGGGTCGGCCTGCCGGCCGCGCTCGGCTGGTGCCTCCTCGGGGGGCTCTGCGTACCGCTGCTGGCCACCTGCGCCGCGCTGGTCGTGGAGCGCAGCGACCGCGCCGCCCGCTGGGTGCGCCGACTCACTCCGTACCTGACCGTGCTGATCATCGCGCTGGCCGGCCAGAGCGCGCTGGCCGTCGCCGGACACCCGGTGCACTGGCTGGAGCTGGTCGAACTGTGGTCGGGGCCGTGGGGCTGGGCCGCGATCGCCGCCCTGGCGCCGACGCCGGCCGCCGTGGCGGGCGGCTGGGTGGCCGCCGCACTGCTGTTGCTGTCGACCGTCGCCGCCCTGGCGCTCGCCGACCGAGCCGCCGCGACGGTGCCACTGGCCCGGCTGCGGGAGCGGGCCAGGACGGCCGCCGGGGTGCTGGCCGCGCTCCGCACGGTCGAGCTGCGCAGCGCACGACTGGCCGTGAACAGCGCCAACGGCAGCGACCGGCAGCGCAGGCTCCGGCTGCCGGCGCCCCGGCGGGCGTGGCAGGTCGTGCCGTGGCGGGACACCCTCGCCCTGCTGCGCTCGCCCGCCCGGCTGGGTCGCGCGGTGGTGCTGGCGGTGCCCGCGCTGCTCTGCGCCGTCCTCGCGCACGGCGCCACCGGTGGGCTGTCCTGGCTGACCACCGCCGCCGCCCTGGTGTTCGGCTACCTGGCCGTGGCACAGCTGCTGGAGCCGGCCCGGATCGAGACGGACGACGTCCGGCGGGCCTCCTGGTCGCCCTATCCGTTCGCCGCCCTGATGCTGCGCCACGCGATCGTCCCGACCGTGGCCGGGCTCCTGCTGGGGCTGGCCTGCGCCGGGGCGCTGCTGGCCGCGGGCAGCGGCCCGGCCGCCTGGCTCGCCCCGGCCGCCGCACCGGCACTGGTCGCCGCGGGGCTGGTGAACGCCTGCCGCGGGGTGCTGCGCAAGGACCTGATGCTGTCCCCGGCCCAGGGCGCGGGCGGCGGGACGGGCCCGCTGCTGTTCGCCGCCTGGTACGCGGCCGGGCCTGCCGTGGCGGTGGCGGTGCTGACACCGATGTTCTCCACCGCCCTGCGCGGCGGGACGGCCGTCCCGGTCGGCAAGGCCGCCCTGATGGCGGTGGTGGTCGCCGTCCTGCTCCTGCGCTGGGCGCAGGCCAGGGCGACGAAGATGAGCAAGGCCCGCCCGGGGACGAGCGCTCCCTAGCCCGGTCCGTACGTCGCGGGTCGTCGCTCCGGACACGTCGGCGCACCACCACCCGGGCCGCTCGCCCTCACGACCACCGAGCCGCCGCCCACCGAGCCCGCGCCCCACCCTTGGGGCGGTGCAGAGCGCCTGCGTGACGACGCCGCCCTGCACCGAAGCCGACCCGGGCCGGGCGGGGCACACCGCGCTCGTCAACGTGCCGGACGTGAAGTCGGTCCGCCGGTCTGCCCCGATCGCCCTGGCGTCCGGGGCAGCCGGTTCAAACCCCTGCCCCGGCCTAGGAGGTGACGTCCAGCGGGCGCAGGAAACGGCGCTCGTACCGCTTGATGCAGCCGGTGCTCCGGGCCAGTTCGAAGGCCGCCTGGCACTCCGGGTCGGTCATGCTGTCCGTGCGGTACCGCTCGTACGCGGCGAAGCCGGGAAAGGAGAAGAGGGCGTAGGCGATGTCGCTGTCTCCCTCGCTCGGCAGGAAGTAGCCGTGGTGCGTCCCGCCGAACCGGTTGACGAGCCCGACCCAGCGGCGGCCGTACTCCTCGAAGTCCGCCAGCTTGTCGGCGTCGATCTCGTACTTCAGATGAATGGTGATCATGCCCCCATGAAAGCGGCCGCGCGGACCCGAACGCAACGGGCGGCGATGTCCTCGACCAGATCGAAGCGCCCCCACGAGCTGGACGTGCCGGCCGACGCCCGGGGGGCCGGGGGCCCGGAATCGGCCGACGATTCGGGCCGTCCGATCGTCCCCTCTCCTCCAGCGGGAAGAGGAGGGTGGTTTGGCGATCACGGTGCAGTGGATCAGGACGTCATGGACGAAGGCATCCCGGGGCGGCGAGGCGGCGTGTTCCTGTCGGCACCGCCCGTCCTCGTCGACGAGTGCGGGCCGCTGCGCTAGCGTCACCGCGTCGCTCCCCCGTCTGACCTGCGGCGCAGCCGGCGCGGCCGGGTGACGGCGGGCGACCCGGCGGCTCCGCTGTCGAGGCACCCCCGTGCGGTGTTGTCACAGGCCTCTTGGATAATGATCACCTCGTCGTCGGCACGGATCGAGCACACTCTCCATCGAAACCGACGCGAAACGAGACATCACTCCCAAGGAGACCCACTGTGCCCATCCGACGCCGCGTCGGCCTGGCCGTCGCCGTCGCGAGTTCCGCGGTCGCCGGCGCCGTACTGCCGCCGCTCGCCCACGCCGACTCCGCCGTGCTCTACGTCGACAACGCCTCCCACGCCAACTGCTCGGACACCGGCGCGGGCACGAGCGCACAGCCGTACTGCACCATCCAGGCCGCCGCCGACGCGGCGCAGCCGGGTCAGACCGTCCGGATCGCGCCGGGCCGCGGCAGCTACGAGGAACAGGTCACAGTCAGGCGGTCCGGGCTGCCCGGTAAGCCGATCACGTTCAGCGGTGAGCTGGTCTACCTGTCAGGGACCGTCCCGGTCGGCGTGCGGTCCTGGGGCGCCGGTACGCAGCCCGCTCCGCACGGCTTCGTCCTCGCCGGTGTGCACGACGTCACGGTGACCGGCCTGGGGATCGGAGGCCCGCAGGAGGGCGTGCTCGTCCAGGACTCCGAGCGGATCGTGCTGGACCGCAACAGCGTGGCCGCCGGCAACCCCGTCTCCAACGGCGTCCGCGCGTACCCGAACGCGGCCCCGGGTGTGCGCATCGTCGGCCGGAGCACGGCCGTCACGCTGAGCCGCAACGTCATCAGTGACGTGGGCACGGCCGGTGTGGCCGTCGACGCCGGCGTCACCGGGACGGTCATCACCACCAACCAGGTGACCAACAACCCGGCGGAGGGCGTGCTGGTCACCGATGCCCCGGGCACGGTGGTGGTGAGTAACACCTTCGCGCAGAACTGCGGGAGCGACCTGTCGCTGGCCGGGAACTCCTCGGGCGCGACGGTCGAGAACAACATCATCTCCAAGCTCCCGGCCTTCTCCTGTGCGAACGGCCTGCAGTCGCCGTACGCCAACCTGACGGTGTCGGCGGGTTCGACCGCCGGCACCAAGGCCGACTACAACGTCGTGGCGCCCGCCATCGGCGGGTCCGGGTATTCCTGGGGCGGCGCGACCTACGCGAACCCGTACGCGTTCAAGGCCACCGGCCAGGGCGCGCACGACTACGGCGCCGACCCCCAGCTCGGGTACCGCGCCAGTGGTTTCGGCGTCGTGCAGTACGCGCCGGTCGCCGCCCAGGGCGTGACGGACGCGGCCGACGAGTCCGCGCCCGGCATGCTGGACAGCGATGTCTATGGCCGCCCGCGGGCCGACCACCCGAAGATCGCCGACACCGGAACCGGAACCGGCTTCGTCGACCGTGGCGCGGTCGAGCTCCAGGACACCATGTCCGCCTCGGTCTGGACGACGCCTTACCCCCGCGCCGGGCACCCGCTGCAGGCCCGGATCGGCTACGCCTACACAGGGGGCTGGGCCCCGGCCGGCGCTCGCCTGGACTTCGGCGACGGCAGCCAGCCGGTGTGGGCGAACCCCGGAACCATCGAGATCGACCACGACTACCCGACCGCCGGTCCCTACACGGTGACGCTCACCGCCACCAGTGAGACCGGCCTGACCCGCACCTCGGTCAGCAGGGTGAACATCGCTCCGGCCGGCCCCATCTCGGCCCGCCTGTCGGTCGCCCAGGACGACAACACCGTCGCCCGGATCAAGGTCACGGACAAGAGCGACGGCCCCTGGCCGGTGAGCCGCTACACGGTGGACTTCGGCGACGGATCCGCCCCCGTGGCGACCGACGGCTCGGCCCCGCCGAACGGCCTGACGCACGACTACGCCGTCTCCGGCACCTACACGGTGACCGAGACCGTCACCGACGACCACGGCCGCTCCGCCGGCGCGTCGGTGCAGCAGTACGTCCACGGTCCCCTGGCGGGCGTGCCGTTCACCGGCAGCTTCGCCGGCCCCAGCACCCACCTCGGCCTCTTCGACAACGGGCGCTGGGCGCTGTCCACCCAGAAGTCGTCGGCCCAGGCCGGCACGATCTGGATGTTCGGCAGCCCGGGCGACGTCCCCGTGGTCGGCGCGTGGGACAACGCCTGCCAGTGCCGGCTGGGCATCTACCGCCCGAGCACCGGCACCTTCGCCCTGAAGCACAACGACGGCTCGGTCTCCGCCGTGCAGTTCGGTGACCCCGGCGACATCCCGGCCGTCGGCGCGTGGGACCGAAACGGGCACGACCAGCTGGGCATCTACCGCCCGAGCATCGGCACGCTGGCCGTTCGGCACGACGACGGCTCGGTGACCACGATGCCCTTCGGCGACGCCGGGGACCTCCCCGTGGTGGGCGACTGGGACGGCGTGGGCCACGCCCAGTTCGGGCTGTTCCGCCCCGGTCGGAACCCGGGCGACCCGAACCTGTTCATCCTGCGTCACGACGACGGCAGCGTGTCGACCGCCACCTACGGCGTCAAGGGCGACCTCCCCGTGGTCGGCGACTGGCTGGGCAAGGGCCGGACGACGTTCGGCGTGTTCGGTCCGAGCACCCGTCTCTTCACCCTGAGCAACGCGTATGCGGGCCAGGCCGACGTGAGCTTCACGGTCTACGGGTGACCTACGGCTGAACCGGACTCCGGTGAGCCGGAGTCCGACAGCCCGGAGTCCGACAGCCCGGAGTTCGACGGCCCGGGGTGCGAGGTTCTCGCGCCCCGGGCCGTTGCCGTGGTGGCGGCTGCGGAGCGGAACCCGACGGCGCCGCCGCCGGGATGCTGACGCTTGGTCCGGTGGCGGGTTACCTGCCCGAGGCCCGCCGGTCCCGCCCCCGGAGAGCCGGCAGACCGGCTCGGCCCAACTCTGCCCTCCAGCGGCAGGCGTCACGATACCCTCCGCCTCCTTTGCGTCGGGGGCTTCACGACAGCCAAGGGAAGCTTATACATCTGCGTCTGCCATGCTGTATTCCTTATGACTAGGCATCGCGCGGCGGCCGCGATGTCGCTCCGAGTCGATGTGAGGGTGTGGCGATGCGGACGATCGGCCTGATCGGTGGGATGAGCTGGGAGTCGACGGCGGAGTACTACCGGTTGTTGAACGAGTTCACGCGGGAGCGCCTCGGCGGACTCCACTCGGCGCGGTGCGTGATCTACTCGGTGGACTTCGCGGAGATCGAGCGGTTGCAGGTGCAGGGCCGTTGGACGGAGGCCGGCGAGATCCTGGCCGCGGCCGCCCGGGCGCTTGAGGCGGCCGGCGCGGACATGGTGCTGATCTGCACCAACACCATGCACAAGGTCGCGGACCGGGTCGAGGCGGCGGTCTCCATCCCGCTGCTGCACCTGGCCGACGCCACCGCGACGGCCGTGCGGGCGGCGGGCCTGCGCCGGGTCGGTCTCCTGGGCACCGCGTTCACCATGGAGCAGGACTTCTACCGGGGCCGGCTCGAAGCCGGCGGACTCGATGTGCGCGTCCCGGACGCCGACGGGCGCGCGATCGTCCACCACGTCATCTACCAGGAGCTCTGCCTGGGCGTCGTGCGGGAGGAGTCACGCGCCGCCTACCGGAAGGTCATCACGGACCTGGTCGCCGACGGTGCGGAGGGGATCATTCTCGGCTGTACCGAGATCGAGCTCCTCATCGGTTCCGAGGACAGCCCCGTCCCGGTCTTCCCCACCGCGCGACTCCACGCGGCGGCTGCCGTGCACGCAGCGCTGTCCGGCACCCGGCACGAGGGACCCACCGCATCCCGCTGACCACCGCCGAGACGGAGTGCGGGGATCGCGGGCGGGATTCCCCCGCGCAGAGTCGAGCGAACGAACGACCTACGAGAGGCGGGACCTTCCAACACCCCTACGCGGAGGAGACGTTCGCCGCCGACGTGGCCCGGGCCCGGGCGGCGGCCGACAAGTGCCGGGCGAAGGCGGGGGACGTGCTCGCGCCACTCGCGCGGCTTTCCGCGTCAGCACGATCCACGCGCCGAGGCGGACTCGCCGAGGCTCCCGGGACGGGGGCGATCAGATGCTGGTGAGGCTGACGCTCTCGAAGCTGGGCTGCGGGATGTTCGTCGCCGGCTGCGGGATGGACGGCACGATCGAGACGGTGAGCGGACCGTCCGGCATCAGCCCCTGGTCCTTGAGGCGTTGGACCTGCTCGGTGACGTCGTAGCTGGCGTCGTGCCCGCCGGCGCCGGCCATGCCGAAGAAGGAGATCCAGCCGACGAAGTAGGGGCCCTCCGGGTCGAGGTCGCCGCCGGGGCCGTTGAGGAAGACGTGGAACGGCGTCCCGGGCGGGATCTCGGTGTACACGTCGTGCACGGTGAGGATGAGGTTGGTCTGCGGCTCGTCGCGGGCGGCGAGCGAGCGCATGGCCCCCTCGACGCCGCTCGGTTCCAGGGACACCGTGGTCGCCGACCGGACGTCGAGCGGCTGCCGGGGGTTGGCGACGGAGGCCGCCAGGACCCGCTCGCCCGCCCGTGGGGCCTGGACCGGCGGCAGGATCACCGGCCGGGTGCCCGACCCGTCGGTCAGCGACTCGTACGCGTAGTCGCGCGCGTCGTCCATGACCACCTTGCTGGTGGGCCGTTCCTCCTGTCCGTTCCCGTCGAAGAAGATGAACGCGTGGTCCAGCCAGGACGTGTGGTCCGGGTTCTGGTTGCCCTTGTCCAGCCAGCCCGACCAGAGCCGGTCGAGGTTGGCGTGGTGCAGCCAGAAGATCGGATCACGGGCGGAGCCCTCCACCCGGCCCATCCAGCCGCCGACGCCACCGTGGACCTGGTTGTGCGGGACGTTCTCCAGCTCGCCGAAGCCGGGCTGGAAGTGGGGCATGACGGTGTAGCTGACCTCGCTGCCGAAGGTCGGCTGGACCGGCGTCCGGCTCTTCGTGGCGGCGAAGATCGTCTCGCTCATCGCCCTGAAGGGGTTGAGGTCCACGTAGGGGAGGACCTGACGGGCGGTGTTCTTGTCCTTGGCGCGATGCGGGGCGGCCCAGAACTCCGCCTCGGTCGTCGGTTCCAGGTCGTCCCGGAGGCAGAGCGGGTTGTCGACGGTCAGGGTGGTGCCGCCCGGGCGGTCCGGCATCTTCGGGCTGCGGAAGGCCGCCGGGAGCGCGCGCGAGGTGAAGGTCGGGGGCGGGGCGGCGGAGGGTGCGTCCAGCGCGTAGTCCCAGTACGGCAGGGCCCAGGTGGTGGACGGGTCGGGCGTGATGTGCTCCTCGGCGGCGATCTCCTTGATGGCCGCCCGGATGATCCGTTCGAAGTACCAGAGGTAGCCCCGGTGCCACGGCAGGAAGAACCAGCCTCCGTGCGGACACTGGCTGAAGGCTTCGTGCGTCTGCGTGACGGTGGGCGGGATGCCGTGGATGCACCCCTGGAAGACCCAGCTCGTCGGGTCGGTGGCGGGTCGCTGCTGCATCCTTCCGACGGCGCGGGCGTACCAGTACAGCACCGGATCCCACTCGGCCATCTTGCTGGCGTCTCTTCGTATGAACGTTCCGTTCGACATGTCACTCCTAAGGTGGGCCGGGCGCCCTGGCCGGGCGGCCCGGATTCCCGGGGCGGCGGCGGCCGCCCCGTGGTGCTTCGTCCACAAGCCTTCGAGGAGGTGAACCGGGCCCGCTGTCCGGACGAGCAGCGGTGGGCGGCACGGGGCGCCCGCAGGACCCTGGAACGAGGTGCTCGATCCGCCTCACCCGTCCAGGAGGGACGCCATGAACGTCAGCGATCTGACCGGCACGTACACCTACCGGAGCTTCCTCGAACGGCCCGATCCCGTCGACGACTTCAATGTCCTGCGGTTCGCCCAGGCGACGCTGCGGCTCACGGCCGACGCGGACGGCGCCCTCCACGGTGAACTGATCCTCTCGGATCCGGGGGAGGAACCGGCTTTGATCATGGATATGGTCGGCCGGGCGGAGGACTCGCCCCGCCTCCCGTTCACGTTGAGCGGCCGGGGCCGACCGCCCGTCGCGGACCTCCACTACGAGTACGACGGCGTCGTCCTGCGCCACTGGGAGACCGGGATCGACCAGCGGATGGTCCTGGCCGGGGCGGTGCTGCGGGCGGAGCCGCACTCGGGTGGCCCCGCCGGGCAGACCGCGAGCTTCCTGGCGGTGCGCCGCGACGGTGCGTGACCCGGTCACCGGACGGCCCGCCGTCAACTCATGCCGAGCAGCATGTAGGCCATGCCGATCGACATCACCGTGCGCCGCGCGGCGACCAGGTCGGGTGAGGTCAGGGCGGCCGGTCCGTGGACACGGGCCGGCCGCCTTGCCGGTCGCTCCGCCCGCGGGCGGCTCCCGGCGGCCGGGCGCGGCAGGAGCGTGCCCGCGCTGCGGGCCGCGTGGACCAGGAAGTAGGCGACCAGCGCCAGCAGGGCCCACTCCGGCACCGCGGCATGGCCGCCCCCGTGGCCACCACCGGTGTGGCCGGTGCCCGCGTGGTGCTGCGCCGGTGCCATCAGCAGCACCAGGGCGGCCATCACCGCCGCGCTGAGGATGTGGTGCGGATAGTGACGCAGGGCGCCGATCGGGGCCGAGCGGTGGTGACGGCCCATCCGCCCCGCCAGCAGGAGCGCCGGCCAGGCCGCGGCCGCGGCGAGCAGGGCGGCCCACAGGACTCGCGGCAACGGGTCCGCCGCCGGTGCCACCATGGCGACCATGGCGAGGGCCGTCACGAACTCGATCGGCTCCAGCCGGCGGTCCGGACAGCCGCGCCCCGCGGCGGCGAGGGCGCAGTGGACCGCACACCAGCCGGTCAGAGCGATCAGCAGGGCGGTGGCGATCACGGGCTCTTGCACGGGAGACCCCCGTTCCATGGCCGTACCCCTCATCTCCACGGTAGGCCGCGGTGCGGCGGGGCGCACGGGGAAACCGGACCGCCCGGCCGGCGGTCACCGCCGGTCCCCTCGACCGTGGGAACAGGGAGTGACCGGGGCTGCGGCGCGGCAGAACTGACGGAGCGTCATTGACTACGGAGCGTTGCCCGGCCACCGGTTCCCGGCCCGGGGTGCGGGCACACCCGCGGTCCAGCGGCGACACCACGGACGGCCACTCCACCGGGCCGTCGCCACCTGGCGGCTGGAGGGTCGGTGGCGGCAGCAGCCGACCGAGGACGTCGTCCAGGCCAGGCGTCCTCCTCACCGTGAAGATCATCGACGTGGACCCGGAGCGGCACCGCATCGCGCTCTTCCCGCTCGACCGGCGCCCGCGAGGGATCGCCGGAGGGGCCCGTGACCAGAGCGGCCCCCGTCACGGGGTGCCTCGGGTCAACTGGGTGGGCCCGAGAAGACGACGCCCTTGCGCAGTAGGCCGGTGCCGTAGTCGAACTCGACGGTGAAGGGGTCGGCCGCGCCCTTCGGCAGGGCGTAGGCGGACAGGCCCACCGCCTCCTGGCCGGGCGCGAGAGAACCGCTGAGGAGCTTCAGCCGTCCGCTGCCGTCCGTCAGCGAGAAGACGAGGTCGCCCTTGGCGTCCTTCACGATGGGCGTCCCCGATCCGTAGAGCGAGAGGTCCGTGGACCCGGTGTTGACGACGGTGATCCTCACCTGGACGATCCTGGCGTCCTTGGGGGGATCGAGGACCCGCCGCCCCCTCGGAGCCAGTCGATGCCCGCACAGCAAGTCCGTGCACGAAGTTGGCCGAGAATACACTCCCCCTTCATTGTCGTGCACGGGACAATTGGGCCGGATCCCGCACAGAAAGGACCTACCGATGAAGCTGTCCGTCCGCCGCTCCCTCCGCGCCACGGCCGCGGCCCTGGCCGCGCTGCTCGCGCTGGCCACGCCCGCCCTCGCGGCCCCCGCCACGACCGCCGCTCCGGCCGCCCCCGCGGCCTCGGCCGCCGACCAGCGCCAGGCCGTCTACGCCATCGCGCACCGGGTCGACACCCTGGACGGCGTGGACGCCGCGCTCAACCACGGCGCCAACGCGATCGAGATCGACGTCTGCGCGTGGTGGAATCCGAACGAATGGCGTGCCTACCACGACTGTTCCTCCGCCGGTGAGAACCGACTGGGCCCCAGCTTCGACAGCATGATCGACCGTATCCTCTCCAACGCCAACGCGGGACGCCGGCTCGCCCTGGTCTGGCTGGACATCAAGGACCCGAACTACTGCGGGGAGCAGCCGAACCGTACGTGCAGCGTCGCCGGGCTGCGTGACAAGGCGCAGCGGCTGACGGCCGCCGGGATCCAGGTGCTCTACGGCTTCTTCGAGTACCACGGCGGCAGCACCCCGGACGTCGGCGGCCGGGGCTGGCAGAGCCTGGCGGGCAGGCTCGGCCCGCTGGAGGGCATCACCTCGACCGGGACCCGCGACCAGGTCCAGGGTGCCTTCAACCGGTCCGGCAACGGATTCCCGGCCGGGCACCGGGCGATGGACTACGGCGACTCCGACATCACCAAGGGGTTCGGCAACTGCACGGAACCCACCTACAACACCTGCGCGGAGCTGAAGAAGGGCGCCGGTGACCGGGCCGCCGGGCGGCTCGCGGCCACGCTGTCCTGGACGACCACGTACAACGACCCGTGGTACGTCGACAAGCTCCTCGGCGATGCCCGCGTGGACGGCATCATCGCCGGCTACGGCGCCTTCACCGGGGTGCGCGAGTACGACAACAGCTGGCAGTGCGCCAACGCCGTCAACCTGATCCGCGACTGGGTGAACCGCCACAGCGGCACCCACCGGATGGCCAACGCCGGCGACCGCCTCTTCCGGTAGCGGGACCGTCGCGGCCGGGAGCCGCCGGTCCCGCGACCGGCGCCGCCCGTGGACCGGTCCGACAGCCGTCGGGCGGGACTACGGGCGGCGTCCCCATGCGGAGATCATCGGAGCGGTGGCGAGGTCGAGCCGCCCGGTGGCGACGTTCGCCAGGTGCCGGTCGATCTCCTCGTCGGTGGCGAGCCCGTGCTCGACCAGACGGTGGCGGATCTGCCGCACCGTCGCGTCCTCCAGTACGGCGCACGCCGGTGAGGTGATCGGGAAGTACGCGTCGGCCCGCACGTCCTCCAGGCCGGCTTCGCGCAGCACCCTGGGCAGGGTCCGCCCGTAGGCGAGGTCCGCGCCGCGCGCCGCCATCAGGGTGCGAAACCCCGTGCGCAAGCGGTTGGCGAGCCGCTGTTCGGGACCGGACTCGTCCGGGCAGAGCAGCGGCTGCAACGCGGGGTCGGCGTCCTCCAGGAGCAGTCGGCCACCGGGGCGCAGCGCGCTGACCATCCTGCGCAGGGCCTCGGCGCGGTCGGCGACGTGCACCAGGACCAGCCGGGCGTGCACCAGGTCGAAGCCGCCGGGCGGCGGTGGATCGGCCGCCACGTCGTGGACCAGCACCTCGATCGCGCCGCCGGCGATGTCCCTGGTCCAGCCGACGTCGAGGTCGGTGGCGACCACCGCACCGGTCGGGCCGACGCGTTCGGCCAGACCGAGGGGGACGGAGGGTCCGCCGGCGCCGACCTCCCAGCACCGCATGCCGGGGCCGATGCCGATCCGGTCGACGTGCCGGAACGTCACCTGGTCGAACAGCTCGGCGAGGGCGCCGAAGCGAACGCCCGCCTCGGCCTGCTTGTTGTCCAGCAGGTAACCGTGGTCGGTGCCGTGCTCACTCATGGGGCGATTGTGGCACCTGCGCCGGTACCCGCGCCCGCACCGGCTCCGCTCGCCGGCCGCCGGCCAGGGGGCGGTGCGTTCGTCGGTGGAGTACGCCACGATGGGTGCGGCCGCTCCGGGGGCCCGGTCCGACCCGCGCCGGCGGAGCGGCGCCGCCAGGTGGCGGGCCGGCGCGAGGGCGGCGAGGAGCGCCACCAGAGCGCAGACGGCCGGCCCGCCGGCGAGGCCGTAGACCCGGACGCCGAGCCAGGAGCCGACGCTGCCGCCGAGGTAGCCGCAGGTCATGTGGGCGGTGTCGAGCCGGGGGCGGGCGTCGGGGCGCAGCTCGTAACCGACCGCCCGGCCCCGGGGGTGACGGGAGGTCGGCTCCCAGCTGTCGGGGCATCAGCCGCACAGGGCGGCCGTCTGTGCCTCCATCAGTCCCGTACTCCGCGGGACGGGCGGCGCGCCCTTGAGGTCGGCACCGAGGTCGTAGAGGTTGACGGCCAGGACGAGCTGCCGTTCACCGTCGACGGTGGTGAGGGACACGCTCGTGTAGCCGGGGCCGCCGCCGTCCGTCGCCCAGGTACCGACCTGCCTGGTGTCCGGCTCGGTGCCGCACTCCACGTCCCGGCGCTGCACGCCGAGTCCGTAGGCCGGTTTGTCGGGGAAGTCGACCGTGGTCAGGAGTTCGCGCTGCTGGGCGGGGCGCAGCAACCTGCCGGCGAACAGGGCCCGGTGGAACCGGGACAGGTCGTCGACGGTGGAGATCATGGCGCCGGCGGTCCAGTCGTACGACGGGCTGAACCGGGTGACATCGTGCCCCGCGAGGTCGTAGCCGTGCAGATGGGGACCGTGGATGTCGGGGTCGGTCACCGGGAAGGAGGTGTCCTTGAGGCCGAGCGGCGCGATGATCCGCCGCTGGATCTCGGCGGGCGCGCTGCGATGGGTGACCGCCTCGATGACCAGCCCGGCGAGCAGGTAGTTGGTGTTGGAGTACGCCCAGTCGGTGCCGGGGGCGAAGAGCGGCGCGTGCCGGACGGCCAGCGCGACCACCTCCCGCGGGGTGTAGACGTAGTCCCGGTCGTGGTGTTCCAGGTAGGGGGCGAAGAACGCCGGCTCGGTCGTGGGGTCGTAGATGCCCGAGGTGTGGTTGAGCAGTTGGCGGACGGTCACGGCCGCGCCGTCGTTGCCGTTCCCCCGGACCGTGCCCGGCAGCCACCGCTCCACACTGTCGTCGAGGGAGAGCCGCCCCTCGCCCTCCAGTTGCAGCAGCACCGTCGACACGAACGACTTGGTGTTGCTGGCGATCCGGAAACGCTGGTCGGGCCGGGCCCGCTCGCCGCTCGCGGTGTCGGCGAGCCCGGCCGCCGCGCGGGACTCCCGCTCGCCGTTCCGGGTGTACGCCACGACACCCGGGAACCCGTCCGCGACCGTCTGTTCCAGGGCCGCCTTGAGGCCGGCCGGCGGGGCCGCCGGGCGGTCCGCCGCGGCCGCGGCCCCCGGGAGGATGCCCGCTGCCGCCACCACGCACATCCCCACCCACACTGCCGCGGCCCCCGTACGTACCTTCATTGGTTGCTCCTGTCCTCGTTGCCCGTGTTCGTCGTGACTCATCGTGCCGGGCCGCCGCACCGGCTGCCCATCCCGCTGACGCCCGTGTTGGTACGGGGGTTGTCCCCACCCCGCACCCTCCGGTTCGCTCCATAGCCCGTTCGAGGGGATCCGGAGCAGGTCGGGGTAGGCACCGCGCGGAACGGGGAAAGCAGCCGCCGTGTCCACCGGGACACGGGCGCACCGCTCGTGCGTCCGCCCACCACCCCACCAGGCATCGGGAACGTGATGACGAACATCGACCGCAGGCACGCCCTGCGCGTGGCATCCGCGGCAGCAGTCGGCATGGGTGCGACCCTCGGCGCGACCGGGACCGCCAGGGCGAGCCGGCGGGCCTCGACCCTGAACCTGAAGGGCAGGCGAGCGGCGGCCGACATCCCGGGCGTCCTCACCGCCGGCGCACCGTACTTCGTCCACTACGAACTCCGCGACACCGACGACAATCCGGTCGGCACCGAGAGCGCGCACAGCCTGCCGATCACCGTCGGGCCGACCGGGTCCCTCGTCCTGGCCACCGTGGCGCTGCGCCTCACCGACGGGATGCTCACCGCCGCCGGTGCCTTCGAGCGGCCGCTTCCGGCGGTGACCGAGGTGGCGCTGGGCTACCAGCCGTGGTCCCACACCTTCGCGATCACCGGCGGGACGGGCGACTACACCGGCGCCTCCGGCGAGCTCCGGATCGACCACCTCAGCCGCGACGACTCCGCCCTCACCGTCACCCTGGCCTGAACCCGAACCCGGTCCGGCCCGAGGGCCCCACGGCCCTCCGGAGTCGCCAACCGGCCTTCCGAGCCAGGATTTTGGACGTGCCGGTCCATTTTGAGCCGCCTAACGTGCTGCCCGTTCCCTCACGAAGAAGCCCTGCAGAGAGGCGGCACCATGCACGCGATCCGGATCGAGAAGCACGGCGGCCCCGAGGTCATGCACTGGACCGAGCTGCCCGACCCCACCCCCGGTCCCGGCGAGGCACTGGTACGCCTGGGGGTCGCCGGGGTCAACTACATGGACATCGGTGCCCGCACCCAGGGCGGTCCCGGCTGGGCGGCCCCGACGGTCCTCGGCGTCGAGGGCACCGGGTGCGTCACCGCGCTCGGCGACGGGGTCCGGGGCCTCGCCGTCGGCGACCGGGTGGCCTGGTTCTACCACCCGGGCAGCTACGCCGAGTTGCTCGCCGTCCCGGCGGACTCACTGGTCAAGGTACCCGACGACGTCGACGACGAGACGGCGGCCGCCCTGATGATGCAGGGCCTGACCGCCGGCCACCTCAGCACCGAGACCTACCCGATCGGCCCGGGCGACACCGCCGTGGTGCACGCCGCGGCGGGCGGCGTCGGCCAGTTGCTCACCCAGATGGTCAAGGCCCGTGGCGGCGACGTGATCGGCCTGGTCTCCCGCGAGGAGAAGTCCGCCGCCGCGAAGGAGGCCGGCGCCGACCACGTCCTGGTCCACTCCGGCGGCGGCTTCGAGGGCCGGATCAAGGAGCTGACCGGCGGACGCGGCGCCGACGTCGTCTACGACGGCGGTGGCGCCGACACCTTCCGCTCCTCCCAACTGGCCCTGCGCCCGCACGGCGTGCACGCCTACTACGGCCCCTTCATGGGCGTCCCGACCCTGCGGCCCACCGACCTGCCCAACAGCATCCTGCTGACCTATCCCGTGGTGCACCACCACGTCGCCACCCGCGAGGCGCTCGTCCGGCGCACCGGTGAGGTCTTCGACCTGGTCCTGGCCGGCCGCCTCACCCCGCGGGTCGGCGGCCGGTACCCGCTCGCCGACGCGGCCCGCGCCCACGCCGACCTCGAATCCCGCCGCACCACCGGCAAGCTGCTGCTCCTGCCGTGACACCGCCGGGCCGGATCCGCTTCGATGGGAGCCGACAGCTCGTACCGGGAGGACACATGCCGCTCACCCGCAAGGGCGCCGCGACCAGGCAGCGCATCGTCGAGGGCGCCGCCGAGCAGATCCGCGTCCAGGGCGTGTTCGCGCTGCGGCTGGAGGACGTCATGGCCCACACGGCGACCAGCAAGAGCCAGCTGTTCCACTACTTCCCCGACGGCAAGGACGAGTTGCTCCTCGCCGTGGCCCGGCACGAGGCGGCCCGGGTGATCGACGACCAGCAGCCGGAGCTCGGCTCCCTCACCTCGTGGGCCGCCTGGCAGCGGTGGCGCGACAAGGTCGTCGCCCGCTACCGCGCCCAGGGCACCGACTGTCCGCTGCACACCGCCCTCGCGCAGCTGGGCCCGGCCACCGACGCCACGCGGACCGTGGCCGGCGGCCTGCTCGACCGGTGGCAGCAACAGCTGGCCGCGGGCATCCGCCACCTGCGGGACGCCGGCGAGACCGACCCCGACCTGGACCCCGACCGCGAGGCCGCCGCCCTGCTGGCCGGCATCCAGGGCGGCGTGCTGATCCTCCTCACCACGGGCGCGACCACCCACCTGGAGGCCGCTCTGGACGTGGGCATCGCGCGCCTGCGCGGCCGGACCGGCGCGGCCGTCGAGAACGGCACCGGCCGCGCGGCCCGCCCGGCCGTGGCCGAGTGAACCCGCCCGGCGGTGGCCGGTCCCCCCGCGATCGCATCGCGCGGGGACCGGCCACCGTGCCGCGGTCAGGACGCCGAGGACCCGGGCGGCCCGGACGGCCGGTACGCGGCGACCTCTAGTAGAGCGTGACGGAGCTCGCCTTGTCGTTGACCCCCCACGGGACGTTCACCGGTGCGCCGTAGGGCCCGGAGCCGATCAGGTACCCGGTGTAGCCGGAGCCGTCGAACAGGCTCAGGGTGCCGCCGCTCCTGTTCCAGAAGGCGCTCGTCCTGTCGTTCATCCCGAAGTTGGCGAGCTTGAAGGACCCGGCGCTGGGCACCACCCAGAGCTGGCCGCCGCCGTTGGTGTCCGAGAACAGGCACGCCTGGCCGTGCAGACAGTTGTCCCACACCGTCGCCAGGGAGTCGGCGCCGACGGCGATCGGCTGGATCACGGCGGGAGCGGCGCCGGTCTCGCCGACGGGGGCCTGGGCCGCGGCGGTGCCGGCCGCGGAGGCGATCATCAGGACGGCACCGGCCGTGGCCAGGGCGAAGTGCTTCACCATGTGTGCTTCCTCTTCCTCGTGGATCGTGCGGTTTGCCGTGCTCTCCGTGCGCGGTACTCGGACGACCGGCGGTGCTGGGGACACCCGGCGGTGCTCGGACGCCTGGCGGTACTGGGACCACCGGCGCCCCCTTCCGAACGGGCTCACCCCCCGGGGACCTCGTGCTGCCGGTGTCGGCCGTCCCGCGCTGCGTGGACCGGAGCAGTTCCCGGGTGCGGCGCCGTTCGCGACCGAGCGCCGGAGCCGGCGGATGCCGCGACGTGTGCCGGCCGTGCTCCTCGGCAGGAACGGCTGCGCCACGGGACCCACCACCCCGTCCGGAGAACCGGTGGTGGCCCCACCCTGCGACCCGATGTGATTGTCCATCTACAGGAAGGCGGCAACCGGCAGCTGGGCGGCGGACAACCCGGATTGGCCGCGGACAAGGCAGCGGTACCGGCGGGCGGCGCCGCACGTACGCGGGGAGGACGCCGGCGACGGGCCCGACGGGTGACGCCCGCGCGGGTCGGGGGCCGATAGGGCGGGGCACCGGGGCTCCCGTGCCGATACTGCGGGGATGAGACCCTCCCGCCGGACCTCCCTGCTGTGCCTCGCCGCAGCCACCGCGCTCGTCGCCCTCAGCGCCCCGGTCACGACCGCCAGTGGTGCGGCCGGAACCGCCGGCCACCACCGACCGTGCGTCAGCTCCGCCGCCCCCACCGAGGGCGCCGCGCTCGACGTGCTGCGGATCGCCGAGCAGGCCAGAACGGAGATGGACCTCAAGTCCGTGATCCTGCGGGTCACCGTCGACGGCCGCGAACTCCTCACCTCCGCCCTCGGCGAGTCGATGACCGGAGTCCCCGCCGAGCCCGCGATGCACTTCCGCAACGGCAACATCGCGATCAGCTACCTGGGAACCGCACTCCTGCGGCTGGTCGACGACGGCAAGGTCCGCCTCGACGACCCGATCGGCCGCTGGCTGCCCGACCTCCCGCACGACTACGGCGACCGGATGACCCTGCGGATGCTCGGCGCCTCCACCACCGGCCTCGTCGACTACGTCACCAGCCCCGGCTTCGGCGAGACGGTCTACGCGGACCCGTTCCGCCAGTGGACCCCCGAGGAACTGGTGGGCATCTCCACCGGCCGGGACCTCTGGTACGAGCCGGGGACCAACTGGAGCTACTCGCACGCCAACTTCGTCCTGCTCGGCGCCGCGCTGGAGAAGATCACGGGCACCCGGCTGGACGTCCTGCTCCAGCAGCTGGTCACCGGCCCGCTCGGACTGCACGAGACCAGCAACAGCTTCACGCCCGACATCCCGACACCCGTCCTGCACGCCTTCACCTCCGATCGCGGCACCTACGAGGAGTCCACCTTCTGGAACCCCTCGTGGACCACCGCACCCGGCGCGGTGGAGACCACCGACATCTGCGACCTGGCCCGCTCGGCCGTCGGCCTCGGCTCGGGCGAACTGCTCTCCCCGTCCTCCTACCGGGAGTTCCTCAACCCGGGGACGGTGGGCCTGGGCACGCCGACCGATAAGTGCCCCGCCACGGTCTGCATCGCGCAGACCCCGGCCACCCACTACGGGATGGGCGTGCTCGTGCTGAACGAATGGATCTCCCAGCACCCGCTGTTCTTCGGCTACTCGGCCTCGCAGAACTACCTCCCGTGCGAGCACCTGGCCATCGCCGTCTCCACCACCGACGGCCCCACCGCCCCCGGCGGCCACAGCGCCCACACCATCGCCCAGCGCATCGCCGCCGCACTCGCCCCCGACCACCCCATCCCCGACTTCGGCTGAGAACGTGTCGGGCAGCGGTCGACCGGCGCGCGCCGGCCCGGGTGGGCGACCGTCCGCGGTCCGGGGTTCGACGGGCGACCGCGGGTAGGGCGAAGGGCCTGCCCCTCCGGAGTGAGGCGCAGGCCCTTCGCCCTACCAGGTGGAACGCCCGCGGCAGTGTGCGGGTACGTCAGTTGTCCTGCCTCGCATCGGAGTCGGCCTGCGCGACGGCGCTCCCAGCGGCATCCACCTTCTGCCGCATCTCCTGGGCCTGGCCGTCGTTCGCCGTGGCGGCGGCCCTGCCGGGCGGGCCGGCGCGGTCGGGGCCGTGAGCGGCACCTGCGGGGCCGGGTACCGCGGGCGGTCGCGCAGGCCCTGTGCGCCGTCGAGGGTGAGCGTCCCGGAGAAGTCGAACATGACACCCTTGATCACGCCCGCGATCCCCGCCGCAGCTGCGGGCCGGACGCAAGCCCGTGGGCACGCCCGGGCACCGCGACCGTGTCGCGGTCCGGACGTCGTCACGCCCGCGAAGCCCCGACCGCGTCGAGGGCCGGGGCCAGGACGGCGAAGGCGTGGTCGATCAGCGCGGCCGGGTCCTCGGTGCCGTCGCTGTCGCTCCATCGGCGGAGCACCGTGTCGAAGGCGGACAGTGCCATCCCCGCCGCGAGGGGCGGGTACATCGCGGTGGCGGGATCGAGCCCGAGGCGGGCGGCCAGCTCGGCCGCCAGCTCGTCGCGCCACTGCGCCTGCCGTTCCAGGAAGCGGCCGAGCAGCGCGGGCGTCCGCACGATCAGCTGCACCACGCGCAGGGCGCGGTCACCGTGGCCGGCGTGGTCCGGGCCGTCGGCGCAGGCGGCGAGCGTGGTCCAGACCGCGTGACGGAGCGCCACGGAGGGCGGTTCCGCGGCGGGACGGGCGGCGAGTTCGGCGCACATCCCGGGGCCGAGATCGGCCAGCACCTGGACGACCACGTCCTCCTTCGAGGCGAAGTACCGGAAGAACGTCCGCTTGGACACCCCGGCGGTGACCGCGATTTCGTCGATCGTGACGGCCTCGAAGCCCTTCTCCGCCAGCAGGAGCAGCGCCGCCTCGGCCAACTCGGCGGCGACGAGCCGGCGTTTGCGCTCGGCCATGGTCAGACCGGGGCGGCCGGCGGGCCGGGTCGGTTCGGGACGGTCCGGGGCAGAACGGTCCGGAGCGGGGCGGTCCGGAGCGGGGCGGGAGGTCACCGGGTCATGGTAGCGCGATGCCCTGGGCGGCACTCGGGCGCATCTTGACACCGAGTGACAGCAACGTCAGCATGTGCCGCATGACTGAACATCAGAAGTGGACCGCCGAGCAGATCCCGGACCAGACCGGGAGGCTCTTCGTCGTCACCGGCGCCACCAGCGGCCTCGGCCTGGCCACCGCCCGCGCGCTGTCCCACCGCGGTGGCCACGTCGTGCTGGCGGTGCGCGACGAGGAGAAGGGCCGGCGGGTGGTCGCGGAGCTGCGCGCCGACCAGCCAGGGGCACGACTGGAGGTGCGCCGGCTCGACCTCGCCGACCTCGCCTCGGTCCGCGCCTTCGCCGCCGGCCTGCGCGCCGACCACGGCCGGCTGGACGTCCTCGTCAACAACGCCGGCGTCATGGCGCCGCCACGCACCTTGAGCGCCCAGGGCCACGAGCTGCAGTTCGCCGCCCATCACCTCGGCCACTTCGCCCTCACCGGGCTGCTCCTCGACCTGCTCGCCGAGGGCCGCGACCCCCGGGTGGTCACCGTCACCTCCCTCAACCACCGGCGCGGGCGGATCCGCTTCGACGACCTCGCCGGTGAGCGGCACTACGCGCCGATGGCCTTCTACAACCAGTCCAAGCTCGCCAACGCGGTCTTCGGCCGGCAACTGTACCTGCGGCTGACCGCCGCCGGGAGCCCGGTGCGCAGCCTGCTCGCCCACCCCGGCTTCAGCGCCACCGACATCGTCACCGGCACACCGACCGCCCTGTACCGCTTCCTCTTCGGCCGGCTGGCCCGGCCGCTCGGCCAGCACCCCGACCGCGGCGCACTCCCCCAGCTCTACGCGGCGACCCGGCCGGGACTGGCGAGCGGCGAATTCATCGGCCCGAGCGGCCCCGGCGAACTGCGCGGCGCCCCGGTTCGGGTCGCACTCGCACCCGCCGCGGCCGACGCCGAGACCGGGCGCCGGCTCTGGGAGCTGTCCGAGCGGCTGACCGAGGTCCGGTACGGGCTCCCGGACGCCGGTTGAAGGGTCGTCAGCACCGTGACAGGGCAGCAGGACGACGAAGGGACTCCATGGTGGACCTCCGGACACCTCGACCGAGGACTGGAGGCCGGGAGACCGGGGGGCCGGGGGCCGGGGGGCCGGGAGGCCGGGGGGCCGGGGGGCCGGGAGGAGCGTTACGGCAAACCCCTGAATCGTCCGATACCACCGGCTACCCTGTCGCGGTGACGACCTCCCGAGTACTGTCGATCGCCCTCCAGGACACCGACCGGCCCCGGCTGCGGCCGCTGCCGATCGAAGCAGCCGAACTGCTGCACGATGTCGACGCTCCGCCACGTCTGGTCGCCCATCTCCGCGTGGTCCACGACGTCGCGGGGCAACTCCTCGAATGGCTCGCCACCCGCGGCCTCGATCTGGGGATCGACCCGGATGCCGTCCTGTTCGGCGCCGCCACGCACGACATCGGCAAGACGCTGCACCCCGCCGAGCTGTCCGCTCCGGGCGCACGGCACGAGGAGGCCGGCCGGGACCTCCTCCTCGCCCGGGGCGTCGATGTCGACCGGGCACGCTTCGCCGCGACGCACGCCGCCTGGGCCACCGAGGCGGCCGGGACGGAGGACCTCCTGGTCAGCCTGGCCGACACGAGCTGGAAGAACAAGCGCGTCCCCGGGCTCGAAGACCTCGTCGTCGCCAGGCTCGCCGCGGCGAGCGGGAGGTCGGCCTGGGAGGAGTTCATCGACCTGGACACCGTGCTCACCCGCATCGGCGACCGGGCCGACGAACGGCTCGCCTTCCAGCTCGCCCACCCCACGGCGGGGGGCAGCCCACGGCTGCCGGACCTCACCCACGCGCTCGCCGACTGGTTCGCCGCGAACGAGCCGGCTGTCCGCGCACGCGGGATCGCCACCGAACTGGGGCACTCCCCGGACGACGGCCGGCTCAAGGACAGCGCCTGGCTGACCCTCGAAGCCGGCCGCCGGGCCATCATGATCACCGTCTGGAGCAGCGGCGAGACCGAACTCGACGACGTGGACCTCGACACCGGCGACAACCGCCCCGAGCACCGGGACCTGACGACCGCTCAGGAGCTGCACGACATCCTCGCGTCCGCCCTCGACCGGGCCGAACCCGGCACCGACGCCTGACCGCGCGGAAGGGGGCGAGGCCGCCTACCGTGACGCCCGCGCCGGGGCAGCTCGACTTCGGCCCCGGGTGCGTCGAACGGGTGAACGCCGCGCCCCCGCCGCCGAACCGGCCGCTAGAACGTCCGGCAGCGGCCCCTCCGCCCCCATATTCGAGGAAGGACTGGACCCGCCCCGCACTCGATGGGAGATCCCGGTGACCATGGCTTCCACCGCAGGGCGGTCGGGGCTGGCGCTCGCGCTGGCCGTGCCGTCATCTGGGGGCGCACCTCCGACAACGTGGAATCCCTCGACCTGCTGCTCGCCGACGGCACCGAACTCACCGTCGGCGGCC